>CAYQCE010000023.1:0-33849 GCA_964415885.1 uncultured Ignavibacteria bacterium
CTAACCAAGAGTTGTTTTGTGCAGATTTGTGTGAAATAAATCACAAACATCTTGACAACACATCCGTATTCTTGTTAACTGCGACGGGATGAAATTGAAAGTCAATTTCACTTAGGAGATGGCAGTGAGAATCAGGGATGCGGCTTTTGCCGGGATCACCATGATGCGGCTGACAGCAGTGGCTGTCAGCATTACATTAGCGCTCTTCCAGTTAGCGTATGTTTCGAATCTGCACGTTCATGTTCTGCCTGACGGGCGGGTGGTCGTCCACAGTCATCCAGTCGAACGTGACTCGAATAGCGGATCGGGACACAAGCACTCGCAAAACGAACACGCGTTTCTGAACGCTCTCGGCAAGCTCCTTCAAGCGGACATCAGTGACCATTCGCCCGCCCCCGTCTGCCTGGTCTCGATTCAGCTCAGGACTGATTCGAGCGATCAGTGCATTATCTTGCCCATCCATGCCAATTCCGTATGTAGACGCGGCCCTCCCGAATCTGCCGGTATCTAAGAAGCTGATTTTTGAAAACAGATTTAACCAACAACACATAGCCAGCGAGGCTCAACATGTACAAGCATATATCTGCTCTGGCTGCGATCCTGGTCATCGTCATCGGATCTGTCAGCCTGAACGCCACAACTTTAACGGGTGAGGTCACTGAGTCGGGGACCGGCCTGCCAGTCCCGTACGCATCAATACAGATCGAGGGCGCGAACCTCGGAACGATGGCCGATTCTCTCGGCAAATTCGATCTCGAGCATGTCTCCCCTGGAAAGCGCACTGTCGTTATCTCCGCTGTCGGCTTCAAGACCGAACGCATCAGGATAACAGTGTCAGACGACGAACCCTTTGAACTTAACGTGAGCCTGCTATCGGCTCCTATCGATGCGGGAGGAATCGTCGTCACCGCAACTCGCACTCCGCGATATGTCAAAGACGTGCCGGTCTTCACAGAGGTGATCTCGAAGGCATCCATTGAGGACAAATCGGCCCATAACATATTTGAGGCACTCGATGGCGAAGCCGGAATCCGGGTCGAGCAGCAATGCCAGGGATGCAATTTCAGTATTCTTCGTATGCAGGGGCTGGGCGCGGATCATACTCAGGTAATGCTGGATGGACAGCCGGTCTACTCCGGTCTGACGAGTGTGTACGGCCTGCAACAGATGAGCACCGCTGATGTCGACCAGATCGAGATCGTGAAGGGTGCCGGTTCCGCTCTCTACGGAAGCAACGCGGTCGCGGGAGCAATCAACATTATCTCGTCGGTACCGCGCAAGACTGAAGGGCGCATTGGAATCGAATTCGGCGAGCACGGCACCAATAAATACGACTTCTCAGCGAGTACCCGCAAGGGTAACTGGGGTGTATTCCTGTTCGCACAGCAGTCAGAACAGGATGAACTGGACGAGACGGGAGATATCAATGCCTCGAATGGCATAGATGAACCGGATGGCTGGATTGACCGGGTTCGTGCCACCACTAAGAATGCCGGTGCAAATCTCTACATCGATGATGTCTTTACTGCCGATCGTCTGATCCTAAGAGGTAGATTGCTGACTGATACTCGCCTCGGAGGCTGGCTCACCGCCAACCAGTTCGAGAATCCGTTTGCGCCCGGAACCGAGCGGATAATCACTGACCGCGCCAGCGGACAGATCGAGTACAATGTCTGGTTTGCAAGCGGCACCGAAGTCAACGCGAGTTTCTCGTTCACTTCCCACAAGCGCGATGCCACGAACGACACATTTCTCAGCGACTACGAGGAAGCGTTCGACGAGACACCGCCGGTCCATCTCATGCGGCCCTACGTCGCCGATGAAGAACTGATAACCGTCAATGTGAATTTGATCCAGCCTGTCGGCGATAGAAATCAGATTTTGGCCGGGGCGCAGATTTCTCAAAACAGCATTGATGAAGGAGGAATGTACCTGGATATTGATACAAAGCTGCCATACTATTCGTCATCGAACAAGCACTCATACGATTTCGGAGCATATCTTCAGAATGAGATGAGGCTGACTGGAAAGCTCGAAATAGTCGGTGGCATCCGCTTCGATCATCACGAGTCGGAGGATGAATTTCGCGGATCCGGGGATGTACTCGCTCGCGGACTCAAACCGCTTGAGTATGACGAGTCGACATTCAACCCGCGTCTGTCGGTCAAATACTCCCTGACAGAGAAGCTCGTGCTTCGCGGTTCAGCCGGAAGCGGATTCCGTGTGCCGTATGGGTTCTCCGAGGACCTTCACCTCTGCTCGGGATCGCCGCGCGTATTCAAAGGCGGAGAGCTAAAGCCTGAGCGGTCGTTCAGCTACTCGGTGAATGCAGACTACACAACACCGTCTCTCAGCGCCAATGTCAACATCTACCGGACAGAACTGAAAGACGCTATTGCGTTTGCGGATGCCGACCCGGAGATCGAAAACCTCGGCTACACGTATCAGTGGGAGAATATCGATGACGCGAATGTCACTGGAATTGAGCTCAACGGGTCGGTATCGGTGACCACTGGTTTGCTCTTTGGCGCCCGTTGCGAGATATTCAATGGTGAGTACGACAACCCACGCTCGGATTGGGTCGAAACACCGTACGAGGATAAAAGCAGGAACATTACACGGTACCCGCAGATCTCCGGCGGATTGAAAGCTGATCTCGATTTCAGTGGCTGGGAACTTATGGCTGACCTCGACTACACGGGCAAGATGTATATCGATCTCGCCGAGCCGGCGAACGAGTCCGACATCAAAATCTACGAGACCGAACCGTTCGTTCTTCTGAACGCCAAGATCGCCAGAGACATGTACGATCGCTATGAGCTGTATATCGGCGCAAAGAATATCTCCGGATACACTCAGAAAGAGAAGCACATTGACGACGCGGCATTTATGTATGCGCCGGTCTACGGACGAATCATCTACGGCGGCGTGGCAGTCTCGCTCTAAACTGATATTAGCTTGCCATCTTGACAACCTCCAAACACACGGGGAACCAGAAGCCACCTTCGGTTCCCCGTGTAAAAATAGCGACAAACTCGCGCATACTCAATCTACGGTACACGTATCGAATTCGAAAGATCATCTATCGGTTGACTATTGCAGCAATCCTGATATCTTTACCCCGTTAACGGAGTTGCACGAATCCATTTTACGCGATGCTAACTGTCGATGAGAGCCTTGCAGCACATGTTCTCACCATTGAACGATGATGCTCAATCTTCTGTAGTAGAACTATGAATGACAGCAGCGCTCTACAAATCCTGATCGTCGACGACAACCCTGCAGGCCTGGAGAGTCTCAGTCTTCTCCTCGAAGATCAATACTCTATTCTGCCGGCGGAATCGGGAACTGGCGCGATCGAGGTTTTTAAGTCACATGACAACATCGCTGCCGTAGTGATGGACATCAAAATGCCCGATATGTCCGGTATAGAAGCTGCAAGAGAAATTCGATCTATCGCACCTGATACCCGGGTGATATTTCACACCGGTTACCCCGGGTTGTATGATGAAGACCAGATCGAGAACAGTGAAAGCCCGTTCGGATATGTTCAGAAGGGTGGACCGGCCTGCCAGATAGAGAGGCAAATCAAAAATGCGGTAGAATCCTACATGCTGAGCAAGGATATCAAACTCCTGGCAGAGTACGCGGAGGTATCATTCGGGATTGTCGGACGATCGGAAGCCATGCGACGAATCTACCATCTGATACGCAAGACAGCGCCGACCGACACGAAGATAATGATCCTCGGAGAGACGGGCACCGGTAAGGGCATGATCGCTCGCGCAATACATGACTGCAGCCCGCGAGCGGACAAACCGTTCAAGAAGTTCAACTGCAATCATACTCCTCCCGATCTCGTCGAATCCGAGCTGTTCGGTCATTTGAAAGGTTCTTTCTCCGGTGCGCATGACGATCGTATCGGGCTGTTCGAGTATGCTGACGGCGGCACAGTGTTTCTCGACGAAATCGGAGATCTCAGCCCCGCTACGCAGGGAAAGCTTCTCGATATACTCGAGACCGGTGAGTATGATCCGCTGGGGTGGACGGGCAAATCGAAAAAGACCGATGTAAGGATCATCTGCGCAACGAATCGAGACCTCGATACTATGGTCGCCAATGGCGAATTCCGCGAGGATCTATTCTACCGGTTGAGAAACACGGTTGTGGAGGTACCGTCGCTGCGAAAAAGGAAGGAGGACATACCGCTGCTCGTAGACTACTTCATCGACAAGCACTCGGACATGCACGCCTTTCCGCAGGTCTATCTTGATTCCTCGGCGCTGCACGTTCTGATGAACCATGACTGGCCCGGGAATGTCCGCCAGCTCGAAGAGACAATTCGTTCAACGCTCGTCATGCTCGAATCGCAGGTCATCCTTGAATCGGATATAAGGGAGATACTCGGAGAACTCGGTCGGGAAGGTGGCTGGAATGCCGTTGGTGGGCTCGCCGCACGCACTCGAGAATTCAGAAGGAACTGCATAATACAGGCACTGCACGAGGCGGAAGGCAATGTCAGTTCTGCGGCACGGCTTCTGGACGTGGACCCGTCCAATCTCAGGAAGTGGATCAAGTCTTACGGTATACCGAGTGACTAAGTCATGAGAAAACGCTCGGCTATCATATTCCTCGCACTGGCTTTCATTGTGTCGGTTTCGCGGCTCGAAGCGGTCGACAAGCTGAAACTCGACAACCCGGAAGATACGGCATACTTGCCTTACGCCGTGAAGATCAACGAAGAATTCAACGCAAATTCTGAATCGTATGCCGTCAAACTACGAGCGAGGATTTTAACTCCGTTCGATCCCGAAAAGGGAATAGCCGAATTTATAATCGTGCATGCGCCTCCCAGATCACACAACCGACCTGTCACGTTTGATTTCTGCAGCTACCCGCCGATTAAGATGTTCAATCAAAAAGCTGTCAGGTTGCACGTGAAGGCCTGGGAGATTTTTTATGACAAGCAGGCCGGTCGCAAGATGATCTTCGGCGTGGGCGATCTGCGGGATTCCGCGTGGGCATTTGTTCTCGATACCGAAACGCTCGAGATCGAGAAGAAATTCCTCATGACTGGCGAGGACAGAAACGGAGACGGCGAATGGATCCCGGAATTTAAGATGCTGATCACCGAGGACTACGATTGTGATGGGCGGGTCGAGACGTTCTTCCAGATCAACCGGGTCCGCGAATCCGGATATCGAACTCTCTATTGTATCGAGCTCGAGACATTTTCGATCGAATGGTCTCTACCGGTGGCATCTCTTCTCGCAATCAGCAACGGTTTCTATGCTCTTGGAGACTCGATCAGTCCGAAGATTATCTTTGCTGCGCACGGTCCGAGTCAGGGAGCCGAGGATGCGAACTACGATGACCGATTCAAGTATCTCTCAATCGTAAATTCAAACGGAGAACTCGAATTCAATCGCGTTGTCGGGATCGAACCAGAGTGCCTGGAGTTAGTGCGGGACGAAGCGGACAGCTGCTTTTATCTCATCCATGACATCGAACCGACACCTCACGACAGCGTGCTCAGGCTTGACAGCATTGACGCGGTAAGGGAGACTCTCAAACCGGCCCCACGGCTCTCAAAAGTACTCGACAATGGGGAAATTATAAAGACCATTCTGCTGAAGTCGCAGGGTCGCTCTGCATGGTTGGCACCGTACGAACCGGAGAATGAGCTGACTCTCTATGTGAATAATGCCGATCGAATTGTCAGAGCCTACAATTCGAATCTGGAGGTAATTGCCGAATCCGACCGGATGAAGTTCTGCGCTCCGTCGGCATACTTCGAGATGCCGACCGGAGAGCCCGCGATCTTCTGCGGCAGAAGCATATACACCGAAAGCTATGAACATCTCGCTCATGCCAACATCTATGGAAGCATCGACCCGCTGACATACAACGAGGATGGAAGAATCAAGGAGTACCTTGTCGCCAACGAACGAGAGTTTTACGTAATCGAACTTCAAAAGCAGGGATTCCTCAATCGTCTGAGTGCGTTCTACATCGACAACAAGATATATTTTGTTATGGCACTCACCGGATTGTTCGTTGGCCTTCTCGTTGTGAATTACTATCGTCACCGAAATCGACGGAATCTCGTGCTCATACAGAAACAGAAAACCGAACTCGAAGAAACTCACGCTGAGCTTAAGGCCGCGCAGGAGAAAATAGTCGCACAGGAAAAGTACGTTCAGGCCCGCGATATTGCCGGAGGATTCGCACACGAAATCCGAAACGCTCTCACCCCGGCCCGACACGCCCTGTCGATACTCTCTAACTCTACAGTTACTAACGAATCGCCGGAGAAACTCCAGAAACTGGCCGGGCTCACTCGCAAGGCAGTGATTCGTGCAGTCGACATAACGCAAATGGTCTCCGAATACTCGCGAGTGGAAGCTATGAAAAAGCCGGAGCCTGTCGAGATCGGGGGTCTTCTCGATGAAATTCGGAACTACCAGAGAGACATCCTGGATGACCGCGGTATCAAACTCGAAGTCCGGTCGAGTGGTCTGCCCACGGTTTCCGGCAATCGGGAGCAACTCCGGATCGTGTTCGATAATCTGATCAGAAATGCTGTGGATGCTCTCCGAAATGAGCCTGACCCGTCTATAGAGATATCAACGGCGATAGACAACTCGTTTCTGCTGATCAGAATAGCCGACAACGGCGAGGGGATACTACCGGAAAACCTCCCACGAATCTTCGACTTTTTCTTCTCAACGAAACCGGATCGCGGAACCGGAATCGGCCTCGCGATGGCCAGGAAGATTGTCGAGATGTATGACGGTTCCATTGAAGTGCAGAGCACACTCGGAGAGGGCACGACTTTTAGGGTCAGACTCTCGATCTGGGAATCGTAAACCGAGTTTTTCTACCCCCGAACCGCTTCAATAAACAGGTAAATCCTACCTTCCACGACAATCGAGCCTATCGACCCAACGCTCGAAGACGTTGATTAGCAACACTATCCAAACTTAGCGCGAACTCCGGCGCGATGGCACATCTCTTGCAATACTCCAATGCCGGGAGATGACACGACATCGTTCTCACGCAAGTCAAGTACATTCAACGGAGGAGATTTCATGCGACGGAGAGGTTTGAGAAGTTCAATCCTGACGATACTCACGAGCATTGCATTGCTGTTTCTCGCCGGATGCGCTGACGAGACAGGCAATCCATTCGAGTTCGAGTTCGCCGCCGAAAGAGTGCTCGGCGATTTCCGCTTCACATCCTATGAGCACGGCAACACAGTTAGATTCGGTGAGGCGAATTTCGATGGAACCGGTTTCGTCAGCTACCGGCACCATGTCAACTCCAGCGAACCGCTCGAGAACGGTGCTATGCTCCTGTCGATTGATGATGACGGTCGGCTTTCGTCACCGGATGAGTTAATGGCAGGGATGGCCTGCTCAAATCGCAGAATGATCTCTGCAATCGGGATTCACCCCGGCTACTCGAATGAGCTGATCCTGCTGCTGAAAGAGCCGCATGGCATGTCGGCGGCCAGCCTGAGCGGCTCATACTATTTCACGAATTACGAGTACGGCAACAGAGTGCGGTTCGGGGTAGGTGAATTCGGCGGAAACGGCTTGCTGTCTGTCAGGGAGATCCTCGATTCGGGCGGTAATCTGGACAACGGATATAACTCATACAGCGTCAGCAGTGACGGAAGGATATCGATCAGTTCTGACAATGGAGATCTGGTCGTCGGAATGATCAGCTCCGATGGCGAAGTGGGATCGATGATCGGTGTATACCCCGGAATGGAGAATGAGATAATGATATTCATCAAGCGCTCGTCCGGAATGTCGAATGCAAGCCTCAAGGGCAGCTATTATCTCACTGACTACATGCACGGAAACAGTGTTGCGTTCGCGGAGATCGAATTCGATGGGAAAGACAGCGCTTCCTATCGAATCTTATCGAGTTCCGATTGGGATTTTTCGCCCGGCACGCTCAATTATACCGTGAGTCCCGACGGCAAACTGACAATGGCCGGCGACGATATCGGGATGACAATCGGCATGATTAGCAATGACGGCGCAATATTCTCTGCGGTCGGGATCTACTCCGCAGGCGAAGAGAACGAGATTATGATTGGAATGAAGAAATGCAATTGAGATACGGTGGTGAAAACTCTGAGACAACGTTGACAATAACAAGCTGCGACATCAAACGAAACTCAGCGATGGATGGGAGGAAAGAATGAGACAGATATCGAGGAGATTACTTATTGCGGTGCTGATGGCTTTGCTATCGGCATTGCTGTTGGTTTCAGGCTGCAGTGATGATGAGAATCCGGTAGAGCCGGGCGACGAACCTAAGAGCGGAAGTCTTGTAGGTAGCTGGGGAGGCGGATATCAACCATCATCTTCAAACTTCGACTATGGGAGCCTTGTGTGTTATCCGAATGGAACGATGATACTCTGGGTTGATGACGATCCCGACAACGACTGCGACAGCCTTGGCGGTGCCGAAGTCGGTCAGTACACGTTCGATCGCTCTTCTGGACAACTGTCGTTTGTATGTCTGATAGACAATAACGGCTGTGGCGCCTTTGCCGAGAACGGAGCAAGCTTCGCACATGAGTACGAGTACGAAGTGAGAAACGACAGCCTCATCGTATTTGACAAATCGGAGAATAGGATCACAGAACTCTTTGCCAGAACCCAAAGCTCCACCAACCCAATAGTCGGCTCATGGGGTATCGGACACTACGCTTCGAGCTTCCCTGAATATATGAGCATGACATTTTACGGTAACGGGCTCTATATCATCTGGGCCTCGAACGACCCGGTTGATCCGAACAGCTCGAGCGGTGTCGAGATCGGAACGTATGCCTACAACGCATCAGGCAACACCCTCCAGATAAACACTGTCATTCGCGATGATAACGGCAGCGAGGGATTCGCTGACGACGGCTCCGAGGAATTCCCGGGAGCTTTCAACTTGACCTGCACCATTGTCAACGACGAAATCACGCTAACGCGCGGAAGTTCCACCTGGAGCGGACCGAGGGTGATGGAGTGAATTAGATTTTCCGGATCGTTCACACAGAGCGATATCGCACGATAAAAATGGGAGCTTCAAGCTCCCATTTGTATTTGAGTCGTAACCTAAGTAGCAACCCATCTGAAAGCAACTCTACGTACCCTCAGGTATCGCTTGCGCAAGTCCACTCGTGCGCTTACTTTGCCATCTAATCGCTCACTTCTGCAGGACGCTGGATTTTGCTACGCTATTCATATCTTCACATATCCGCTCAATCAGTCACGGAGGCTCAAATCATGCTAAGGAAGCTTGCAGCTATCATCCTACTCTTATCAGTGATGTCCACCTGCCCGGCTTCGGGTCAGAATGATGACGGCAGTGAGGTCGAGATCAACTCGGGGCTTGTCTCCGGGCTGTCATTCAGATCGATCGGACCGGCGCTGGCATCCGGGCGTATCGGCGATATCGCAATCGACCCGGTCGACCGATCGACATGGTACATAGCCGTTGCATCCGGTAATGTCTGGAAGACGACCAACTCCGGCAACACGTGGAATCCGATCTTCGATTCGTACGGGTCGTATTCGATCGGCTGCGTCGCGGTAGATCCCAACAACCGTCATGTCGTCTGGGTCGGAACCGGCGAGAATAACAGCCAGCGAAGTGTGTCATACGGGGACGGTGCCTACAAATCGCTCGACGGCGGCAGGAGCTTCGAAAATGTGGGTCTGGAGAATTCGGAGCATATTGGCAGGATCCTGATCGACCCTCGTAATTCCGATGTCGTCTATGTCGCGGCGCAGGGCCCGCTCTGGAGCGCGGGAGGCGACCGGGGTCTTTTCAAAACTACCGATGGCGGCAAGACGTGGACCAGGGTGCTGGAGATAGACCAATATACGGGTGTTACCGATGTTCATTTCGATCCGCGAAATCCGGATGTTCTCTATGCTGCAGCATACCAGAGAATGCGCCGCGTGTGGACACTCATTAACGGCGGCCCGGGTTCGGGAATACACAAATCGACAGATGGCGGCGCGACATGGAAAGAGATCAACAAGGGGTTGCCCGGCGGGGATCTGGGCAGGATCGGTCTCGCGGTTTCTCCACAGAATCCGGACGTGATCTACGCGATAGTCGAGGCAACCGACGACAAGAGCGGTTTCTTCCGATCAACCGATCGAGGCGAGAACTGGTCGAAAATGAGCGACTATGTTTCCGGCAGTCCGCAGTATTACCAGGAGATATTTGCAGAACCGAACCAGTTCGATAAACTCTATTCAATGGATGTACTGATGCGGGTCACAATCGACGGCGGCAAGACATGGGAGCGCGTCGGACGTGACTGGAAACACGTCGACGACCACGCATTGGCGTTCGACCCTAACGATCCAAAGCACCTGATCGCCGGTTGCGACGGCGGCCTGTACGAAACGTGGGACTCCGGCGAGAACTGGCACTACAAGCCGAACCTCCCGGTTACGCAGTTCTACAAAATCGCACTCGACAACGCTGAGCCGTTCTACAATGTCTACGGTGGAACTCAGGACAACTGGACTCAGGGCGGGCCGTCGCGGACGAGAACAGTTCACGGTATCCGTAATTCCGACTGGTTCGTCACTGTGGGCGGCGACGGATTCGAGCCAGCGGTCGATCCGGAGAATCCGAATATCGTCTATTCCCAATGGCAGTATGGCGGCTTGATTCGGTTCAACAAGATCACCGGGCAACGTGTTGACATCAAGCCGCGCGAGAAGGCCGAGGGCCCTCCGCTACGCTGGAACTGGGACTCGGCGCTTATGATAAGCCCGCACAGCAATACACGTCTTTACTACGGTGCACAGATACTCTTCCGCAGCGATGATCGCGGTAACTCGTGGCGTGAGGTGAGTCCGGATCTCACTCGTAATGTCGACCGCAACAAGCTTGAGATTATGGGTCGAGTCTGGAGCGTCGATGCCGTGGCAAAAAACTGGAATACGTCGTTGTACGGGACGATAGTGGCCTTGAGCGAGTCACCCCTCAAGGAAGGTCTGCTGTATGTCGGCACTGATGACGGCCTGGTACAGGTTACATCGGACGGCGGCGAGAACTGGACCCGGATCGAACGTTTCGCGGATGTACCGCAATATCCGTACGTGAGCGACATCGAGGCGTCACTCTACGACACCAACATAGTGTACGCCGCGCTGGACAATCACAAGATGGGCGATTTCAAGCCGTACGTCGTGAGAAGCACCGACAAGGGCCGGTCTTGGAAGCTGATTTCCGGCAATCTGCCGGAACGCGGGACTGTCTACGCGCTGATGCAGGATCACGTCGATCGAAATCTCCTCTTTGCCGGCACCGAATTTGGTGTGTACTTCACCGTGGATGGAGGCGAGAACTGGGTCGAACTCAGCGCAGGAATCCCGACGATCATGGCGCGGGATATTGAGATCCAAAGGCGCGAGAACGACCTTGCAGTGGCGACATTCGGCAGAGGCTTCTACATACTGGATGACTACACACCTCTCAGACACCTGACGCAGCAGAATCTCACTAAAGGCGCTCATATATTCCCGATCAAAAAAGCATGGATGTATATCCAGACCAATCCGATGGGCGGAGGAGAGAAGTCCAGTCAGGGGGCTGGGTTCTACACCGCTCCCAATCCACCATTCGGGGCGACATTCACATATCACCTGAAAGAATCGCTCAAGACCCGTCGCGAGGAGAGACACGAACGCGAGAAGGAGCTTGCAAAGGAAGGTGAGGATGTATTCTATCCGACGTGGGAGGAGCTCAAAGTCGAGGACAGGGAGTTCGACCCGACGATCATTCTCACGGTTCGAGATTCGGAAGGTGAAGTCGTACGACACATCGACGGTTCAACGTCCTCGGGCATTCACAGAGCGACCTGGGACTTCCGATATCCGAGCTTAAGACCGGTGACATCCGGCGGAAGTAATGATGGCGGTCCGATGGCGCTGCCGGGAACATACACGCTGACCATCGAAAAGCTCCACAATGGCGAACTTACGATGCTTGCCGGCCCGATGGAGTTTGAAGTCGAACCTCTCGGCTACGACAAGCTGACACCGAGCGAGCGGAGTGCGATGCTGGCATTCCAGCATAAGACGGCACGTTTGCAGAGAGCGGTACTCGGAACATACCGGGTACTCGAGGAGGCTTCCGAACAGATCGATCATATCCAAGCCGCTATTGATGACACCCCGGAACTGGGATACGACATCTGGAGCGAGGCGCGAGATATAGAACTTCGCTTGATGGATATTCGTGAAGAAATGGTCGGAGACAGGACAAAGCAGAGACGCGCCGCGCCGTATATGCCGGGGATTCTAAACAGAGTCAACCAGATAGTCTATGGTCACTGGTCGACGACTCAGGGCCCGACAGAGACTCATCGCAAGCTCTACGACATTGCATCGTCGGAGTTCACTGGAGTGCTCGATCGGTTGCGCGGAATCGTCGAGGTGGAGATTGCCGGGCTGCACGAGCGTCTCGAAGCAGCGGGAGCACCGTGGACACCGGGACGAGGTCTTCCGGACTGGCAGCCGGAATAGAACGGCGAATTGGTGCATTTTGAATCGAGATAGCGGGCATTTCGACCAATTTCGATCGAAATCGGTCAAAACATCGCCTGAAAATTGAACATGGCCGTCTTTGGCCGATATAATAGTATAGAAACACGTCGTCCCCCCACACATTCGCAAGAATGTGAAGGATGACCGGTAGAAACGGGAATCGCGAGATTCCCGTTTCACGTTTAGTAGATTCGCAGATAAAAGAAGGCGGAGGCTCGAGCAGCCTCCGCCTTAGTAACTCAATATCGGCAGTGTCTATTTCTGATACTTCACCGAACAGCCGTAGGGTTGCGTTACGGCGACCTCGACATCGCGACCATTCGTAACCGCATTCATGGTCTCGACGACGTAATTGACTGAACCCTTGATATCCTCCTGCTTCGCAGTCGGCTTGTTGTCGATAGCGCCGGCATAGAGGAGCACACCCTCAGGGTTAATCACGTACATATTCGGCGTGGTCTTGGCGTTGTACATTTTGCCAACCTCGCCGTCGGCATCGATCAGGTACGCCGTGCCGTTCCACTTTTCCTTCTTGATTCTGTCCGTCAGCTCTTCACCCTCGAAGTAACCTTGCTTGCCGGGCGCCGATGAGCAGATAGTGAGCCACTGCGCGCCCTGATCGCGATAATTCTGTTGCAGCGCCTGCATGTTTCCGGAGTGGTAGTGCTTCTTGACGAACGGGCAATCAAAATTGATCCATTCGAGCACGACATACTCGCCGCGCATCTCGGATAGAGTGTACTTCTCGCCGTCAACGCCGACGAGTGTGAAATTCGGAGCTGTCTTGCCCACGCGTGCGGTTTCCATAGCGGTCCTGGTCATCTTAGCCTTGTCAGCTTTTTCATGGTCTTTTGCCATCAGGCCGGGGACAAAGATTGCGGTTAACAGAATAGCAATGACTGTCAGCGAACCGATAGTCCGTAGCATACAATTCTCCTTAAGGAAATGATGTTATTCGACGTTTGTCTTTCTATTCGTTTCGAGGCCTTTTAACGCATCCATGACGATTCCCGGAGTGAGAATCTCAGGTAGTATTCTCGGTTTGCTCTTGCCCTTTTCATACAAGACATACAGCGGTACGCTGTTTCTTCCGAATTTCGCGAGCGCCTTCGTAATTGTCTCATCCCGGCTGGTCCAGTCCGCCTTGAGGGGCACCACATCAAGCTCCTCGAATCGACTCTGTACCTCCCTGGAACTAAATGCAACCTTCTCGTTGACCTGGCAACTCAGGCACCACGCAGCAGTGAAATCGATGAAGACGTGCTTGCCAGCTGACAGCAATTCATCGACTTTACTCGGTGCAAATGTCTCCCACGCTATACCTCCACTCTTTGCGGATGCGGTCGTAACAGGCCCACTGAAGTGGCTGATACCGGTCAGCGCAAACGCGACACTTCCGGCGAGCACTACGAGCGACACAACGCCTGCAATTCGGCGCGCTGCATCCGAGACGTTAAGTCTGTTCCAGCGACCGTAAATCCATGCTCCGATACCCATTAGCAGAAGCGACAGCAGCAGCACGGTCATGGCGTGATGTCCCGCCTGCGATCCGAGGACCCAGGCGAGCCAGACGACACTACCGAGCAAAACGAATCCGAGCACCTGCTTCAGGGTCTCCATCCATCGGCCCGGTTTCGGGACATACTTCAGAAGAAAAGGAAATGCCGTCAGCACGACATACGGCGCCGCCATTCCGAGCCCGAGAGATGTGAATACAGCGAGCGACACTGTGATCGGCTGCGTAAGCGAGAAACCGAGCGCCGTGCCCATAAAGGGTGCGGTGCAGGGCGTCGCGACGACTGTAGCTATTATGCCGGTCAGGAATGACCCAAAGAGCCCGCTTCGACCTCCGGATGAGCTGCCTCCCAGTCCGAGACGAATCTCGAAGACGCCGAGCATATTCAGCGCAAGGAGAAACATCACCGAAGCGAGTATCACCACGAATGCCGGGGACTGAAGCTGAAAGCCCCAACCGATCTGGTCTCCGCCGGCACGCAGTGCTATCAGCACGCCCGCGAGAGCCCAGAACGAGACCAGCACACCGATACCAAACAGGATGCCATGCCGAAGAGCGGAGCCCTTTACCTCGTCCGAATGACGAACGAAACTCATCACCTTCAGAGAGAGCACCGGCAGCACACACGGCATCAGGTTCAGGATGATACCACCAATAAACGCAAACGCGACAGCTTTCCATATGTCGCCCCAGCCCGTCGACGCCGCCGCGACCGGAGTCTCAGTTGTGTCGGAGTCCGCAGCGGCGCTGATTCGAACTGCATATGCGCCATCGGATGTTATCGGATCAGTATCCGAAACGAGGATTCCATCTACACGATTGACATCGCCCATGCTGTAGGGTGAGCGGACGATTTCGATCGTGTAGATACCATTCCCTACCTCTATCG
Organism: uncultured Ignavibacteria bacterium; assembly: GCA_964415885.1. Taxonomy (GTDB): domain Bacteria; phylum Zixibacteria; class MSB-5A5; order JAABVY01; family JAHJOQ01; genus CAYQCE01. The sequence continues at coordinate 14,990 of CAYQCE010000023.1, forward strand.
TCTGCTCTTTCGAATAATCAATTATGCTCTTTTCATATGGCGCGAACCAGATATCATCCGGCAGCGGCCTGTCCTCCGTGGATGGCTCCACAGCCAGATAGAGGGTTTCATCGCTATACTCTAACGACGCGCTCCATCCCTCTGCAAACCCAGGTATACCTTCCAGCGTCTCGTCAAATCTGTCTATCCAGTTCTCATCGAGAGAAGATTCATCTCCGACATCGAGATCGATCTCGAGATCCGTTTCTCCTGGGATACACTTCTCCTTACAGACGAGCCACTCCGCATGAGCATTGATCCCCACGCGATCGCTTTCAATCGCCTCCGGAGGTGTTATCAGCACCGGAAGCAGAAGGCTCCCCTCATAACCATAGTTGCTGAGAGGCGGCACTGCTATTCTCTCAGGTACAGGCCACTGGATATCCCCGGCCACAAAGCCATCCGGAAGTGTCCACTCGATCGTCGGAGGCACACCGGCATCGCCAGGATTTCTCCAGTAGACATGCCAGTATTCGTCCATAGTGAGTCTTAGCCCCAGGTAGAAAGACTCGCCCGGTTTGATTGTTTCGACTGACGAGATAAGCTCGGCCTGAACGTGCCCTACACGAACCGGTTCAGCATTGCTTTGTCCGGCAGAGAACAACAGCAAGGCAAATACTAATACCACGAGTGCTTTCGGAAGTCTGTTTCTCATCTGTCCTCTACGGCGTTATCAGGAGCAAAATAGTCCGTTTTGCAGTATTGTAGTTATAACACCAACGCGGCATTTCAGTTCCAACGGATGAATCGGTACCAAATGAGCGCACCCATTCCGTGAAAAGCGGTCATATTGCGTAATGACCGTACGTAATAGTTAAGTGATTTACTCCTATTGCGGTATCTCCATAAATTGACAACCTTTATAGGCAAGTTAATGGACAGAGCCTGGTTTCGGAATTTGGACTCGAAAAGCCGAACTCAGACAGGCTCAGGGAGGAAGAATGGAAGCAATTAGAAGAGAAATAGAACAGAGCAGATTCAGGATAAGACAAGCGGTCATCATGACCGTGATGCTCATCTTTGGATTACCCTTTGCCCAAGATCCGTTCGCTATAGCACAGGAAGATAAAGATATTACAGACTACGACATTACATTCGCGGTGGAAAGCGAGCTCCACGCCGATGAGCGTGTACCCGCTCACCTTATAGACGTCGAAACCGAAAACGGTGTGGTGACTCTGGGCGGGACGGTCCCGAACATGCTTTCGGATATGTACGCCACACGTGTGACGGAGAACGTGAAGGGCGTTCGCTCGGTTGTGAATTTGGTGACCGTGCGCACTCCGGAGAGAGCAGACGCCGCAATCAGGCAGGATGTTAAACGGGCGATGGCGATCGACCCGCTGGCGGATATACGGAAGATAGATGTCAGCGTAAACGACGGTACCGTCATGCTCTCCGGAACTGTTCACTCATGGGCCGAGAAGCAGCTCGCGAAGCGGATCACGATGGGTATCCGCGGCGTTGAGGAAATCGAAGACAACATCGAGATTGTATATATACAAGACCGCTCGGATTCTGAGATCCGCAAGGATGTTATGGCACGGCTCGAAGCCGATGTCTGGCTGGACGATGCCAAGATCGATGTGGAAGTGCAGGACGGTTCTGTTATGCTCTCCGGAGAAATCGAGAGCGCAGCGCAGAAGCGGTATGCTTCAGAAGACGCATGGGTGATAGGTACGATTAACGTCGTTAACGAAAGTCTCTCGGTGACATCCGACGCAGCGACTGACCAGGACCGTGAGATAAAAACTCCGGATATCTCTGATACCAGAATAGTGGAGGCAATCGATGCGGGGCTTCGCGCCGATCCGCGAGTATACGAGAACCGTGTCGACGTGTACTCGAGCGACCGCGAGGTCACTCTAATGGGTCGCGTCGAGAATCTGCGCGCCCGTTCCGCGGCTGAGCAGATCGCAAAAAACACTCACGGAGTAGTGTTCGTCCAAAACAGGATAAAGGTTCGTCCCCCGAAGCTCGTTGAAGACAACACGCTGGAAGCCAATGTAGAGCAGACACTCGCGTTCGACAGCTATCTCGATGGAAACGAGATTGTCGCGGAAGCGATCAACGGCCGAGTGGTGTTGCGTGGATTTGTTGATACGAAATATGAAAAACAGAGAGCGGAGGCTCTCGCAGAGAGGCTGAATGGAGTTGTCGAGGTCGCGAACTTCATAGACTATGAACATACTCAGCCCGAGAAGGAGGACTGGCAGTTAAAGCGGGATGTGGAAAACGAGTTTTTCTGGAGCCCGTACGTGGATAAAGACAATGTAAAGATAGATGTCTCAGATGGCGTTGTAACTCTGACAGGAACTGCTGACACGATGCTCGAACGGAGAATGGCTGTGGAGAATGCTCTCGAAGCCGGAGCCAAAGATGTGGTTAATCTGCTTACTCTCAAGGAACCGAATGCTGAACCGACCGACATTTCGGGTTAGTGCTGGATTAATGTTGAACCTGGACGACCAGGGTAGTTGAGCGAATATGGTACGGAACAACGACTACACAATATTCCTGTCAGACCTTACCTCTGATGATGTACCCCGGGTTGGAGGCAAAAATGCCTCCCTCGGGGAAATGATTGGATCTCTGGCCAAACACGGAATCCGTGTGCCGGATGGCTTTGCCACGACGGCAGAAGCCTACAGAGACTTTCTCCGCCACAACTCTATCGATGACAAGATAGCCTCAGAACTCGAGAAGCTCTCAAACGGCGGAAAGAATCTCGAGAAGACAGGAAAGAAGGTGCGCAAGCTCTTTCTGAATTCAGAGTTCCCACAGGATGTGGAAACCGCAATTAGAGAAAACTACAGAGAACTCAGCGGTAAGTACGACACAGACGAAATCGACATCGCTGTAAGAAGCAGTGCGACGGCTGAAGACCTCCCCGAGGCGAGCTTCGCCGGTCAGCAGGAGACGTTCCTGAATGTCAGCGGCGAGGAAGAATTACTGGAGGCATGCAGAAAGTGCTACGCATCGCTCTTTACGGATCGCGCAATCGCCTACCGCGAGGAAAAGGGCTTCGATCATATGAAGGTGGCCCTGTCGATAGGTGTGCAGAAGATGGTTCGCTCCGACAAGGCTGGATCGGGAGTGTTGTTTACGATCGACACCGAGACCGGTTTCCCGGACGTCGTCGTAATCGATGCCGCATGGGGGCTCGGCGAGAATGTGGTTCAGGGCACCGTAAATCCGGATGAGTACAGAGTATTCAAGCCCCTTCTATCTGAGGAGCAGTACAAGCCGATCATCGAAAAGACTCTCGGCGATAAAGAGAGAAAGATGGTCTACGCAAAAGGCGGGTCCAAAACGACAAAGAATGTTCAGACCTCGAAAAAGGAACGCCGTGAATTCGTGCTCTCGGATGATGAGATACTCAAACTTGCGAGATGGGGGCAGAAGATAGAAGAGCACTACGACAAGCCGATGGATATCGAATGGGCTCGCGACGGAAACACCGGCGAGCTGTTCATCGTGCAGGCCCGTCCGGAGACAGTACAGTCTCAAAAGGAATCCGGGTCGTTGAAGAACTATACACTCAGAGAATCCGGTGACGTGGTAGTCAGCGGTCTCGCTATTGGTGAGGCGATAGCTTCAGGTAAAGCTATGACGATAGATGATCCGGATGATAGAGACAAATTCGAAGACGGCGCAGTTCTTGTCACGGGTCGCACCGATCCGGACTGGGTGCCGATCATGAAGCGAGCATCGGGGATCGTGACCGATCTCGGTGGACGAACGTCTCATGCGGCGATTGTCAGCCGCGAGCTCGGAGTCCCGGCGATAGTCGGAGCCGAGGACGCTACCGAGAAGATTGAACATGGTCAGGAGATTACGTTGTCGTGTGCAGAGGGAGAGAATGGCAATGTGTATGACGGCCTGCTCGAATTCGATGCCGAAGACATAAATCTGGAAGACATTCCTGATACGAAAACAGATATCAAAATGAACATCGCGAGTCCCGCCGCGGCATTCAGATGGTGGCGGCTCGATAGCAACGGCATAGGCCTCGCGAGAATGGAATACATAGTCAATAACATAGTCAAGGCACATCCGATGGCGCTTGTAAGGTTCGATACACTGAAAGACAAGAGCGCCAAGAAGATGATAAGAGAGCTGACACGGGGCTTCGAAAACAAATCGGAATATTTCGTCGAGCACCTTGCGAGAGGAATCGCCAGGATAGCCGCGCCGCAGTACCCGTCGGATGTTATCGTTCGTATGTCCGATTTCAAGACCAACGAGTACGCCGACCTGATCGGAGGCAGGGAATTCGAGCCGGACGAGGAAAACCCGATGCTCGGGTTTCGCGGAGCCTCTCGCTACTACAGCGACGAATACAGGGAGGCATTCGCTCTTGAATGTGCGGCAATCCGAAGGGTGCGCGAGGAGATCGGCATGACGAATGTCGTCATCATGATCCCGTTCTGTCGCACACCCGACGAAGCCGATCGGACACTGGATGTGCTCGCGGACAATGGACTTGAGCGCGGCAAGAAGGGTCTCCGTGTGTTCGTGATGTGCGAGATACCGTCGAATGTGATACTCGCCGAGGAGTTCGCGAAACGTTTCGATGGATTCTCGATAGGCTCAAACGACCTGACCCAGCTTGTGCTGGGTGTCGACAGAGATTCAGCAGAGCTGTCCGATCTGTTCGACGAGAAAAACGACGCTGTCAAACAGAGCATCGCCGATCTTATTGCGACTGCGAAGAAAATGAATGTGGAGATTGGAATCTGCGGACAGGCACCGAGTGATCATCCCGATTTCGCGGAGTTTCTCGTGCGGGAAGGGATTGATTCGATCTCGCTCAACCCGGACAGTGTCGTAGAGATCAAGAACAGAATCTCGGAACTTGAAGATAGAATATAGCGAAGGGAGCGCACGTTCATGGTACGTTCAAACATAACACTGATAACTGGAATCACGATACTTATAGCTTTTATCTCAATTGGATGCTCGCAGAAGGCCGAGCTTTCCCCGGCAGAGGGGGCAATGAAAGCAACCGGACTCGAGGACGCCGCAGTCTCACGCGTAAATGGTATTGAGATGCTCGTCGAGGCAAACGCATGGACAGGTAGAGAGGATGTCCTTGAGGATGTCACCCCTCTCCGTGTAACAATAGAGAACACCGGAGACGACCCTCTGAGGATAAGATACTCGGAGTTCGCGCTAATCAACCGCGACGGCGAAAGATATTCCGCCCTTCCACCGTTCGAGACTGAAGGTACGGTGGAGGAACGAAAACTCGTCGAGCAGTATGAGCCTCTGTCACCGGGATTCGATTACTATGGCTTTTCGGTGGCGCCGTACTACCATCCGGTCTATCCGCACATGCCGGTATACAGCGGAGCATATTACATCGATCCGTTCTACTATGACCGTCACTATACATACTGGCGGAAGATCGATCTGCCGACCACCACGATGCTGCACAAGGCTCTACCGGACGGTGTGCTAGATCCGGACGGACGCGTATCAGGATTTCTCTACTTTGAGAAAGTCGACCCGGATGACACAAAGCTGATCTTCAACGCTGATCTGGTCAATGCAGCGGATGGCGATGAATTCGGAATGATCACTATGCCGTTCATGGTCAGTGCAGAAGGCAGCTAAGAACGAGAAGCTTATCGTTCCCTGAGGAGGGATTCAGATCAGAGCAATGAACAAGCATGTAAGCACAAATGGAGTGAGACAGGTTTCTGTCTGCTTCGCGATAGTCGTGGCCATTGCCATGCTGCTTGTCGGTCAAGCTGTCGAGGCTAAAGACGTCAAACTCACTGACCGGGAGATCAGCATGGCCGTAACAAGCGAATTGATCGACGACCCGGCTGTCTTCGGCTATGTCATCGATGCTGCTACGTATGATGGTATAGTCTCGCTTACCGGCAAGGTCGACAATCTGCTGGCGAGAGATCGCGCTTCGCGTATCGTGCGCACGGTCAAGGGCGTCAGGTCTGTTGTAAACCAGATTGAGGTGAAGAAGAGCGACCTGCCTGACGGCGAGGTCGAGGCCAATGTCGAAATGAGGCTGCTCTCGGACCCGGCAACGAAGAATTGGGAGATCGATACCGAAGTTGACACCGGAATTGTGACCCTGTCAGGGGAAGTCGGTTCAATGCAGGAGAAGTTCCTGGCGGAAAAAGTGACAAAGGGTGTGCGCGGCGTCTGCGGAGTTGTAAACGAGATCAATGTCGATTTCGATGAAGTTCGCCCGGAGCACGAGATACGGTCCGAAATCGAGGGGCTCCTGCGCTGGGATATCCTGGTCGATGGTGCAATGATCGATGTCGCCATCAAAGACTCAGTTGTCACGCTCTCCGGCTCTGTAGGCAGTGCGGCGGAAAAGGCGCGCGCTGTCACGAGAGCATATGTTGCCGGGGTAGCGCGTGTAATCTCTGAAGAACTCGATGTCGAGAAGTGGGCACGCGATCCGATGTTCCGGAATGAGAAGTACACGGACAAACCCGATGCGGAAATAGTGAATGCGGTCCGTGAAGCTCTCCAGATCGATCCCCGCGTAGATGTGGAAACAATTGAAATCTCGTGTACGGACGGCGTTGTAACGCTTGATGGTACTGTATCCAACCTGAAGTCCAAACGCGCCGCAGCTCGGACGGCAAGGCATACTGTCGGAGTCTGGCGAGTGAAGAACCGAATCGAAGTGCGACCATCTTCGCCGACAGACCGCGAGATCATAACGAGAATCAAGGAAGCGTACAGATCCGATCCGTACATTAACCCGGAGAACATTCGAGTTCAGGTCAGAGGTGGCGTTGTCACGCTATCCGGCTATGTGGATACATACTTTCAGAAGGCGCAGGCGGATGATCTTGCATCACGCGTCTACGGAGTCGTGCGCATCAAGAACAGTCTGAGAGTAAACAGCGACTTCGACATTATGACCGATGATCCGTTTGTGGACACAGACTGGCAGTTGGACGATTTCGACTGGTATGAATTCCCGAACAAATACTCGAGTACCAAAAGCGATTGGGTGATCAAGGAACAGATCATAGAGGAAATCCAGTGGAGCCCATACCTGGAGATCGACAGCATTACAGTAAGAGTCGACGACGGTGCGGCGACACTCACGGGTGTGGTTGACACATGGAAAGACAGAGACAGAGCAAACGATGAAGCATACGATGGAGGTGCAGTGACAGTCGACAACAACCTTCGAACCAGATTCGGCCCGGAGGAGTAGCGATAGATATGTGAAATCCGGAAGCGGTTAGGGACGAGTTGCAGTTGTAACCAGATGGGATACCTCGACCCCCCGAACCCTCTCATTTAGTGCTCCAGGCATGAAGTCGTCCCGCCGCTTCAAGACTTCTGAGTGTGCTTTAAACAAAAGCCAAGGAGGAAAACAGATGTCCGTAGTAAAAGTAATTGAGATTCTGGCACAGTCGTCGGACGGTTGGGAAGCTGCTGCACAGGAAGCGGTGACCGAGGCATCGAAAACTGTCGACAACATTCAGTCTGTATACATCAAGGAACTGCAGGCGATTGTTGAGAACAACAAAGTTACGAACTACCGCGTCAACGCGAAGATATCTTTCATCGTAAGCAGCTAATACAACCCAGAGTACCTATAGCTGACGGAGAAGGTACCCGCCTGCGGCGGCCTTCTCCGTTTTTGCTGAAGGACATCACACGAATTTGCATGAGTAACAATAGTACAACAGAAGTCAGCCAGAATGCCGGTACCGTAATCGCGGTTCGCGGAAGTGTTGTTGATGCCCACTTTGAAAAGAAGCTGCCGTCCATGTACAATCTCCTGAAATCGGGGAATCAGATAAAAATGGAAGTCATCACGCTGCTCGATGCTCGGGCCATCACTCGGCGTGGGGATGGCGGTAGCGAAAGCAATGACCACGCTTGCCCAGCAACCGGATGAGACCAGCACGATTACGCGAACTCTCTTCGTCGGTCTCGCCATGATCGAATCCACGGCGACATACTGCTTTGTGATCGCGATCATACTGATATTCGCGAATCCGTTCTGAGGCCATGTCGTGGAGCAAGCCGGGGGTTGATCGATGAATATTGACTGGTTTACACTCATAGCGCAGGTAGTCAACTCCCTGATACTTGTCGTACTGCTCAAGTATCTTCTCTATAACCCTGTCGTCAAAGCGATGGATAAGCGCAAGGAGCGCATATCCTCGCGATTGAGTGATGCAGAAACAAAGAGAGAGGGAACCGAACAAAAACTCGAGGATTACGAAAAGAAGCAGGCAAACCTCGAACGAGAACGCGAGAAGACACTGTCGAGAGCTCGCGAGGAAGCAGAGAAGCGTAAAAAGGAGTTGATCGCGAAGGCGCGCGAAGAAGTGAACAAGCTCAAGGAGAAGTGGATACAGTCTGTCGAACGCGACAAAGAGAGTGCCGCTCGCAGGATCAGGACAGAGGCCGGTTCACGCGTCTTCGCAATAACGCGCCGTCTGCTCTCCGATCTTGCGAATGAATCAATCGAAGAGCGCACTGTTGAGAGATCCCTCGATAGATTCAATGATCTCGATAAGAAAGAACGTGAGGCGTTTGTTGATTCCGCGAAGCAAGCAGACAACAGTGTAACTGTGCGTACAGCATTCGTGCTGTCACCTCAAATGAAAATGGTAACCGACAGTCTGCGATTACTTCCGAACTACTCGACATGGTTGCCGGTTATGAAGCTCTGAAGGATGATGACGACGACTCTGACGAAACGGATGAGAGTGAGTCTGTCGATTGAAATTAGCGGGAGGACGAGCGTATGCCGGAGATAAATGATATAGCTACCCTTACCATGAATCCAACCATCGATACGAGCACAGTCGCTGAAGAAGTCAGCCCCGATATCAAGATACGCTGCGAATCTCCCCGTCACGAACCGGGCGGAGGCGGAATCAATGTTTCCCGCGCGATCGAAATACTCGGCGGCAGAACTACGGCTGTGTATCCGATCGGCGGTGCAACCGGTAGGATGGCTGATGGGATGATTGACTCCGAGGCGATCCTCGAAAGACACATTCGAATCAAAAACCTGACCCGACAGAACTTCAGCGTGAGGGAGCAGAAGGGCAACCGCCAGTTCAGATTCGGCATGCCCGGACCGCATCTCGACGAAGATGAATGGGAAGAGTGTCTGGATGAGCTCGTGTCGCTCGCGCCGAGCCCGAAGTTCATCGTAGCAAGCGGTAGCCTTCCTCCCGGAGTCCCTGACAACTTCTACGCCCGAGTTGCGAAACTTGGGAAGAAACTCGGAGCCAGGGTCGCCGTGGATACATCCGGTGAGCCGCTGAAACAGGCGGTACGCGAGGGGATGTATCTCATCAAACCGAATATCCGTGAACTTTCGCACATACTCGGTAGAGAGGTTGATGCCTCGCAAGTTGAGGAAGCGTGCGAAGAGGTCTTTCGGGATTCCGAGACCAAGATCGTCGTGTGCTCGCTCGGTGAAGATGGCGCGTATGTTCGCAGTTCGGACTTCACCGGAAAAATCGCGGCCCCAGATGTTAAAGCACGCAGCGCTATCGGTGCAGGCGACTCAATGATGGCAGGGATAATACTCAGCATGAGTCGAAGCGAGGACATTAAGAAAGCCACACATTACGGCGTGGCGGCTGGAGCCGCAGCCGTTATGACACCCGGCAGTGAGTTGTGCAGGAAAGATGATACCGATTGCTTGTTCGAGCAATTGTGGCACAGTTAGATCGATTTCAGGTAGGTACTGAGATTGATATCCTTCCCAACCAGACCCAGCTTCTTTCGAATCAGCTCGCGATACTTGTGTATCGTCAACGGCGAGAGCATAAGTGCCTCCGCGATCTCCTTGGAGGTCATACCGTTTTTGATCAACCGACATATCTCTGTTTCACGCGGAGTCAGTCTGGAATACTTCGACTTGAGTGAACTCAAGAACGGCTTTGCTATCTCGTTCAGTTCCGCCTCGAGCATATCGAAGTTTCGTCGTTGAGAAGGATCCGAGGTTTCCTTGAGACGATGCAATGTCGGCAGAACTGCTTCTTCCATGTTCTCGCCAATCTGGCGCTTGATATCCTCCTTCTCCTCATCGATACGAGCCAGCACTTCTTTCAGCGCGATGTTCTTCCGCTCGAGCGCCTCTCTCTCGATGTCAAGCTGTTCGGAGATATTTCGAAGTTCTTCTTCCGCCTCCACCCTGCGTGAGATATCGATTGCGATTCCACCTATAAGTCGATGCTCATCGACTCGATGGTACAGCGGGAATTTGAACAAGAGAAATGACTTCTTGCCATTCACAGTATCGAACTTCGAAACCTCGAACTGCGTCCTTCCCGTTTCGAGCACTTTCCTGTCCATAGCACGAACACAGTGAGCTGTCTCTTTTGGCCACCTGTCTATGTCGGAAGAACCGATCATTTTCTCAGGGTCCCATCCAAATTTCTCGGCAGTGTATGCGTTCATGTATAGCAGACGGCTTTCATGATCCTTGATGAACGCCGCTCCCGGCAAATGCTCCATGAACGACGAGAATCGCCTCTCGCTTTCGCGAAGTGCGTACTCAGCCTCCTTGTGCTCGGTTATGTCTATGAATAAACTGAGTTCGGCCTGATTACCGTCCCACTCGATCGGCACGATGCTGCATTCCAGCCATCGAAGTTCGCCGTCTCGGTTTCGGATCCGAAGATTGTGGAGCCGACGGCGTCCGGCGTAGCCAGTCATTTCACTGAAGAGTGAATATAGCTCCTCGCGGTCTTTCGGGTGAACAAAGCGAAGCAGCCGGTTGTCGATGACTTCCTCCTCCGACATCCCGACCATCTCTAAAGCTCTCGGATTCGCAAAGCGGACTCTTCCACCCTGTGTAACTGTGACACCTTCTCCGGCGTTGTCAATGAGCATCCTGTAACGACGCTGCGTCTCCGCGAGCCGCCTCTCAGCCGCTTCCTTTTCTCTACGGATGCGTGCGTCTCGGAGTTCGCGCCTGACGGCCGGGACGAGGCGCTTGAGATTGCCCTTCATCACATAGTCGTCGACCCCCGAACGCATCGCGTCTACAGCAGTCTCTTCACCGATCTCGCCGGATACCATTATAAACGGTATGCCATCAGCGTTGTCTCTGAAGAGCTCGAAAGCCTCGAGTCCACTGAAACCCGGGATCTTGTAGTCTGCAATCACAAGATCCCAGGCATCCTCGGAAAGAGCGCTCTTCAGCGCCTCTGCGGATTCGACACGCTGGTAATCGACGTCGAAATCATCTCTCTCGAGCTCGAGAGCAATCAGATCGGCGTCATCTGGAGAGTCCTCAACAATCAGTACCTTAAGGTGCTCCGCCATTTATGGTTTCCTCGGGTAATGAGGGTTTGTTCAGCATAAGCCAGTAACGTCCGATCGTCTTCACAGCGTCCTCGAAACGCTCGGCATTTGTCGGCTTCCTGATATAGCTGTTCGCGCCGAGGCTGTATGCCCGGGTGACATCCCTCTCATCCGTCGAGGCGGAAAACACAATCACGGGGATATGATCCGTTCGCTCATCTCCCTTGATCGCCTCGAGAAACTCGAAACCATTCATGACCGGCAGATCGAGATCGAGAAGTATCGCCTCGGGATATTCGGCTTCCGGCAAACCGGGTGCCGACCCATTGCCGAATATGTATTCGAGTGCCCTCTTGCCATTTTCCTTAACTTCCACTCGATGCGGTGCTCTCACCTGCTTCAGCGATCGAGCTATAAGTTCCGCATCATCCTCACTGTCTTCGACTATCAGTAGCCTCTCGTTCATAATAATTGCTATTCACCTCTTTCAGGAATTGTGAATCGAAACATAGTCTCTTTGCCAGGAACACTCTCCGCCCAAATCTCACCGCCATGACTGTCAATGACCTTTTTCACGATCGCCAGGCCAATTCCCGTCCCGCCGAAATCGGCAGCGGAGTGCAGTCTCTGAAACGGCACGAAGAGCTTATCTGAGTGCTTCATGTCGAATCCGACACCGTTGTCCCGAATATAAAAATCTCTCGAATCTCCCGCGAATCTACCAAACTCTATTGTGGCAGAGTTTTTCTCCTTCGTGTATTTCCATGAATTCTCGAACATATTCTGAAGCGCGACCTTGAGAAGATTCGGATCACCTTTGACCTTGAGGTCCGGCTCGATCAGAAACGAGACTCTCCTCTCCGGTTCACGCGTCTTCAGTCCATCTGCAATCTCATGCGCAATCCTCGAAATGTCTGTCGGCAAAATCCTCATCTCTGTCTGCGAGATTCGGAACAGCCTCAAGAGATCGCCAATCAACTGACTCATATTCTCCGCAGCGGCGCTTATCCTCTCGACATACTTCCGTCCGCTGAAGCTCATCTCATGCGCCTCATCCTCAACAAGTGCCTTGCTGAATCCCTGAATCCTGCGAAGCGGAGCCTGGAGATCATGCGAGACAGAATATGTGAATGCTTCCAGCTCGGTATTAACCCTCTCGAGCCGTGCGGCGTGAAGCGTCAATTGCGTATTCAAATCCTTGATTCGAGCATCGGCACCAATCTGCCCTGTAATATCTCGCACTATTACCGATGTGCCACCATCAATCGGATACGTGTTGATCTCGAGGTGCCTCGTTATCTGACCGGTCACTACCTGGAATATGCCTCTGCCGCTGTCCGTTCCATCCACCTGCTTCTTCAGAAAACTAACGATCTCACTCCACCGAATATCCGCAAAGATATCGTCCACCTGCTTCCCGATAACATCCGAGACATCCTCGGAGAAGTAATCAGCCGCTGCGAGGTTCCAGTAAGTGAAGCGATATTCGCGATCAAGCGCGAAGAACGGATCGGCGATGCTGTTAGCCAGCGACTTGTACTTTCGCTGCGAAAATTTTAGCCTGTCCTCGGCAATCTTCCTGTCCGTGATATCCATATCGATCTCGAGCTTGCGGCGGACTGTACCTCCACCAGCAATAAGAACCCAACGGCTCTCCACAACCACCTTCCGTGCGTTCTTGCATTGATGCACAAGTTCGCCGGCCCAGAAACCATTACGTTGCAGATCGGCCTCGATCTTCCCGAGCGGCTCAGGGAAACGAGTCTTGAGCAGCTCATGTATATTGCGGCCGATCGCCTCGTTGCGCGTGAATCCATACCTTCTCTCGGCGCCTCGATTCCAGAATTCGATAGTATCCTGCATGTCCCGAGTGATAATGCTCTCGTGAGCCATGTCGAGAAGCGCAGCTTTTTCCGAAAGCTCCTTCTCGATCTCGACTCCGTCGGTGACATCCTCGAACGTCACGAGCAGGTTGCCGTTACCACTTCCGGGATTCATTACCGATTTGACCGTCACCTCCACGTCGCGATCGTCGGAAGAGCCAGAACCCAGCTTCAGGAGAGCTTTCGACGACTTCAGATCATTGGTCTGAACCGTATTGAGAAGGCTCCCAAGCTGCGCTTTGTCAAATACACTGTTTCCGATATCCGTTATCGATCGTGAGAGGCAATCACTCTCGCTACAGCCGCACAATTCGCGAAAACCTCGGTTTGCGTAAATACACTCGAGATTTCGACCGAGTAGAATAAGAGGAAGATCGACAGCGTCAAGAATCCAATCCGTTTGTTTCAAGTCATACCCTTCAGATATGTGTTTCTTTATTGGAACCACTCTTTCTGGCCGATCTGCTCTAAGGTTCATCAATTTAGAATGGCTTGTGATCACTGATAAGATAAGAAACACGCGTGATAATGCAACCGGTATTCCAAAAAACTATTACGTAGAGATAGTACGTAATCAATAAGCGATTATCCCCTATTTACTTTGTCCTGAGTATTCCGTTACTTCATAGTGTGAAGACAGATGGAATAGGCATGAGTCTCGGCCCCACACCAAAAGGTATAAGGAGTTGATATAATGAGACTTACGGAGAAACTTGCGAAATCGAATCGAGGATATACAATACCAGCGAATAGTTTTCTTACATATATAATACTCGCTCTACTTGTTTCGTCGGCAACTGCCTTCGCTCAAACCGAACAACTATTGGGAGAGGACATCGCTTTCGCCATCGAGACAGACCTGTATGCGAGTGATGTTGGAGGGTTCCAGCTCGTGGATGTCGAGGTCAATGATGGCGTGGCCATCCTGAGCGGCCGAGTCTCCAACATACTCGCCAGGGACAAGGCTGCGGACATAGCACTTTCGATCAAGGGAGTCCAGTCGGTCGTTAATGATGTTACTGTGGAGACAACCGACCGTTCAAATACAGAACTCGAAAACGCGATCGAGAACGCGTTCGCCAATGACCCGGCAACCGAGAGCTATCAGATTGATGTTGAAGCCGACGACGGCAGCGTGACTTTGACCGGCGCAGTCGATTCGTGGGCCGAGAAGCATCTGGCGGGAATCGTGGCAAAAAGTGTGACCGGAGTAAAAAAGATCGATAACAGGCTAGATATTATATATCCGGGTGTGCGAAGTGAGCTGGAGATGCGCGAGGAAATCGACGCTCGTCTGGATGAAGATGCATGGCTGATCGGACGGCAAATCGACGTATCGGTAGACGGCGGGACGGTAACGCTGACCGGATCCGTAGCGAGCGCTACCGAGAAAGAACGTGCTGTCAGACGAGCCTGGGTCTACGGAACAGAAGAGGTCAATGCGGACAACCTCGAGGTAGACTGGGATCTTAAGGGCATCAGCCGAGAGTCTGCAAAACAGGAGCAATCTGACACATGGATAGAGAAGGCGGTAAACCGTGCGTTTGATTACGATCCTCGCGTCTCTCCCTTTAAGATCAAGGTCGAAGCCGAAGACGGAATTGTCAAACTAACCGGCGTCGTCGACAACCGCAAGGCGAAGGCTGCCGCGAAAGAAGACGCCGAGAATACTACCGGCGTAATATGGGTCAAGAACCATATCCGTGTCAGGCCTTACGAGATCCCGGATGATGAGACTCTGGCTGACAAGGTCGAAACAGCGATCGCCGACAGCCCGCTTCTCGACAAATACGACATCGATGCTGCCGCCGAAAACGGCTTGGTGTATCTCGACGGACTCGTTCACACGGCATTCGAAAAGTGGAAGGCGAAGGATATCGCCTGGGGCATTCGCGGAGTGGTGGATGTCGAGAACAGAATTGCGACACGCAGAGGCTGGACCTGGAAAGGTGATCAGCAGATCAAAATGGATGTCTGGGAACAGCTCTACTGGAGTCCGTTCGTTCGAGTTGACGACGTCGAAATATCTGTGGATGACGCAGTCGTGGCACTTGAGGGTGAGGTGGATACCTGGATAGCACGCCGGCAGGCACGGATCAATGCTTACCAGGCGGGCGCCAAAGCGGTTAAGAACAAGCTGAATATTGGCTCTGACCAGTATTCCCGTTTCGAGGACGAGAGATAGATTTTGAGATGATGTAATGCCAAGTGTGCTTCAAGCAGTGCACGCAGTGTGACCGAGGAGCAGCGGACAGGTTTTAACGGCTTTTCCCTGTCCGCTGTCACCTTCACCCGAAAGTCGAAATGACAAGATTTGGAGGTCGGGTAACAGAGATGCTTAGAAATATCAATGAACTAACGGGATACAAAGTGGCCGCAAGAGACGAGAAATTCGGTCAGATTGATGATGTACTATTCGATGATGTAGAGTGGCGCGTACGCTATGCCGTTGTGGATACACGGAAGTGGCTTCCGGGACGGAAGGCTATTGTGCCTCCGTCCGACTTCGAGAAGCCCGACTGGCGTAAAGAGGAATTCAGAGTCGATCTCACGAAAGAGAAGATCGAGAAGAGCCCGCCGATCGAGATAGACAAACCGGTCTCAATGCAAAAGGAAAACGAGGTAGCCGGATACTTCGGCTGGACACCATACCGCGCCGGTGAAGTCGTCGCCCGCCCCGTACCCAGGCCGATAAATATCGGTACCGAGCAGGTAGAGGAATCTCCGGGAGATAATGAGACTGTGCCATCACTCACTACCGGTGATCCGCATTTGAGAAGCTCAGATGAGGTGACCGGGTATCGTGTGCAGGCCAGGGACGGCGATATCGGCCACATTGAAGATCTTATTCTGGATGACGACAACTGGCTGATCCGATACGCCGTGATAGACACGCGAAACTGGCTGCCCGGCAAGAAAGTGCTGATTGCTGTGCCGTGGATCAGTGCCATCGACTGGGAAAGCTCCAGAGTGGTAGTCGACATGAAACGAAGCGAGATTGAAGATAGCCCTGAATGGGATGATTCGAAAGAGATAGACAGGGAGTTCGAAGAGACTCTCTATGCACATTACGAACGCCCACGATACTGGCAGCCGGATAGCGGCTAAAGACGGGGATCAATCATCGATCGCGGGCGGCATACAAAAGTCGGCTGTCAAAAAGGGCGGTCCGAAAAACATTGGAGGTTTCACGTGATGATCAAGGGAATCGAAATCGAGCTTCATCATGAAGGCAACATGAGGGCACTTGCGGATGTAAGCTTCGCCGACGGAAGTAATCTGGATAACATCGCGGTAATTGCGGATCGTCTCGGATACCGTATCGCATTGCCGGACACCGCCGAGATCGAGCTCAAGAACCCGGGACACGAAGTGAAATTCAATCAGAGTGAATTGAATCGTCTCGAATATGCGGTAATTGACGCATACGAGAAGAAACTCAGAGACAACCTCAAGCGGCTGTCCGACAATATGCCGGACAGCTACACAAGCTTGTAGGTTTACTTGAACGTAACCCCTAAGATTTGAATTCGGGAGGTGCTGACAAAACATGAATTTGAGCGTTCGAGCAGTCGCGTTCAGTTGCGCGATAATTTGGGGTATAGCAGTCTTCATTCTCGCGTGGTGGCTGAAGTCGGCCGAGTACGGGGCGGAGGCCGCGCGTGTGATCGGAAGCGTGTACCGCGGTTTTGAGCTGAATCTCGCCGGAAGCCTGATCGGTTTCGTCTGGGGATTTCTAACCGGGCTGGCCGGTGGCGCTCTCTATGCGTACATCTACAATCTTCTCGTGCCCGGAACGGCTGAAGAGAGAATGAATCGAACGAAAGAAGAGAGAGTGCTTCCCGAATAACTGACAGCATCGACAGGACATCAAGCCAACATCGTTCGACACAGGAGGTGTTTGAATTGCAGGTACCACTCGAGGTTACCTACAGAGGCGTAGACAAAACGCCGGAAATACAGTCACTTATAGAGGAAAAGACAGCGAAGCTTGAGGAGATATGCGACTATATGATCTCCTGCCGCGTGGCTGTCGAGAAGCCACAGGAGCACCAGAGAACCGGTAATCCTCACAGGGTTCGGCTCGATATCTCCATTCCACCCAACAAGGATGTTGTGGTAACCAAGGAACCGAGTGATATGAAAATGCATGACCCACTGTCAGTCGTAATACGCGAGGCATTCAACGCGGCCCGACGACAGGTCAAGGAAGTTGTCGAGCGGCAGGCGGGTCAAACCAAGTCCCATCCGGACCAGGAGGTCGCAGCAATAGTCTCGAAGCTGTTCGAAGATCAGGAGTACGGTTTCCTGAAGACTACGGATGGCCGCGACATCTACTTTCACAAGAATGCCGTCGCGGGAGATGAATTCGACAGGTTGGATATCGGTACCGGCGTCCGATTTGTCGAATCGGAAGGCGAAATGGGACCGCAGGCCTCGACCGTTCAAATCATTGCAAAACCCGGATCGAGGACATCGAAAATTGAGAAAGATGAAGCGGAACCTCCCCGGGGATGGGAGAAAAACGACTGAGACAGGTTGCGAGCATATAGCGACACTTGAAGAGGTGACGGACGACATGACGATTTACAGAAACAGAGCTCACGCCGGGCGAGAACTGGGTGGAATTTTGAAGAGAACGATAGATGAGGACCGTTGGATAGTGCTCGCTCTGCCACGCGGTGGAGTCGAGGTCGCGGCGGAAGTCGCGAATGTACTCGACGCACCGTTGGATGTGCTTCTCGTGCGAAAACTGACTGTGCCGCCCCACAACGAGCTCGCGATTGGGGCAATAGCATCCGGTGGCGTCCGTGTGCTCAACGATAGACTTATCGAGGAGCTCGGTTTGCCGCGAATCGAGGTTGATGCAATAACGGCTCGTGAGGAGATGAAACTCAAGGAGCGTGAATTCAGTTATGCTGCGTCCCCGCCGGATGTGGTCGCAAGGACAGCGATTATTGTGGATGATGGTCTTGCCACGGGCGCGACGATGCGTGCGGCTGTAATAGCGGCACAGGAGCTAAATGCCGGTAAGGTCGTTTCGGTCGTACCGGTCGCATCGGATGAAGCTGTAAATCTCGTGAAGGATGTGGCCGATGAAGTGATCTGTCCCAAGATCAAGACAGAGTTCGCGAGTGTTGGGCAATGGTATGACGATTTCAACCAGGTCACCGACATCGACGTTCTCGAAATCCTGAGAAACAGCTCTCAGTATGAAATAGACATACAGGAGTCAAATTCGAGCTTCAGGAGTTGGTGATCGAAATAGAACGAATGGAATACTGGATTACTACTCGCAAAGCAAAAGCTACATGGACTGGAAATCCGGCAAACGGTGAAGGCAAAATGGAAACGGATAGCGGAATCTGTTACGGTGAATATTCGGCGAAGTCTCGTTTTGAGACCGGATCGGGGACGAATCCGGAAGAGCTGATTGGTTCGGCCCACGCGGGCTGTTTCTCGATGGCTCTGTCCAGGCTGCTCGCCGACGACGGCACATCTGCCGGGGGGCACTTTGATCCGCAGAATATGCCTCATGCCGGACCGGAGGATGATGCTCGACACGCAGGCGACCTCGGTAACATCACGGCCGATTCAATGGGACATGCCTACTACGAGCGAGTCGACAGCGTGATCACGTTTCATGGCGAGAAC
>CAYQCE010000023.1:33949-52385 GCA_964415885.1 uncultured Ignavibacteria bacterium
GCGAGAACGATGCGGATTGTCCCAGATGCGACGGAACAATCAGGAAAATCAAAATCTCGGGAAGATCAACTTACTTCTGCAACAAACATCAGAAACAACGTTGATCTGACTTCAGATGTATCGAGCAAATCCCCAGGGAGGTTGCTTTGACTATGGAAACAACATACAGCCCCGGACTGAAGAGACACATCCCTCGAGTCGGACTCGGAACATGGGCTCTCGGCGGATGGATGTGGGGCGGAACAAAGAAAAACGAGCCAATCGACACCATCCTCACGGCAATCGACAAAGGAGTCACACTGATCGATACAGCCCCGGTATATGGCTTCGGTAAGTCCGAAGAACTCGTGGGCAAGGCTTTGAAAGAGCACGGCGACCGTGAGAGCATAACTCTTGTAACAAAGTGGGGTCTTGAATGGGACGAGGATGAAAACGTCGTTCGGAATTCATCGATGGAACGTCTCGAGAAGGAGCTCGATGACTCGCTCAAGCGGCTCGACACGGACTATATCGATGTCTACCTCGTACACTGGCCCGACACTGCGGTGCCGTTCGAGGAGACCGCAGAGGGCATGAACAAGTTTCTCCAAAGAGGCAAAGTCCGTTCAATAGGCGTAAGCAACTACAGTCCTGCGCAGATGGATGAGTTTCGAAAGATCGCTCCGATCCATTTCGCACAACCGCCATACAACCTGTTCGAGCGAGAAATCGAACATGACGTGATGCCGTACTGCAAGAAGCACGACATTACGATGCTCGGCTATGGCGCTCTGTGTCGCGGAATGCTATCCGGCAACATGTCGCCCGAGCAGACATTCGAAGGAGACGATCTGCGGAATATGGACCCCAGGTTTCAAGATCCACAATTCAAGGAGTACCTGGAGGCAGTCCGCAAACTCGAAGAGTTTGCGATGCGCAACAACGCGCGGCATGTGATCCATCTCGCTGTTAGGTGGATACTCGACAAGGGCATGGACGTTGCCCTGTGGGGGGCGCGCAAACCGGAACAGTTGGCACCGCTCGACAGGACATTCGGATGGAAGCTGGACCAAACCGCGCTCAAGGAGATTGATGATATCCTGAATGAGACGATCGAGGAGCCGGTGGGTGCCAGCTTCATGTCACCACCAACTCGCGGAGAATCGGAAGTAACCAGAGAGTAAAGACACGGAGGTTTCTGAACAATGGCCAGACTTGCCATAAATGGATTCGGAAGAATTGGAAGAGCAGCATTCAAAATCGCACTCGACACGCCCGGACTCGAGGTCGTGGCGATCAACGACCTTATCCCGACCGACAACCTCGCATATCTGCTCAAGTATGACACTGTATACGGGAGATTCGGCGGCACGGTCGAGCATGACAATGAGCATTTGAAGATAGACGGGACCAAATACAGAGTGTACGGCGAGAAAGATCCGGCAAATCTGCCGTGGAAGGACCTCGACGTGGACGTGGTCTTCGAGTGCACGGGCGTATTCACTAACAGCAAGGATCTTGAAAAGCATGTCAAGGCCGGCGCAAAGTATGCAATTCTTTCGGCACCTGCGAAAGATGAGTTGCCCACGATCGTTCATGGCGTGAACGACAAAGAGGGCGAAGCACCGAAGATGATGTCCCTCGCGAGCTGCACCACGAATTGTATCACGCCTGTCGTCGACATCGTCGGCCGCAGGATAGGCATCAAAAAAGCGATGATGACAACGATCCACGCGTACACATCCTCGCAGTCGATCGTGGACGGCCCGCACAAGAAGCCTCGTCGCGGGCGCGCCGGAGCGGCCAATCTCGTGCCGACATCGACGGGCGCTGCGCAAGCGACTACCAGGGCACTACCTCAGTATGAGGGCAAATTTGACGGGATCGCCGTGCGCGGACCGGTTCCGGTGGGTTCGGTTGCAGACATCACATTCATAACCGAACGTGATGTAACCGTAGACGAAGTCAACGATATCTTCCGGGATGAGGCCGGAAAATCGAACGGCATACTGGCTGCATCCGAAGATGAGATTGTCTCGTCGGACATTATCGGAGATCCGAGAGCATCGATTATCGACCTGACGATGACTCAGGTCGTCGACGGAGATATGCTGAAAGTTATGGCCTGGTATGATAACGAATGGGGCTATGCCAGCCAGATGGTGCGCAAAGCTGTCGATCTGGTTGGGTAGCAAAAGTCAAACGTGAGTTCCAAGAAGATCAGGAGGTCAACATAGATGGGTAGAGTAGATGGCAAAGTGGCAGTCGTGACAGGCGGATCGAAAGGAATCGGAAAGGCAACGGCACGCTTGCTCGCCGATGAAGGTGCGAAAGTCGCGGTTACAGATATCGCAGATGAGAAAGGCCGGGAAGTAGTCAAAGAGATAAACAAGAACGGCGGAGAGGCCGAGTACTACCATCTCGATGTCGCGAAGGAAGACGATGTCAAAGAGTGTTTCCGCAAAGTCAAAGACAAGTTCGGTAAGATCGATGTGCTGGTGAACAACGCAGGTATTGCCGGACCGGATAAACCAACCCATGAGATTGACGAAGAGGAATGGAATAAGCTGATGGGCGTAAACGTCAACGGAGTCTTCCTCTGCACGAAACACGCGATACCCTATATGAAGGAGGCCGGTGGCGGTAGTATAGTGAACCTCTCGTCGATATACGGAATAGTCAGTGCGCCGGATATTCCGGCATATCATGCATCGAAAGGCGCGGTCCGAATGATGAGCAAAACGGATGCGCTCTATTATGCTGACGATAATATCCGTGTCAACTCGGTGCATCCCGGATATGTCTGGACTCCGCTCGTCGAGCAACTCGGCAAAGAATCAGACATGGGTGTGGAGAAATTCCGCGAACATCTGGACAGCCTGCATCCGATAGGGCATGTGGGCGAGCCAAACGACATCGCGTATGGTATTCTGTATCTCGCCTCCGATGAGTCCAAGTTCACGACCGGTAGCGAACTAGTGATAGACGGTGGATACACGGCGAGGTAGATGTTTGAATCAACAAAAGACGCGCCCCATTACGATCTTTTCCCGGGGACTCGAAAGGACGCGGGGCGCGTCCTGATTAAAGTCCTTGAAACGGCCATTTGGAAGCGGCGGAAGAAATCATGAGTAGAGGGAAGATACACATAGGAACCTCAGGCTGGCAGTATGATCACTGGACCGACAATTTCTATCCCGGCGATCTCAAGAACGATGAAAAACTCGATTTCTACGCCGACAGGCTTGATTCGGTCGAGGTCAACAACTCGTTCTACAATCTTCCGAAGAAGGAGACATTAAAGAACTGGCGCAAGACTGTGCCGAGCGATTTCGTGTTTTCGGTCAAGGCGAGCCGATACATAACGCATATGAAGAAGCTGAACGATCCCGAGGAGTCGACGAATCGGTTTCTGACACGAATTAAAGAACTCGGCAGCAAACTCGGACCGGTGCTGTTTCAGTTACCACCGAACTGGAAAGCCAATCGAGAGCGTCTCTCGGATTTTCTGTCACTTCTCCCAAAACATGTTCGACCAGTTATGGAGTTCAGAGAGGAAAGCTGGTTCGACAATGATGTCTACGATATTCTTCGAGATGCAAACGCTGCAATGTGCGTCTATGATCTCGAGAAGGAAAAGACCCCGAATGCGGTGACGGCAGACTTCGTCTATATCAGGCTCCACGGTCCTGAGGAAGAGGCATACAGAGGAAAGTATAACAAGCAGGCGCTATCCGGGTGGGCCGGAGCAATTTCAATATGGCGAGACAGGGGGCTGGATGTCTTCTGCTATTTCAACAATGACGACAGCGGATTTGCAGTGGAAAACGCGCTCGACTTGAGAGAGATGACCGATGCGTGACTCGTCAACTTACGAATTGCCAGAGATTTACGAACATCCGAGCCCGAGTCTTGTTCTATTATATGGAAAGTGGATTAACTTGTAGCAACTCAATCTAAAAGACCAACCTGGAATCTGAACCTATAACTGACCTGGTCTGAGAAGATCGAGTCTTCCTCTGCGGGAGGTTGTGAAAAAACCAATTATGCGGGTACTTCTTGTAACAAACTCAGATGAAACCAAGCCCCGTCTCCAGAAGCTATTGTCAGACTACGAGCCCGAAATCAAATCCGTGAGTTCGTTGCCTTACGTTTCGAACGCGTTCAAGGCCAGTCAATACGACATAATGCTTCTCAACAGCGAATGCTGTTCCACGAACGGAAACGGATTCTCGGCCGCCATAAGCACGATCTCTACCGAATCCCCGCGAACACGGGTCATACTTCTCGTCAGGCCGGAAGATATCGAGGTAGCAATGAAGGGGCTTAGAGCGGGATCATACCAGTACGTCAGACTTCCCGTCAGTGACGAGGAGTTGAAATCTCTACTGACTACAGCTTACGATCTGAATCCGAGAACTCAATCGGATAGACTGTCGCTGAAAGCAAAGCGAGACAGCCGACTCGGAAAGCTTCTCGGGAGATCCAGCCGAATGCACGCCATTTTCGAGAAGATTCACACTGCCGCCGATAACGACATTCCGGTGCTCCTGACCGGAGAAACCGGAACGGGCAAGGACCTCGTCGCCCGCACAATACATGACTTGAGCGAGCGCAAAAAGTCAGATTTCATCCCGGTAAATCTTGGGGCTCTGCCGATGGAGCTTGTGGCGAGCGAACTATTCGGCCACGAGAAGGGAGCGTTCACCGGTGCGACGGATCAACGCAGTGGTGTTTTCGAGAGAGGATCCAAGGGGACGGTTTTTCTCGATGAGATAGACTGCATCGATGAAAAGGTGCGCGTGAGTCTTCTGCGACTGATTGAAGAAAAGGAATTCCGACGTCTTGGCGGCAAGCAGACTATCGACAGCAACGCCCGGTTGATCACAGCGACCAACTCCGATCTCGAGAGACTTGTGAAAGAGGGCAAGTTCAGGGAGGACTTGTACTATCGTCTCGATGTCTTCAGAATCAATCTGCCTCCGCTGAGGGAAAGACGCGAGGACATCCCCTTAATTATCGATGACCTCATATCCAGGTTCAATAAGAGCCTGAATAAGCGAGTACGAAGTATTGCCCCGAACGTTATGGAGATACTCCAGGTGTATGAGTGGCCGGGTAATGTACGCGAGCTCAGAAATGTCATCCAGCGAACGATGCTTGTTTGCAGCGATGGAAAAATAAAAGAAGAGCATCTGCCGGGACGACTGCGGAGCGATGATGTCAGAAAGCCGAAAGTGACATTTCCGGTCGGAACCCCGCTCGACCAGGTTGAACGTGATATGATACTCCGCTGCCTATCTGTGACCGGCAACAACCGCACGAGAGCCGCTGAGCTTCTCGGAATCAGCAGACGAGCACTCTACAACAAGCTCAAGACACACAAGATAAACTGATCCGCGGAGTGTGTACCGTTACTTCACACAAGCGCCTCAGCTAGTCCGTTAAGTGTTGCCTCGCGTCCTTACGCAGTCGCATCCGAAAAGGAACCCGCTATTCGCCTTGGACTTACACGAACGCCCTCCCGACTCGGCATGAAACTTGTTAAGAACCTGCGGTAGACAATGAACCCGATTTCTCGCAACTCGAGACGGAAGGCTTGGGCAATGCTGAAAATACTCGTAGTGGAGGATCTTGACGATGGTCGATTGGTTGATTCGCTGATAGGGCTTGGCTTTGCCCCGGTGGCGCGTGATAAAATGCACCAGGCCCTGATCAAGCTCGAGCGCGGCAGTTTCTCGTTCATCGTTCTGGATAGAGAATATGAGGCCATCGATCCTCTCGAGTTTGTTCTCAATGTACGCGAAAAAGACAACAGCATTCCTGTTATAATCGTGGGGAACTCAGAGGATAAACCGTACAATGATCTGCTGCGCAACCAGAGAAATGTTCACACGCTTGCCGAGGTCGATAGCCTGAGCAACGGAGAGTTGATGTCAATATTGCGCCATTGAGCGAGATACACGAGATCGTTAACTGCTGAACAACATATGAAGTGGAGGTTGTATAATGTACGAAGTTATAGAGAGCAAAGAAGACAAGTTAGAGATCCTGTTCAACGGACAGGTTACACAGGAGGACTTCCAGCAGGTGGCACATCACATAGAATCGATGTGCGCAGCACACCAGAATGTGAATGTTCTCTTCGACTTCTCAGGTGCTGGGAAGATCGATCCGAACGCAATCCCCGAGGAGCACAGATCATTCAAGAAGAACTCGGAGAAATTCGACCGTTTTGCGGTGGTCGGCAACGAGGATATCGTCCAGAAATTCTCTGACAAAATGAAAGCGCTGACGAACGTGCAGGTTACGCCATACCCTGAAGAACAAATCGATGAGGCCCGCAGGTTCATATTCCCGAGCCCGCTTCCGTAGTACGACGGCCGTACGATATTTCTGTCGGTGACAGAGTACTACTGATGCTCGCTCGCGCTGTTTTTGTTGCGGACAGTCACCTCTGTGGATAGTAAATTATGTCATGACCGGAAATTCAGACAACAACAAGCCTCGCAATTACCTGAGCAAAATCGTAGTCGCGTTCGCGGCTGCTCTGCTTCTCGCGGGGCTGGTCTATGTTTTCTATCATGTCAGCTACATGTTGCTCATGGTCTTCGCGGGAATATTGCTCGGCGTATTCCTCGACGGGCTGGCAACACTACTGCGCAATCACATACGTATGCCCCGGTGGCTTGCGCTTACACTCGTCTCGCTCGTCATTCTCCTTCTGTTGACTGCTGTCGGCTGGTTTGCCGGTCCGCGTCTGGCAAACCAGTTCGCCAGATTGGCGGAGTTGATACCGAACTCGATACAGAGCCTAATGAATAAGCTCACGCAGTATGAATGGGGTCAGAATCTGCTGGCGGACAAACCCAGCGCTCGGGAAATCCTGCCTCCGGTGTCGGAAATCGTAGGCAGCATTAAAGGCATCTTCTCCACAACACTCGGTACTCTCACGACAGTGTTGATCATACTGTTTATCGGAATCTACACAGCGGCCGACCCGAATGTTTATATCGACAATGGTCTTCGACTGGTTCCGAAGAAGAATCGAGGAAGAGCTCGAGAGATAGTTCACTCGATCGGAAATGCAATGCGCTGGTGGCTCGCAGGCCGATTCGCCTCGATGGCGATAGTCGGTCTTCTCACGGCCGGAGCGATGGCGATTATCGGAATCCCACTCGCGCTCACGCTTGGTTTCATAGCGGCGGTCTTGTCTTTCGTGCCATACATAGGTCCAATCACGTCGGCAATCCCCGCAGTTCTGGTTGCGCTCACGGTAGATCCCATCCTCACTCTTTGGGTAATTGCGGCATACATCGTCGTACAGGCAATCGAAAGCTATCTCATCACGCCAATAATCCAGCAGCGCGCAATTTCGATTCCGCCGGTTCTATTGATTACCGGTCAGATTTTGATGGGAGTACTGGCTGGTCTTGCAGGCGTGTTCCTCGCAACACCACTCGTGGTCATAATAATCGTGCTCATCCAGACACTGTACGTTCAAGACACGCTCGGAGAGGATGTCAAAATCATGGGCGTGCACGGAAAAGAACAAAACTGATTTACCACTATAACAACTTATTGTACTGTTGCTTCACATTAACCGTATATATCGAATACAGGCTGTGTGAATTCTTCACAAACAGGTATTCCGAAGGTCCCGATACGCGGCCTTACCTGCCCTGACGACTGACGATCTTCCCACAACTCACTGTCGCCTCACACCTTATGCCAACACAGACCACCGTTGGCATGTTTCTTGTACTTATACCTCAAGTGTAACCAAACTCCTGCGTGACACAATCGTCACGGATCAAACGAATGGAAATCAGATGCAGGAATGCACTATCGTTTGATTTGAAGTTTGAAGGAGGGAAACGAAAGAGATGCTTAACAGATGTAGAAACAGCAACCGAGCAAATCGCGGCTCTGTACTCAGCGCAATTCTAACGACACTTCTCATAGTGACCGGAATGACAACTGCAAATGCACAACCTGTTGAGATGTCATTGGATGACGACGAGATCACCTTTGCGGTGGAAACAGAGCTTCTCGTGGATCAGTTGGTACAGTCGCACCTAATTGATGTAGAGACGAAAGATGGAGTTGTCACACTCAAGGGAACGGTTGACAACATCCTTGCCAGGAACAGGGCGGAGAGACTTGCAGAGCGTGTGAAAGGCGTACGTTCGGTAATCAACCCGATAATTGTCGAACCGGTCTATCGAGCCGATGAAGATATTCTAAGCGATGTGAAACTCGCCCTGCTGATCGATCCGGCAACGGAATCATACGACATCGATGTCTCGGTGTCGGATGCGGAAGTGCGCTTGAATGGAACGGTCGACTCGTGGCAGGAAAAGATGCTCGCCGAACGAGTGGCCAAAAGCGTCAAGGGTGTCCGTGCGATTGACAACGAGATCGCAGTCGATTACGCGGCGGACCGAAGCGATCAGGAAATCAGAAACGATATCAAGGGTCGTCTCGAAGCCGACGTCTGGATTGATGAGTGGCTGATCGATGTGGACGTCGACAATGGCAACGTCACTCTCAGCGGTTCGGTCGGAAGTGCGGCAGAGAAACGGTATGCCGAGGCGGATGCCTGGGTTGCCGGCGCCACGTCTGTCGATGTCTCCGATCTCGAGCTGGAATGGTGGGCGAGAGACGAAACGAAGCGTAAGCAGAAGTACCAGGGGGTGGATGATCCGCAGATACGGGACGCCGTGATGGACGCGCTTTTCTATGACCCGAGGGTTACATCGGCCGGAATAAAGGTCAAGGTCAAGAACGGCGTAGCCAAATTGTCCGGCGAAGTCGACAACCTTGCTGCGAAAAAGGCGGCCGAAGAGGATGCCGAGAACACCTTCGGCGTCTGGGTGCTCCAGAACCATATCCGCGTTCGACCAGACGAGATAGCGCGGAATGACGACCTCAAGAACGATGTCCTTCAGGCTCTGATGCGTGACCCACATATCGAGTCGTTCGACATCGAACCAGAAGTTCGCATGGGTCTGGTTTACCTCGAGGGTACCGTAAACAGTGACTTCGAGAGACGGCATGTGGAAGAGGTTGTCGAAAATGTGAAGGGTGTTGTCGAGGTAATCAATCTGCTCGACTACAGGTTCGAATGGGTGCCGATGCCTGACCGCAAAATTAAGCGTAATGTCGCGGAACAGCTTTACTGGTCACCGTTCGTCGACCGCGAGCAAATCGATATTGAGATCAACAACGGCATCGTAACGCTTTCCGGCGTAGTCGAATCTTGGCGGGAAAGACATGCCGCCGAGATGAACACGTTCGAGGCCGGAGCCAGGGATGTCATAAACCAGATATTGATAGAGGCTCATCCGTACGAAGAGCTGACACCGATTCGCGGAGAAAGATAATAGTACTGACTAACAGGACTCCAAGGGAGGAGATTTCAGATGTTCATCGCAGATATATTGGCAGCCTTCGTGATCGCGCTGCTATTGAGTTTTCTGCTTGCGGTAGTGTTCGGATGGGAACATCCCGGAAGACCGGGAGTGTGGCCTTCGCTGCTATTCGTATTCTTCATAATCTTCCTGGCGACCTGGGCGTTCGGTGCATGGATACCGCCGGCAGGACCGGCAGTCTGGGGAGTTTACTGGCTGCCGTTCATCGGCATCGGCCTGATATTCATGCTCCTGATAGCGGCTCTGATCCCACCGCTAAGAGGGAAACGGAGAAGAACGGCACGCGAGGAGGAAGCGGCCGAAGAAGCAGGTACCGCCATCGGTGTCTTCTTCTGGGTTTTCATGCTGTTTCTGATAATAACCATAATCGGACATTACGCGTTCTAACGGGATAGCGCGTGATCCGTGTAAGACGAGATTTCAAAGTCTCTAATTGGAGAACATCAAATAGATATCATATACCTTAGGAGGTTTAGTGATGCAGATGAAAGAACTGATGACAGATGAAGTGAGACTTGTACACACAAACTCAACAGTACATGAAGCAGCGGACAGAATGAAGAAATTCGATGTCGGCGCTCTGCCGGTAGTGGAGGGCGAAAAGGTCGTCGGTATGCTGACCGACCGTGACATAACGGTCCGTGCAGTCGCGAACAAGGCCGATCCGATGAAGACACGAGTTAGCGATATCATGACGCCTGAAGTCGAGTACTGCTACGTCGATCAGCCGCTCAACGAATGCGCAAAGATAATGAGAGACAAGCAGATCAGACGATTGGTCGTCATGGACAGAAACGAAAAGGTCGCGGGAATATGCTCTCTCGGTGATATTGCTCTCAATGCAAGCGATGAGTTGAGCGAAAAGGTTCTCGAAGACGTCTCCAAGCAGGATAAAGACACCGACACGTAATCTATGTTTGCCTGCAAACCAGCATGGGTCTGCGCCCGGAAAGCTCCGGGCGCAGTCTCGTGTGTTGAGTTCTGAACAGTACGACACTTCCAACAGGGAGGCGAGAATAAAATGCAGCTCAAAGACAGAAAGCTCGCAATCTTCCTCGAAAATATGTACGAGGATATCGAATTCTGGTATCCGTACTACAGAATGCAGGAAGAGGGAGCGGAGGTGGAAATCATCGCTCCACAAAAAGGTGAATACAAGGGGAAACACGGAGTGAAGGCAACCGCCGACAAGGCAATTGATGACGTCAATTTCGAGGAATACGACGCAGTTATCATTCCGGGTGGTTTCTCACCAGACTACATGCGCCGATCCGACGCAATGGTCGATTTCGTGAGACAGATGGACAACAGCAAAAAAGTTGTTGCGGCGATCTGCCACGGTGCATGGCTGCCGGCGAGCGCCGACATACTGAAAGGCAAGAAGCTCACGAGTTTCCATTCGATAAAGAAGGACTTGGAAAATGCCGGGGCTGAGTGGACAAATCTACCGGTGGTTAAGAGCGGAAACCTGATTACAAGCAGGAATCCGAATGATCTCCCGCAGTTCTGCACTGCAATCATCGAAGCGGTAGCGAACAACATACCGTGATTCTGTAGATATCTCTCTGCCTCAAATTCCACTTTCCCCGGAGAATGCCGGCTTCTACCCGCAGGCCGGCATTCACTTTAGGTCCTCAGCAAATCAGCCCATTCGCAATTCAATCAGACTTCAGATATGTCAGTATCTTGTAAATGTACGAAGAATGCATGATCAACCGGCTTGAGTCCATTATCGTGTACCATAGCTTCACATATCAGGCACAACTCCGGCCCTACACGCGATTACGCATACAGCGCTCAAACATCAGAGTCTTCAGCGCCTTATACGACAGCAACTTACAGCCATCATGCGCTAATCGGCATGATAGTTGTTCTATCACATTATGGATGACAAAAACTGATCAAGGGAGGAGCTGATGAACCTGACATATCTCACTAAGAAGAAATCAACAAGTACGTTACTGCTCGCACTGCTATGTGCCATTTTCGTCGGCGCCGGCGCATCAGCACAAGAAACTCAAGCCGACATTTCTGACGCTGACATAACGTTTGCAACTAAGAACGAGTTGCAACAGGATCCGGTAGTTGCCGGCAAGTTCATCAATGTTTCGACTACCAACGGAGTGGTCGAGTTGACCGGCTCCGCGACAAGCATGCGGGAGAAGAAGCGTGCGACATTACTCGCCAAATCCATACGCGGTGTGCTTTCCGTGGTCAACAGAATCTCGGCGAAGGCACCGGAGCGGTCCGATGAGCAGATCAATATCGATGTCCAGGAGGCACTGGCGTTTGACCCGGCTACTGACAATTATGACATTGATGTGTCCGTGTCGGACGGTATTGTGACCCTGTCCGGAACCGTTCAGTCGTACCCGGAGATGAAACTCGCGGAAAAGCTCGCAATGGGTGTACCGGGAGTAAGAGACATAGAGAACAACATCTCGATGCACTACTCGGAAGAGAGAGCGGACGCGGCGATCGCCGACGATGTAAAGAGACGAATCGCGTACGATGCGCGAGTCGATGATGAAATGATCGAGGTAGACGTCGAGAACGGCAATGTGTTTCTGAGCGGCGCCGTCGGCAGCGCCGCCGAGAGAAGCCTTGCTTCTGCAGACGCCTGGGTAATTGGCGTTAATTCAGTAGATGTCACGAATATCGAGGTACGTTGGTGGGCTCGCAATGATATGAAAAAGATAGAGGTCTACAAGGACCTTACCGACGCGAAGATCAGAGATGCCATCCTTGAGGCGCTCGTGATTGACCCGAGAATATTCATGGATGAAATCACCGTACTCGTAAACGACGGCTTCGTCACCCTTCGTGGCAAAGTCAACGACTTGCGAGCGAAGAAGGTCGCCGAGCAGGACGCGCTGAACACTGTCGGAGTCTGGGGTGTAGACAACAACCTGACCGTGTCGCCGGACACGCAGCTTTCAGATAACGAAATCGTGAGCAGGATAGAGAGCGCAGTCCAAAAGGAACCGTACGCTGATATGGAGGCAATCGAGGTCAGTTCAAACGATGGCATCGTGCGGCTAAGTGGCGAGATAGCGAGCGTCTACGAAAGTGAGCTTATCGAGAAGATTGCCTGGCGAACCAAGGGCGTAGTTGATGTCTCCAACGAGTTGAGCACAAGTATGGCTCAGATAAACAAACAGGACAAAGAGATTCTCGCGGGGATTGAATCAGAGCTGATTTGGAGCCCGCATCTCGATTTGGAGAACATCAACGTCAGAGTTGTTGATGGGAAGGCGACCATCGAGGGTACGGTCGACTCATATCACAAGAAGCTTCTCGCGGAGAAGAACGCCTACCAGGGTGGCGCGAGAATAGTCGAGAACAAAATCGAGGTAAGTCGTTAGTGAAACAGATGACCTGCAAAGCTAACATTACACTGATCGAAGAGGTGATTCCCCGATGATCCGGAGCACGAATGACATACGCGGATTCAAAGTAGCTGCAAAAGACGGCGAATGCGGTAAAGTGGACGACTTTTTGTTCGATGACGCCGTGTGGACCGTCAGGTATCTCGTCGTTGACATCGGCGACTGGCTGACGGGCCGCAAGGTACTCATACCGCCGAGCGAACTCGATGTGCCCAATTGGGAAGAGCAGGCGTTCCCGGTCAATCTCACGAAAGAAGAGATCGAGAACAGCCCGCCGATTTCCTCGGATGAGCCGGTGTCCCGTCAGCACGAGGTCGCCCTTCACCAGCATTTCGGCTGGCAGCCGTACTGGGGCGGCGGTGTCGCTACCGGTGGAGCAACCGTGCCGGTCACGCGACCGACCGATCCGGCCACGGCACAGGAAGGCGAAAGAGAGAAGGAAGTGAAAGGCGATCCGGGCCTCAGAAGCGCGAAAGAACTCGTCGCATACTACATA
Source organism: uncultured Ignavibacteria bacterium (assembly GCA_964415885.1). Taxonomy (GTDB): domain Bacteria; phylum Zixibacteria; class MSB-5A5; order JAABVY01; family JAHJOQ01; genus CAYQCE01. The sequence continues at coordinate 47,248 of CAYQCE010000023.1, forward strand.
CAGGCCGAAGATGATGAGATCGGTCATGTCGATGATGTGCTTCTCGACGACGACAATTGGGTGGTCCGATATCTGGTCGTCGACACTCGAAACTGGCTCCCGGGCAAAAAGGTTCTCGTTGCCGTGGATTGGATCCGTGAGGTCAGCTGGCTCGATACGAAAGTATTCGTGGACCTCACCAAGGAGCGAATACGGAACGGTCCGGAGTACAACTCATCCGGAAACGTTGATCGTATGTACGAGGAGACACTTTTCGATCACTACCAGCGTCCGAGATACTGGCTGTAGAGTCTCCGGGCGTAGAATCTCAAATTGTGGAAAGGTGTTCTGACGAATGGATGCCAGAGAGGCGTATCTCAAACGCAGAGAGGCCGAGATCAATGCAATGGAAAATGAACTCAACCTGCTCGAAGAGCAATATGACGGTTCAAACAGGCCGGAAGCAGAGCGTCTCGAAAAGGACGTCCGGAGAACACAGCATCTCATCGACAATTTCAAGGATGAGATGAGAGCGCAGAAGGAAGAGGGCGATGGCGAGTGGAGTGTTGAAAGGGAGCGCCTGCAGAAGAAATGGAACGTTATCAACGAGTCTCTCACCTCCACTCTTCTAAATCTCGGCCGTTGAAACAGTCAATGGTCCTCACTCGTAAGATCAATATGAAGAGAATCCGCCCTAAACCGAATTCCCAGAACGGAGGTCAATGTTATGGAGAGACTCACCAGGAATCATCTCGCAAAACTCACAGAGCGAACCGATGAGAACAGCATATCGATATATATGCCCGCGGAAGTGGGTACGCAGGGTTTTGAGAAGAACCGCATCAGGTTCAAGAACCTCGTAAGCGACGCGCGAAAGCAACTCAAGAAACGAAATCTCTCCGACTCAGACATCGATGAGATTTTGAAGCCGATCGAGGAACTTATGCGGGAATCGACATTTTGGAGGAATCTCGGCAACGGGATGGCCTTGTTCCGATCTCCGCAGTACATGGAATCTCTGGAGCTATCGCGCGATGTAAATGAGCTCTCGGTCGTCTCTGATCGTTTTCATGTTAAGCCACTGGTCCACGAGCTGAACCGTGAGGGCAGCTTCGCACTCCTGACTTTGAAACTCGGCGAAGTTCAGTTGTACGAGGGCGACCGAAATTCTCTTACGGCCGTTCCTGAGACAAACATGCCCGCCAGCCTGGCCGACGTTCTGAAGTATGACGAGTTTCGAAAACAAACGCAGTTTCATACCGGCGCTCCGAACAGGCCGGAGAGCGGCCGCGATGCAATGTTCTTCGGTTCCGGAGACGCAGATTACGACAAAGTCAAAGCTGTCAAGACGTACTTTCGCGCGGTGGACAAGGGACTAAGTGAGGCAATCAATGACAGAAACATCCCCCTCGTTCTCGCCGGTTTGGATCATCTGCTGCCTCTCTACAGGGAAGTGTCCGGCTACAAAAACATTGCGGAGGAGCAGGTCTCCGGTGATCCGAAACAGTTGAACGAGGAGACACTCCATGAACGCGCATGGAAAGCCCTCGAGCCCATCTTCGAATCAGACAAACTCAATCGCACCGCCAAATATAAGAGGCTGAAAGCTCAGGGATCCTCCGAGGCATCATCCGATCTCGACAAGATCGTGCCGGCAGCGGTTCACGGCAGGATCGATACGCTCTTCCTCGAACTCGGAGTGCAGCGATGGGGTAGATATGATCCCGATAACATGAGCGCCATCGAACATGATAGCCCCGAGACCGGCGATATTGATCTTCTCGACTTCGCGGCGGCACGGACTCTCGCGTCGGGAGGCACAGTCTATGTCGTCAAGCAGGATGAGCTCCCGGACGGCGACTCAGCCGCAGCCATAATGAGATACTGAACCCTGTCATACAGATTCAGTCGGGCATCTATTTGCATTGACTGTTGAATCCGGTTCGGGTAACTTTGAGCTGACTGTCGAAAACAACTCCTGAGCAAGGTAATCCTATGGCGGCAAACAGCTATGAATTGACGACCGGCCGATCTCTCGGATCTCATTACGAGGTGATCGACTTCATAGGGAGTGGGTGGGAAGGCGAGGTCTACAAAGTTCAGGAGCGTCATACGGGAATCATCCGCGCGGCGAAAATATTCTATGAGGAACGATCCCGTCATGGAAAATCGCTGTTGCGGTATGCGCGCAAGCTCTACACGCTTCGATCCTGTCCGATAGTAATTCAATATCATCATCGCGGGGTCACGAGAATCAGAGGGAAAAATGTCGAGTTCCTCGTCTCGGATTTCGTTGAAGGAGAGATACTGTCGTCATTCCTGAAAAGGCAGAAGAGAGGCTCGCTGCCATCGTTCGAGGCGCTCCACCTGATATACAGCCTGGCAGCCGGAGTGGAGGCGATTCACTTCCTCGGAGAATATCACGGGGACATCCACTCGGACAATATCATGGTTCAGCGTCGCGGAATTGGCTTCGATTTGCATCTTGTAGATTTCTTCGACCTGGGCAGATCGACACGTGACAAGGTACTGTTTGATGTCTACTGCCTGATACAGGTTTTTCACGAGACTCTCGGGGGCGCGAAAGGATACCGCAATGCACCCGACCCGATCAAGCAGATCATTAAGGGCCGGAAACGAACGCTCCTCAAAAGAGAGTTCAAAAATGCAGGTGATATCCGTCTCGCGCTCGACAACCTGCAGTGGGAAACCTGATCCCCGTCTGATTTGACAATCCCGCAAGATCTCTCATATTATCCCGATGAACCAACTGGACCAAATGCGGAGCACTGGTGTCCGGGATAAGTCAATAGCGCTTCGGAGGATAATGGAACATAAACCAGAAAGTCAGTGTTTACTTACAAATTGAGCAACAACATAATTGGGAAGGATTTGTGATGTCTGATTACCACGAACCAGTAGACGAATTAGATAGCTCAACAAGGAACATAACTCGCGCTCTAACAAGTCTCAAGGAGGAAATCGAGGCCGTAATGTGGTACCACCAGCGGGTGGCTACCTGTGACGATGAGCAGCTCAGGAAGATTCTCGCTCACAATCGCGACGAGGAGATAGAGCACGCGGTCATGTCGATCGAATGGCTCAGGCGCAATATGGATAAATGGGATGACGAACTGAAGACCTATCTCTTCACCGAAGGTGATATCACGAGTCTCGAAGACGAGGATGGCGGCGGAGACGGACCGGAAAGCTCCGACCTCGGAATCGGCAGTCTTAAGAAGTAGAGATAGACCAGACTTCACTGAAAATGATAAGGAGATACAATGGATATTCTGAAACGCTCTCTCGCCCCGATCACAGAGGAAGCCTGGGAGGAGATCGACGACACCGCGAAGGAGATGCTTCCATCTTTGCTCTCCGCAAGAAAGGTCGTCGATGTCGAAGGCCCGAAGGGACTCGATTTCCCGGCAGTCACTCTTGGCAGACTCGATCTTACGGAAAAGGAACCGATTGATGGTGTAAACTCCGGCGTGCATACCGTGCAGCCTCTGGTCGAATCCAGAGTCTCGTTCGAACTGAACATTTGGGAACTTGATAATATTATCAGAGGCGCCAAGGATATTGATCTCGATGCACTCGAGGACGCGGTCAAGAAGATGGCTCAGTTCGAAGAGCTTGTCGTCTATTCCGGATTCCCGAGCGGCAAAATCATCGGTATGAATTCCGCCGAGGCCCATTCACCGCTTGTTTTCAAGGATGACCCGAAAGACATCCTCGAGGCGGTTTCGGACGGTGTTACGGACTTCATGAAGGAATCCGTCAGCGGGCCGTACGCGCTCGTCGTAGGACCCAAAATATGGAAAGTGATCTCCAGCTACACCAAGGGCTACCCGCTGCCGAGACAGATAGAGCGCCTGATAAATGGAGATATCATCCTTAGCCCGTTCCTCGATGGCGCCTATTTCGTCTCGCTACGAGGCGGAGATTTGATTTTGACACTCGGACAGGATATGTCGATCGGCTATCTGTCACACAGTGACGGCAAGGTGAAGCTGTTCGTCACCGAGTCCTTCACATTTCAGATCGCCGATCCGGCAGCGGTTCGAAAGATTGATCTGAAAAAATAGACTCGCTGCAAATCAGATATTACTGAGGCGGAAACAATCCGGTTTCCGCCTCTTTTATTTCTGTCAGGATTTTCCGCCCAGCTCGATTCCAGCCTCGGTGAGCTTGTCACGCAGTATCTTGCGCAACGATCCTCGACCGGTGTAATGCACGAAAACAGCGTTCAAATTGTGCATCTCATATATCTTCTCTTTAGAGTGCGAACGATCGTTGTAGTACGGCATGTGAGTGAATCCACATATCTCGAGAAAGAGGTCGTAGTCCGGCAGGTAGAAATCGGGCCGGAATTGACGCTCGCCGAGAAGAATCAGCGGCTCGTACTGAAAGCGGATATTGTGGAGATATAGGTAGTTAGCTGTTACTCTCTCGGCCTTCGAACGGACTTTCACACCGGATCTCGTTTCGAGATGCGTATCGTATTGCCGCTCCCGCTTCAATCGAACACCCCGTCTCGGTCTCGGCATGGGCTTCCCGGTCTTTTTATATCTTTCGCGGCGACGCATACCAAACATGCTACGCAATCGACGGTTCATTCGCAATCACATAGCGACTCACCACGGAACGAATCCCCGTGCACATCGTTCTTATCGTTGAAACCTGAAGCGGAGGCAGAAATAATGGCAAAAGCAACATTCGGAGCCGGGTGTTTCTGGCATCCGGAGGATACATTTCGCAAACTCGACGGCGTTACAGACACCGCAGTTGGGTTCGCCGGCGGATCGGTAGAGAACCCGTCTTATGAACAGGTCTGCCGAGGCGGCACCGGACATGCCGAGGTTGTTCATCTCGAATACGACCCGAGCGTTATCTCCTATGAGAAACTCCTCGATGTATTCTTCGAGATACACGACCCCACCCAGAAAGACCGTCAGGGACTGGATATCGGCAGACAATATCGCTCGGCTATCTTTTATCACAATGACGAGCAGAAACAGTCCGCCCTGAAGAAGGTCGAGGAGTTGGAGAAATCGATCGGCTCGAATCGCAAGGTAGTCACCGAAGTCTCACCACTATCTAAATTCTACCGCGCCGAGGAATACCACCAGCAGTACCACGAGAAAAACAGCTGGGGA
>CAYQCE010000024.1:0-48528 GCA_964415885.1 uncultured Ignavibacteria bacterium
AGCCTGTTGAGAAAGTTCGTATGGCTGGAAAACCTGTCATCGCGAGGAGTCCCGCGGAGGCGGAATGACGCGGCGATCTCATAGTCAGGCAATACTATGCGGCTGCTTTAAGATTTCCACGCTCGCTGCGCTCACTCGCAAAGACTGAGGTTTTGAGGTTTCTCAACAAGCCCCTTGCTGTGGGCCACCCGACCATTTTAGCCATTGCGCCACTGCGGGGCAACCCATTTTCAGATAGGCTATTGAATACTCACAAAAAAAGGCGCCGATCACTCGGCGCCTCTCTATCTTCGTATAAACTCAGCTTAATACAAGCTCTTGATGAATCCTCCGTCAATCTGTATCGCCGTGCCGGTTATATACGCCGCTCGCTCGGATGCGAGAAACGCAACGAGATAGGCTATCTCCTCCGGTTCGGCGAGACGGTTCATCGGGATAGAATGCTGCCATGAATTGTAAATCTGTCCCATCGAGACCTTGCTCTTCTTCGAGAGATCTCGCGCAAAATCCTTCAGACGATCGGTCAGCGTATAGCCGGGACAAATGCAGTTCACAGTGACCCGGTTGGCCGCGACCTCATTGGAGAGTGTCTTCGAAAAACCGAGCACTCCCGCACGCGCCATATTCGACAGCATCAGGTCGTTCAGCGGCTGCTTGGCGGAGATCGATGTCAGGTTGATGATCCGCCCCCATTTCCGCTTTTTCATATCCGGCAGAAAGAGCTCGCAGAGGTTCACCGTAGACATCAGGTTCAGATCGAGAGCACGCCTGAAATCCGGCTCCTTCAGCTTGTCGAACTTGCCGAGCGGCGGCCCGCCGGCGTTACAGATGAGGATGTCGAGATGCTTGTACTCATCCTTGATTCGGTGCGCCATCTGCTCAATCTGAGATCGATCGGTGACATCCGCCTTGATAGTGAGCGCTTCAACGCCCGTGTCACCGCGTATATCCTCATACGCCGTCTTGAGACCGTCCGTATTACGCGCACAGATAGCAACCTTGCATCCCTCACGGGCCAGCTCCTTGGCGATCGCCTTGCCGAGCCCCTTCGAGGCCGCTGTCACGAGAGCTGTCTTGTCCTTCAGACCGAGATCCATACTTGTTACGCCTTCATCTTTGCAAGTTCTTCGTACAGGTTGATAGCACTCTTAATGCCGCGATGAAAATCATCGAGACCAAACCACTCGTTCGGCGAGTGGGTGTTCGCATCCGGTTGAGCCAACCCGAAAAGGATAGTATCGACACCGAGCAGCTCCTTGAACACGTTCACGATCGGAATCGATCCGCCCTCGCGAATATAGAACGGCCGCTTGCCGAAACCGTATTCGAGCGCCTTCTCGGCCGCCTGCATGATCGGGTTCTCCTTCGAGACCAGCGCGGCTTTCGCGCCACCGAATTTCTTCACCTCCACATGGACCGAATCGGGCGCGATCTTCTTGAGATATGCCTCGAGACGGTCGGCGGTCTTGTTCGGATCCATATTCGGCACGAGCCGCATCGTGATCTTGCATCCGGCCCAGGACGGTATGATTGTCTTCTGGCCTTCGCTCATATAGCCGCCATAGATGCCGTTCACATCGAGAGTCGGCCTCGCCCACTTGCGCTCGAGAGTGGAGTATCCCTTCTCTCCCATCAGATCGTCGACATGAAGATTCTTCTTGTACTCGCTCTCATCGAACGGCAGTCGTCCAAACTCTTCCTTTTCCCAGTCTTCGATATCGACAACTTCGTCGTAAAAGCCGTCAACCGCGATGTGACGGTTTTCATCATGCAACTGCGCCACCAAACTGCAGAGCACATTGACCGGATTCGCGACCGCGCCGCCGTATGATCCGGAGTGCAGATCGCGGTTCGGTCCTGTAACCTTGACCTCGACCGGCGCGATGCCTCGAAGCCCGTAGGTCAGCGCCGGCATATCCGGCCCGAACATCGACGAATCTGAGATTATCGCGAGATCGCACTCGAGCATATCTTTGTGCTCTTCGAGGAAACCGTCCAGATGCTCGGATGCAACCTCTTCCTCGCCCTCGAATATGATCTTGATATTGACCGGTATCTGATCGCCCTGTTTCAGAAACGACTCGAGCGCGTGAACGTGCACCATGAGCTGACCCTTGTCATCCGCGGTGCCGCGCGCGTAGATTATCCCGTCCTTGATAGTCGGTTCGAACGGCGGCGATTCCCACAGCTCGAGCGGATCGACCGGCTGGACGTCATAATGGCCGTACACGAGCGCGGTCGGCTTGCTCTCATCCACGATGTACTCGGCATAGAGAATTGGATGCCCCTCGGTCTCGTATATCTTAGGCTCGAGTCCAATCTCCTCGAGATACGATTTCAGAAACTCACAGGCCTTGCGAACGTCGTTCTTGTGTTCGGGTTGTGCTGAAATGGAGGGTATCTTAAGAAACTCGACCAGAAGATCGTCGAACCTCTTGAAATTCTCCTCGGCATAGCTTTCGTACTTGCTCATTTGTCACTCCTGTATTTGAAGAGATAGACTATAGAAAATCGGCATGAGTGTCAATAGCGAAGTTCTCGGTAACTACCGGAACACGCTGAGAAGCTGTCTCTAAGGCTCGTGGATTGGTTCGGTCAGTTCCTGGTCGCAGCAGGCGAGTGTGAACTGACCGTCCGCAGGTCGCGGATAAACATGGACCTGACCTCAGGGACAGCAGGCCAAAACTCCGTGTTTCGCGGGATAGGGATATGCCATAACACGACTGCCATCTTTCGATCTGATGACCGCCGGACGCTGCCCCGCAGACATTCAGCCAGCACCGAGGATTTACAATCTCAGATGTTTACGAACCCTTTCCGCCCCTCGCGCGTTTAATACTTGATCGCATAATGATGGGAATACCGACTATGACCAGAATACTGAAGATCGCGTTCGCTGCACTTATTGCGCTAACAGCTCTGCAGTCAGATTCGAGTGCTCGGGAACTCCCCGGCCCGCCTGTAACATTTATCGAGCACCCGCCGGAAATAGACGGAAAGCTCGATCTGGGACTCAGGATCATTCCCGAGCGCGAGTTTGGCCGGACAATCAGCACCGATGATCGCAGCCGGGCAGCCGATGCCGCATATCGTCTCGCATACGGCGCTGAATTTCTGTATCTCTATATCGAGGTCGAAGCCGACACAATTATATCACGTGACCGAGCATATCAAAACGGCGACGGTTTCCACATCGCTATCACGGCTTCCTGCTATGGTGGCCGCCGAACCGATGAGTTCTACGTTCTCGGATTCTCTCCGCAAACCGATCTGGCGCGAAGCTGGCAAAGAAAGTTCATCTGGTATCACAATGTCGATCTATCGATGGCGCGTTTGCGTGATGCCGAGTTCGAGACGCACATCGAGGATGGCAGGGTCGGCATGGAGACACTGATTCCGTGGAGCGAACTCTATCCGTACCACCCATGGATTTCAGATGCTATCGGCTTCAATCTCTGCTACGTACAGGCTGTCGGCTCGGAGGACAAGATATACCACTTCGTCGTGCCCGATCGCTACTTTCAGTCCGAACAGAGCAGACGACGCTACGCAGTTCTCCGATTCGAGGAGCCCAGATTATCTGCCGGTTGGCAGTGCTATGCCACACTCGAGAAAAACCACCTCTTCTCAGGCGATTCCGTAATAGCAAATATCGCTCTCATGGCGGCTGAACCGCAATTCGTGGACGTACGATTTCGTCTCACTTCCGGCGAGGGCGATCCACTTAAACCATCCCTGGTCCAACTGGAGGCAGGAACATGCCTCGTTCAGAAGACCTTTTTTCTCGGGATGGAATCTCTCGATCCGGGCGGATATAGAGTGAACTGGAGCCCGAGGTCGGACAGATTCGATCATGACATTGGAATGACCGTTCTCCCGGATATAGACCCTGCAGACCTTATAAATCGTGTTGGATCGATGTCCTTTGCGCTAAGCCGAGGCAGCCGAAACACTGTCCTGTTCAAGGCGGACAAGCTGAAGGACGACCTGCAGGCGCTTAGGCCATACGAGACAGCAGCCGATATCAGATTCGCCATCTACGACATCCTCTCGATAATCGAAGCTGCCGAGGATGGTCGTGACATCCTCGCCGAGAGGACCGGGACATTTCGACGAGCTTATCTCTCTGACGTCGACAACACATTCCAGCCGTACTCTGTGAAAGTCCCGAAAAACTTCGATCGTTCGAGATCATATCCCCTGCTCGTGTTCCTGCACGGCTCCGGGCAGGACGACAGAGGAGCGCTGGATGCCGAATGGACGCGGGGAGATATCATCGAGCTCGCCCCCAGTGGAAGAGGAACCTCCAATTGCTACACTGTCGACAACGCACAGGATGACATCCGTGAGGCAATAGATGATGTTATAGCGAACTACCCTATCGACACAAACCGGATCGTGCTTGCAGGATTTTCGATGGGTGGCTACGGCGTGTATCGAACGTATTACGAGATGCCGAAAAGATTTCGCGCGCTCGCCGTATTCTCAGGCATTCCCGATCTTGCGGACAAATGGCTTGAACGTGGTGAACATCCCAATTTCCTTGTCCCGAAATATCTCGAACCATACGAGAACGTCGAAGTGTTCATCTTTCACGGTCGTCAGGACCGGAATGCCCCGTACGAAGATACGGAGCGACTTGTGCGACTCCTGCAAAAGCATGGCGCGGATGTCCAGTTCGTCATCGAGGAGGACAAAGGACACCAGTTCCCGGGTCACGAGACTCTCGATTCCTACTACGACTGGCTCTACCGCGTGATACGATAGCGCGCAACTCTACATCTAATTCAAATCAACAATTGGGAATCCCATCCCCGTCCGGATCACACGGTGAATTTCCGGACTGGAAGACATACGCGATCAGGTACACGATGTCATCAATGTCCACCCCCGTCGAGCAGTTGACATCCCCCGTTGAAGTCGGAATTGGTGCCGGCCCACCCTGAAATACGTAGGCTATGAGATAGACTATATCGTCGATATCAATACCGCAGCTGGCATTGCAGTCGCCACACAGGTCAGTACAACCTGTCGGCTCAGAAAGAATCTGAACAAAGTCATCGAATCTACTTGACAAGTAGTTCTATAATTAGTATTAAGTTCTAACATTAGAACATTTGCTGGGAGAGAGCCGTTTTGAGCAAACGATCCGTAACCGAGATACAGGAAGACTATTTGGAAGCGATACTTGTCCTTCAGAAGAGAGTCGGCGCAGCACGGCTATCCGCTATCGCGCGGCATCTGAATCTGCATAAGTCCACCGTTTCCACAACACTACAACTGTTGAAGAAGCAAGGGCTTGTGATCTACGAACCGTACCAGCTAATTGCACTGACACCCGTCGGCTCCAAGATTGCGAAGCAGATATACAAGAGGCACATAGCCTTGCGCAAGTTTCTCATGGAGGTGTTGCTTCTCGACGAGAAGACCGCCGACGAAACCGCCTGCAAGATGGAGCACGGGCTTTCTGCACAGGTGATAGACAGATTTGTCAAGTTTACCGAATTCGTAGACGAGTGCCCTTACAGCGATAAAGTGTGGCTAAACGAGTTTGGCTATTTTTGCAAGGACAAACCCCGTGGGCGCTGCGAACACTGCAAGCGAGCAGGTGAAGCGAGAAACCCTCTCCAGAAGTGACAGGGCATTTAGGAAGACAGGAATCACCTTGAGTTTCTCACAGACTTTCATCCGCTGGTTATCGTGCCTGTTGTTTCTATTACTGATTTCTACGGGCTATTCCTTTACTGCAAACCTTCATACGCATCAGCTTCGGGATGGTCGGGTAGTTACCCACAGCCACCCATATGAGAAGGGAGATTCTGAAGGTGAAGCAGGCCACAGCCATGTCTCCTGGGACATTGTCCACCTATCTCAGGTCAATAAGATATTTCACAACCTCCTTGCACCACATGTAACAGGGCTGGATGTAACAATCCAGCCCACTGACTTCGTAATCTGCGAGAAATTGTACGAGGGAGTATCCATCTCCTTATCGCAGAGCCCCTCCAGATCCCCGCCGACAGCATAGCATCTCGGAGATGAAAAAGAGTCTTTGATTAAACTGAAGGTGCTGTAGACCGTGACTTCAGATCAGCATTTCGGCTCGGAAACAACCACACTGTTACCGAGACGGGGAGATTCTGTCTCAGACGCACGGTATCGGGCATCAATTGCCCGGCACACGGATCAAGCTGAACGGAAGTCGGTCGAGATAAGTGAGCCGGATCGGGCTTCTGAGTGAGAAGACCGGCCATGAAATTAACAGACTGGGAGATTCGAACTGCTGAAAGGTACGTGATAGAACCGATTGGGCAGTTCCCGAATGGTCTAAACTTGGATAGGGTTCAGTATATGTTAGCACGCACTTGTTCAGCGATTCTATTCGCTACCATGTTTATTGTAACATTCACTGGAAGTCTTCGCGCACACGGCCTGCGCTCCGATTCGGAGTGGCTGCCATCGGTACACCTTGAAATGGCTTTGCAGGCTGAATCGTTCTCAAACGGTGACTCGACATTCTTCGCAGGCGTTGCAAAGTCGGCAGAGAGTGGATTCACTATACGGGAGGCCAAGATGATAGTCGAGGGTAAGTACAAGGCACACTTGGAATACAACTTCGAATTTGGAAACGCTTCCTGTATGGATGGGGGATTCCTCCTCATGGGGGCCGGAATCCTGTACAAACCGAACTCCAACTGGAAAGTCGGCATTACAAAGGGCCATGTCTTGCGCGGCTTCGAAATGTACGCAGATTGCGTTCATCTACTCACAGCGGAAAAGCCGGTGTTTGCAAAGAAGTTTAGTCCATGTCATCCTCTCGGGGCTACTGTGGAGTTCGAGCGAGAACTTGGGAAGAACTCCGGAATTCTCGCTCAGCTCGTAGCTGCAGAAGGCAGCGGGGGCACACTTGATGATGAACACGATATCAATTTCGGGGTTCATTATCGGACGCCTGTTAACGGTCTTACCCTCGCTGCCAGTTATAATTCGTGGAAATGGAACGCTCAGTATTCCCGCAAGGATTCGATTCCCGATCCCAAGGGATCCCGCGACGACTATGTCACTTTCTACGTGCGGGATAAAGCCATTTACGATGGCTATAGAGCAATTCTGGGAGTCGATTACGACGCTAACAACATCGAGTTCCGAAGTGAGGTATACATTGGGAGAGCATTCAGGGATCTACTGGATATCCCATACTATCGCGAGCTATGGGCCGATTCGAGCAATACGGCCAAGATCGCAGGTGCACCATACGAAGACCTCGAGATGCGAGCCCTTCTGATCGAAGCAGGTTACAGAATCCCGATAGATCACGAGCAGATTCGGCATTTGCTTCCCTATGTTCAATACCAGTTCTGGGACCAGGCCGCAAACCTTGACAACGGCGATTACAAGAGCGCGTTTGTCGCGGTCGGATTCGATCTCGGTATCGGCCCGGGGAGCGCAAGGTTCAAAGTCGATTATCAGACCTGTATCAACTTTGCCGATGACGGCGGAATCCCGGGATACAGCGAAGAAGAGTACGCGGATCGTTTACTCGCAAGACTACAACTTGAATTCTGATGAGGGGGGAAGTCACTACTATACTCACCATAAGATATGAGATTGGAATAGAGGAGAATTCACGATGTCTCGAACAATAATGATCACTGCAATGATCTTGATATTCGCCATGAATGTCATGTCTTTGAGCGAGGAGAGCACCGAGTGCGACTGTGCGGTTCACCAAGATCGAGCTGCACTTGAAAAGGGAGTACCCTCGCCTACGAGCAATCCCCTGACAGCACTTACAACTGGAGAAAGAGATCAATACCTCTGGGAGGACTTCGAATCGTCGACGTTTCCACCAACCGATTGGGACACGCTAAACACGAATGACGGATACGGATGGTTTCTCGGTACCTATACAGGAGGCGGAACACAGGCAGCGATGGTTACATGGGATCAGACACCGCCGACGCAGCAGCAGGATGAGTGGTTGATTACGCCGGAACTCGATGTCTCGGGTGCATCGTCTCAATTGAGAGTCGAGTTCTACATGCTACAGGGATATGATTACCCGCACGATTTTAAAGTATACGTGACCACAGATGACGGTACGAGCTGGACGGAAGTGTTCGATTCGTACGGCACCGGCTACCCCGAATTCGAGTATTACTTTGTCAGTGTACCGCTCGACACATATGCCGGCAGTGTCGATCCTATCCGAATTGCCTTTCGTTACTATGGTTTAGACGCTGATCTCTTCTCAATAGATAATGTAGAAGTCACCGACGATGATCCGGCTACCGGAAGATGCTGTGTCTATACAGATCCGCTTGATCCGGAATGCTATGACGAAATCTCTCAGGTGGACTGTGGAACTCTCGGAGGAATATGGACCGAAGGACTGGACTGCTCCTCGAATCCATGTCCTTTGCTGGGCGATCAACTTGAACCAATCGATGATCTCTACACGGATCCCGATGGTGGATCGGGGCATCCCCATCCGGTCGAGGAGACCAGTCTCTGGGTTGCCAACTACAGTGGTGCTGGACACCACCAGCGGTCAATGCTCAAATGGGATCTGTCTGTAATCACGGATGACAGTATAGACAGCGCATTCGTCAATATCTACCGCTATTTCCGCTGTCCGGGTCATTACTACACCGACTGTGACCTGTACGTTATAACCGAAGACTGGCGCGAGGAGACATGGAATGACTACGTTCACATCTCCCATGCTGCCTCACCATTCATGACATATATCTTCGGGCCCGCTCTCGACTGGTACCGTCTCGAAGTCACGGATGTCGTCAATGACTGGCTTGACGGATCTGTCGACAACTACGGAATCGTCATTCAGGCAAAAAACGGACAGAAGTGGAGCAAATTCTACTCGAAAGAGGGCACATACGCACCATTCCTCGAGATTTACGGTGCATCCGGATCAAACCAGTGCCCGGTTCTGGACCAAATAGATGACAGCAAAATCAAAACAGGTGCGACACTCGAGTTGCCTGTCACCGCAAGCGATCCCGACCTCACTGTGCCCGACCTTTTCTGCGAAGAAATGCCGACCGGAGCTTCATTTGTCGATAACGGGGACGGGACAGGAAATTTTGAGTGGACACCCACAAGTGATCAGGCCGGATATCACGATGTCCTGTTCTATGCAGACGACGGTGCCCTGGCGGACAGCCAATTAGTGACAATCCGCGCGTATGACTGCGGAGATGTTAACAACAGCGGTGGCATCGACATCGATGACATTGTTTACCTGATAGCCTATGTGTTTCAAGGCGGCCCCGATCCGGACCCGTTGGATTCCGGCAATGTCAACTGCCAGGGGGGAATCGATATTGATGACATAGTATATTCCATCTCCTACGTCTTCCAAGGGGGACCCAACCCATGCGATTCGGATGGCGACAACATTCCGGATTGCTGAGTCATCGGTCAACATCCCGCAAACCTCCAAAAGAGGTCGACCGAAAGGACGGGAGCACTCTGCTCCCGTCCGCGACTCGTGTACCCGAGGCCTTCAGCGTTTCAAGACTCTGCCACAATCAACACGCGAATCTCGTAGGCATCTCAAGAAACGGTTGGTTGCCCGCTCCGGCTTCGGAAAAACGCCTCTCTGCCGAAGCGCTCGCCCTCACTCCCCGATAATCTTGATTATCGCGCGTTTCTTGCGGCGGCCATCGAACTCGGCGTAGTAGATCGCCTGCCACGGTCCCAGGTCGAGCTTGCCGTCGGTTACCGGCAGAACAGTCTGGTTGTGCATCAGCAGATTCTTCAGGTGCGCGTCGCCGTTGTCCTCACCGGTGCGGTGGTGACGATAGTCCTTGCCGAACGGCGCAAGCGTCTCCAGCCACTCATCGATATCCTGAATCAGGCCCGACTCGGCGTCGTTCACATACACGGCAGCCGTGATGTGCATGGCCGAGACCAGGCACAACCCCTCCTTGATGCCGGATTTCGCAAGAGCTTCTTCCACCTTGTCGGTGATATTGATATAGTCGCGCCGGGTGTCGGTATTGAACCAGAGATACTCGGTGTGTGATTTCATTCGGACCTCCTTGGTTGATACACAAGTTACCGCTCTGAGTCCGAAGCGCAAGCCCCAATCGCATCTCGCTGCCGCAAACGCCTTCGAAGCAGATGAGGGGCTGGCAGTCACAGGAGTTCTTGTATCCGTTCGGTCGGTTCCTGCTCGCCGCAGGCGAGTGTGAACTGACCGCTCGCCAGTCGCTGGTATACATAATCATATCCGAACAATCGGCAGATCACAATCCCGCGCTTCGCGGGATCAGGATCTGCCGCAACCTGTTCTGGTGTCTTGTGTAACAGTCTCAGGGTATCTGCCATGTACATGGCGAAGATATACAGCATGCGGCGAAATCCCGCGGCAGGTCCGCTTCCGGAGTGAGCGCAGCGAGCGCAGAAACCCGACACATTGACCTGCAGATTTCGTCGGGGAGGAATTCCCGACGACGCTCGGTTGGTTGGAGGCAGGGATCACTCACACTTGCTCTTGCAGAGTCTTGCGGTCAGCTTGCTGACAGTGCGACCTTCAAGCAAACCGCACGTTGATACGAACGGCGGCCTCCCCTCGTCCGCAGAAGGTCAATCGGCAGCGAAAATGTGCACTTACAGTAATTCTTTAAGCTCGACTACACTAATTATGCATAGACTTGCACATCGCGACCACCCTCAGGCACCGCTTCAACTTGAAACGGCAACCTATTGGCTTGTCACATCTTAGCTTACGAGACCCCGAGCCAATTGGACTTAAACCACTACTTCTGGCACGAGTTTTGATCTATCACTGGTCAGGAGGTAACCGAAATGAGTGGATCACAGATGACAGCACTCATAATTCTTCTCGCCGCGATACTACTGATCAGCTACTGGATTCTGGTCGAGAATCCGTTCACGGCCGAGAAGATTGACTTCGTGCGATTCTTCCGCGCTGCAATCGGCGGATATGAATCGTCGAGCGAAGTCACCGAGGGACGACTCCCGCTGGGGATGATTGTCCTCCCTCTCGGAAGCCTCGCGATATGGATAGTCAAGAGACTTCTGCGCGCCTGATCGAATTCAGTTCAATCGATCTCAACATGGAAATTGAAAAAGTAGAGATCGAGCGGCTTGAGGAATCTGGCGGCGTCGGGAAAAACCGGCTCGATCAGATCCGGTATCGTAGTTCCGACTCCTAACAGAATCTGAGGATGCGGTTCACGCGGATGGCTTCGTGTAGTGGAATATCCAACTCCACCAACCACCGGCGAGACGCTATATGTCAGCCAGTAGATGTAATTGTCATAATCTGCCGTGTTGTGCCCGAGAAGCCTTCCCTTATTGCTTCCGAACGATTTCACGCTCAGCTTCATGTCGAAATCACGTAGCCTGCTGTCTGAGATCTTGAGAATCGCAAGGCCGACACCGGCGTAATCGGCAACAAGATCCGTGATTCCCATCCCCTGTGACGGATTGAATGCATCGACAGGAAACTCCACCGCAGTCATTATCAACGCGGCTTCTATCGCACCGACACGGCGCGACTTCTTCTCCCCCAGGCCAAAGATACTGTATGCCGATGTCAAAGCCTGTGTCAGCTTGTAGCTGACAAACATGTGAGAAACCTCGTCATTGTATGCGAGATAGTCCGAGAATTCACTCTTAAGGTGAAACGATCCGTTCGGCTTTCCCCAGATTCCGGTGAGTTTCCGGTAGCCCGCCACGGCCCCAATACCATGAGCTGCGGTCAGTGCCGAGTATTTGATAAAGCCAATCCCTTCTCGATCGGCGGATCTGATCAGGACGGGTGACTCGACAGTTGAGACGTACGGATGCGCAATGCTCTGCAGCTTAATGACAAAGCTGGCGGGACTCGGAATCTGTGCGCTCGCATTCGCGGCATATAACCCGATGCAGAGCAACAGTATGTAAAACACCAGCCGAGGGCGAGTAAACATATCTAACACTAAGATTGCAAATAGTGTACCGCGTGAGTATCAGAGCAGGATTAGGAGCGGATACCGCTAACGCCGATCCAGAAGAAACACCCTGTTGATTAGCATCACGAGATCATTCAGCTCAATATCACCGGACGAATCGAAATCGACATCAGCGCCAGCGGGAAGTGACCCGTTAGGGATGTAAAGATATCGTATCAAACGCGTTATGTCGCCCAGATCGAGTACACCATCAAGGTTGACGTCTCCCTTCAGAGACCACGGCGCTCCTCGTCCGACGAGAACAAGCTCCTTCGCTACCGCATCGAATTCGTGCAATCGGATCATGAGATTCGCCTGATAGAGTCCAGTGTCTGATGGCGCAAACGCTATGCGTGACCTACTCTCTACTCCGGGCTGGAGGGTCGCACTCTCGCAAGGTATCCGGAAACAGTCGAGGCTGTCGATCGCGAACGACAACGTCTTCTCGAACTCGTATTCGGTCGAAAGACTCAGTGGCAGGTCCTTGCTTCGCCCGACAATAGCGCTTCCGAAATCCAGCGTATCTGACTCGAGCGGAGACCACAGCTCATTAACATTGATTGAGAGGATTTGCCCATCTCGGATTCCGACTCTCGCATTTTCATTCTCTACGAGCGAGATAGCGTACAGCAACGGCAACTCATCCGCTTCATCCGGCAAAACCACGGACTCAAACGCGTTGAGAGGCATGCCCGTGTATTGAGACTGAATCACGAAAAGGTACTCGTGCGGAGACGCAGTGTCATCCGCCGCCTCCCATTCGCCGTCACCGTCCGAGTCTATGAATGCCAGATCTGACAGGTCATCGAACCCGCTGAATCTCCGGCAGTCGAACGGAACCGTTACGAAATCGGCATAGACAAAGTCGCTGGACTGTCGAACGTAACGAGCCGCCCTCTGACCTCCATCTGGCCTGAACACGATCTCCACATCGAGATTCGACTGCCTGTCGAGTGAGCTTCCCCACAGGTCACCGGCCCAGCCGATTCCTCCGCCGAATGTCTCCCCGCCCCAGTCATGCCCCGAAAACCAGAGATGCTCAGAAGGGGAAAACGAAACATCGGTGATCGAACCGTCGGCAGGATTCTGAACTATCGTAAGGTCGGTCGCTCCTCTCCTGCCAAAGTCGATCGCCGATCGCGCGACATCGAAAAGCTGCGTGAGTGCCTCGACATTGGTTACCCCATCCGCGGCGAAGAAAGCGTATTTCATTCGAACCGTATCGCCGGCGGCAACATCGACCGGCCATGTCGAGAGCATGAGCTTCCGATCCCCCTTACCCTCATCGACCCATCCCGTGCCGCTGACAGGATTTCCTCCGAGCGGAAATCGCGTGGTGTTTCCGGTAATCGGGTTGACCTGCGGGGACCCGTCGGCTTGCAATCCCTTCATCAGCGCCTCGGTCATATCCACACTCCGGCTTGTGTAGACATCGATGAGCGCATTTGCGGCGACCAGCGGCGGAAGAGCCGTGCCGCTCGTGGGAGTCTCAATCGCAGCTACCCCAACTGCGGGATAGTAGTTCGGCGGAAATTCGATCGGATCTCGATTGGAGTAGCAAAAGGCCATCGACATCGCTGAATCCGTGCCGCACAGATCATCCGCATGGAATCCGATATCCGGGTCGAACTGTATCGAGGCCGTAAAGAAATCCCAGTTCTTCTCCGACTCATTGATGATCGTGAACTCGACATAGGCGACATTGTCGAGATCTCCGCCCGTGAAAGCGTACGCGTACACCTGCACCTCGGCGTCGAGAGGATCCGTCGATCCACCCCTTCGATTGTGATACACGAGCGCACCATCGTTAAAAACGGTCCAGAGACTTTGCTGACCGGTCAAGAGCGGATCGCCGAGTTCATCGGTCGGAGCACCGAAATCCGATGGCCACTCGACATAGTCCGAGTCGCTCTCGTCACCGTCAACGATCCGGTATACCCTGAAGACTGAACTGTCCTGAATCGGTTCATGCCCGAACGGGCCTGCGGCAAACTCTGTGCTCGATTCCGATATTGCGACTCTTGGTTCGCCGTCGACAAGCGCATAGAGCCACAGTCCGCCGGAATAGACCAGCGGATACAGCGAATCCGCGGGAAACTTCAGACCCTGCCAGTCGGGATATTCTGCGGTCTCATTTCTGGCGATTGTACCATGATTGGAGATATGAAATTCGATCTCGGCAGGGTTGACTCGTTCTGAATGGACTGCACCGGCATAGCATTGATCGGCGAAGAGAACAATCGCTGCAATCGAAAAGACGGCCATCATAGCCAGTCGGTAGGAGTAATGAAGTATTCTCATATCTGTAATTAATGGAATTGACACGAGCTGTCAATTGTTCCGGCAGACATGAGTCGGCCGGGAAGTGGGATAGTCCTTCCCGGCCATGGCAAACAAGTGTTAGAGAGGAGTTTGTCCTTACGGTTATAAGGAGGTTATCTTAACAAAGCCATCTTCTTTACAATAGACTCATTCTCAAATCTAAGACGATAGAAATAAATACCGCTCGCTAGATCGGAGAGCACGCTCTCGACCTGAATCTCGAACGCTCCGGCCGCGAGGTATCCATGATACAATTCGTCGATGTGCTGCCCGAGGATGTTATACAACTCAATAGTCACCTCTCCGGCGTGCGGAATTGAGAATGATATACGAGTCCCGGAATTGAACGGATTCGGTCGGTTCTGGTGAAGCTCCAGTTCGGAATCGCCTTCGATCTGCCGGATCGCGTCCGCGGCCGTGGTGGAACCGAGGTAGATAATCCCCGGCTCTGCCTCATACGACGATGTGTCCCCGTAGACGTCCGTAGCCGTCGCGGGATAAAGGTCGGACCAGAATGTGTCGATCACAAATGCTCCCCCGCTACCGAGAGGATCCGAGGAATAGTAGAGCGTGAAAAGCCTTCCCGCACCGGTTCTTATGTGTCCCCCCGCTGCTCCGAGCAGTCTGACATAGCCATAGCCGGAGAGACTGTCTTTTTCGAGACTCCCGCTCACCGGCTCGTAGATTCGTGTCGGATCCAGCGACAACGACTCGAGCGTGATTTCCTCCGACGGCACCGCAACAGGTACATGCAGCTCACTCAGGTTTACGTACGAGCTGTAGTTGACATCCTGTGCAAAGCCTTCGCCGATCGTACCGTCTGTCGACTCGAAGTAGAGCGTGTCATCAGGTGCGACTGTTACTTCCACATGAAGCGACTGAGGCGAGTTCGCGGCATCGACATCCGATATTACAATGTCTCCGAAATGCAAGCCGTACGTCAATTGGGCGAAATCAATCTCAACCTGAGCGGAGTCATCATCACTGCCACTCGATGGAGATACGCTCAACCAGGCCTGACCGGGATCGGCATACCAGGAGAGCCCATTGCCTCCCGAATTGCCGACACTGAATTCTCTATATACCAGGGTATCCCCCGGATTGCGCAGCCCCAGACGTAATGTATCCGGAGTCAGCGCAATCATCGGGGGATTATCTGTAATGTCTATTCTCGTAAAAAGCGTGCAGGGCGAGTTGTCGGCGGAATCTGACTCGACTACTATCGCCGACTCATAAATTCCCAAATCGTACGACCCGATGAGGGGATAGACTGTAATTGTTGCATCGTCTATCCCCGTCGACGGATCCAGTTGGAACATATTGTCGGCATTTGATACCGTCCATGGCATGCCGACATCACCCGCGTTGGATATCTCGAAGGATGATTCTTCAATTGGATTTCCGTAAATGTGCAGTATCTCTAACGTGTCTGCGCTCAACGCGATGTGCGCAGGTCCGGGCAAAACGGTCAAGCGCACCGTAGCGATCTGTGGTGTATTCGCGGCATTCGGATCTGCAAACTCGATATCAGCATAATACTCCCCGATCGCAAAACCGTCTATATCCGCCTCTACCGCAACCTCCGCTGAATCCACGCCCGAGGTTGGCAAGACAGTCAGCCAGTCGGAAATTGTGGAAGCGCTCCAGTCGCATGTTTCCTCGCTCAGATTCCTGATGATCATATTTTCGGACACTGATTCAGTCAGGCCGCGTGTTGCCACGAGATTAACCGTGTCGGGAGATAGTACCATATACGGCCTGTCTCCGAGCACCGTGACCTCGATAACGAGCGTCGCGGGCGAGTTAATTGCATCAGCGGCCATAACGGTAACGGAACCATAGTGGATACCCTCCGCGAGAAGGCTGTTATCCACGCTAACTGTCACCTCCGCATCGGGTGGCACTATACCAATGTCACTGTCGATATCTATCCAATCCGTTTCGCTCAGCGCGCTCCATTCCAGGTCGCCGAAACCACCGTTTCCAATCTCGAACTCTGCTGATAGCAGCCCCGGATCACCCAGATAGGAACTGAATCGAAGCGTGTCGGTCGAGATATCGATAGACGCGCAGTCGATCAGCACTGTTACGGCGCATGTCCTCGAAGAATCTCCGCCTTCGCTGTCGCTTAGCTCGACGGAACCGAAGTGATACCCGCAATCCATAGAAGCGGCGTCCACGCCGATCGCAATAGTGTCCGGCGCGACACCCTCAGTTTTCGATACCGTAATCCACGCCTGCTGCGGCTCGACCTCGTAGTAGAGTATTCCGTAGCCGGTGTTATCTATCGAAACATCTTTCTGTTCAGAGATAGCCTGACCGTAGCTCCCCTCGAACGACAGTCCTGCAGGATTGATAAGTATCCCCGGCGAGCCGTATTCGGTGACTCTCGCGTAGATGTCGAAGTTTCCGACGCGATCGTCCGTCCACGTGTAGTAGATGTTGATCCCATCCATCGTGACGTGAGACGCCGACTGACGATTCGTGGTCTCATCCGAGTTCACCTTGTAATTCGAACCTGTCTCTGCGCCCGCGTAGTTGTAGTACTGCGCGTAAATGTCGGTATTGCCGTTACGGTCATCCGTCCAACTAATGATCGAATTCCCGAAAAAATCCATCGCTACTGCCGGCTCGGTCTGAGAGGCCTCCCCCGGATCGTTATTGACCTTGAAGTTCCCGCCATTCACGGCGCCATCCGCGAAGAAACGCTGGGCGTAGATATCGGGATTGTCTGGATAGACACCGTTACGGTAATCTGTCCAGGCAACCACGAAATTGCCGTACGCATCGCAGGAGACATCCGGGTAGACCTGGCGGGCACTTGACTCACCGTTTACCATGAGATCTGACGCGAGCGAGTTGCCGTCCGAATCGAATCGCTTCATGTAGACATCGTAATTGCCGCTCCGTTTGTCGTACCATACAACCACAAAATCGCCGTCGGCATCGACCGCTACCCTCGGATTGTGGTGAGGATTCGAACAGCAATCGTCGTTGACTCGAAAGCTCACCCCGAGAGCATTTCCCAGATGATCGTACCGTCGGCAGTAGATATTGTATGACACATCGCGATAGTCGGAGAAGACAACAACATAGTTGCCGTAATCGTCACAGTCAATATCCTCGGCACGCTGCGTCACGAACGCTCCGTCGTCGTTGACGAGAAAGTTGCCACCGTCAGCCGTACCGGCGTCATTGTAGCGTTGCCCGTAGATATCGGGATTCGTCGGATAACCGGCGGCGCGGTAGTCCTGCCACACAACCACGAACTTCCCCATCTCGTCCATACAAACTCTCGGGTAATACTGATCGTGACCGGTGGCGTCGTCGTTGATCTTGAAGTTCATTCCGATGCGATCGCCGAGATGATTGAATCTCTGTCCGAAGATATCATAGTTGCCGTAACGATTGTCGTACCACGTCACAATGAAATTCCCGTCGGCATCTGACGTGATATTGGAATAAACTTGTGTGCCTGTCCCGGGATCGAGGTTCACTTTGAAATCGACGACCTCGCCGTACGCGACAGAATCGATACCAATCCACTCGAAGATCGCCTCGCCCGTTGGAATGATCACGAGAATTAGTGCGAGTGCGACGAGCAGCATAAATGTTCTGGCTTTCATTTCTTCCTCCACTTGTTTGCCTGAACTTAGGTACTACAAATCGCATGCCGCACCTGTTGCAGAGTGGAACAATTCCGTATGCCGTTGGAACGCAAGCCCTTGTCTGGTTGTTGTAGACAATGGCGGAGTAGTGAGTCACCTTTGATAGAAGAAAATCATTCCGCAGTCCGGCAGAAATTTCCGCGATGAAGGAGCATCAAGAAAAGTCTACCACAATAGTTTTCTATTGGTATATTTGGTGACGATATCGCCGCTGTTCTGTCGATGGAGTATACAAACAGGCATACGAAGGAGGTTTATCTTGAAAATTAGAGAAATACTCTCACGGAAAGGCAGTCGGATGGTCTCGGTCCGCCCGGAGACAACTCTCATCGAGACAATGAAAGTGATGACCTCCAGTTATGTCGGATCCGTGCTTGTGATCGAAATGGACGGGACTCTGGTTGGGATTCTGACGGAACGAGATGTCCTCCGCTACTGCTCAGAATCGACAGCCAACATCTCCGACACGAAAGTCAAGAGCCTGATGACCACGGATCTGATTGTTGCAATTCCTGAGGACGAGGTCGAGGTGATGATTAACACCATGGTCGAGAATCACTTTCGTCACCTGCCGGTGTTCGACAAAGGCAGACTGATCGGTATCGTATCGATGGGGGATCTCGTCAAATCCCAGCTGCAGGACGCCAGAGTCGAGAATAGATATCTGAAGAAATACATAGTGGGCGAATATCCCGCGTGACAAAAAAAAGCCGCCGAAAATCGGCGGCTCAAATTCGTCCAAAAGAGGAACAACTACTTGTTCTTCTTTTTGTGGCGATCGCGTTTTCTTCTCTTCTTACGCTTGTGCGTTTTGATTTTAAGTCTTTTGCGCTTCTTGCCCGACGGCATCTATCCTCCTGAGGCAATCACATTTGTTGTTCTCAAATCGTAAAACATAGAATCACAAAGCTATACAATCAGGCACAAAAACGCAAGTGATTTCTTAATCTACTTCTTCTGAGCCTTCGCTCTCGTCAAGCGGCAACTTCGTGATCATGTTCTTGAACTCATTCGACGGCTTGAATACCGGAACCTTGCGATCCGGTACAGGTACTACCTCTCCGGTGCGCGGATTTCTTGCCTTACGAGCCTTGCGAAGCTTGATCTTGAACGTACCGAATCCCCGAATCTCGATGTTGTGCCCTTCTTCCATTGTGCGCTTTATCGTATCGAGAAACGAGTCGACTACCACCGCGACATCCGTGCGGGTGAGTCCGGTCTTCTCAGCAACCTGTTCGACCAGATCTGCTTTGGTCATCTCCCTCCTCCTTGGTTGAGCCGGTGCATCTATTCCTTTTTCTTATTTACAGTGTTTACAACTGCTCTTGGAGCAGCCTCCGCAGTCAGAACCCGACGCGGAAGACTGAAACTGTCCGCCGGACGAAAACCCGAATGACGAGAGCCGGCGCGAACAGTCACTGCTGCCGCACTTCGGACAAACTGCGCTCGAAAAGCCCATTGATACGAGAAGATCGAACTCGTGCGAACAGTCGCTGCAAACAAATTCGTATATAGGCATAGTTCTATCTGTACAAGTACTTCAGTTCCGGCCCCGAGTTCGTGTATCCACGCTGGATGATCTCTCCGATCGATCCGGACAGCAGATCGAAAATCGTAAGACCAGACCTGGGTTCCTCTTTAACTGTTGCCGGTTCGCCTTCGATGCCGGCGAGATCGGCAGTTATTCTGATTGCCTCCTGAAAGCTCCCGATTCTATCCACGAGACCGAGGTCAAGCCCCTGTCTGCCCGTAAATATCGAACCGTCGGCTATATCTTTCACTTCTTCACGACTCAGATTTCGTCCTTCTGCCACGGCGCCCACGAACTGATCGTACGTATCGTCGATCGCGTTCCTGAGCATCTCGCGATCTCGCTCGGTCGGCTCTCTGAACGGTGACCCGGCATCTTTGACAGCACCGGTCTTTATCGTCTCATAATCCATGCCGATCTTCTCCAGAAGCCCGTCCATAACCGGGTACTGAATTATCACACCAATTGACCCGATCAAAGTGCCGGGATTCGTGACAATCTGGTCCGCGGCACAAGCGACATAGTATCCACCGGATGCAGCGATGGATGAAAGCGATGCCACGACGAGCTTGCCTTCCTCATTTCTTACCCGTAGAATCTCATCGTAAATCTCCTGGGTCGGCGCGACAACACCGCCGGGTGAGTTGATATGGATGATAATTGCTGAAACGGAACCATCATCACCATACTTCTTGATCTGCCGGACCACATCCTCGGATTCATAGATCGGGCCGAATACCTCGACGATCGCGATCCTCTCTCCAAACACGAACATACCGCCGCCCTGGGAGTAGGTACCCAGAGCTACAAGGATCATCATTCCAGCGAATATGATGAAACACACCCCGATGATGACGGCTATGACTATGTCTCTAGTGCGCGCCAAAACTGCTCTCTTGAATCACGTTTACTGCGCACTTACACGCAGTCGAGCACCGATCGAAAGATGATCGGCATTCGCTAAATTATTCCACACCATCAGATTGCGCATACTGACCCCGAAGCTGCGCGCAATCGACGTAAGCGTATCACCCCGCCTTACCACGTAGTAGTCGGCCACCGCTGTCGAGGTCGGGATTCTGAGTCTCTGTCCTATCGCGAGTTTGGACCTGGATGAGAGGTTGTTCGCCTGGCGGATCGCGCTGACGCTCGTCCCGTACTTCTTCGCGAGATCCCACAGTGTATCACCACGACGCACCGTATGGGTAGTGATCCCGCCACTCCTCGATATCGAGGAATGCGACGCAAGCTGTCCCGGGATGCGAATCGACTGGCCAATCCTCAAATCGGCGTAGCGCGACAGCCCATTGATCTGGCGCAACGTGTTAACCGTGGTGCCATACTTCTTCGCAAGGTCCCATAGCGTGTCGCCACGCCTGACCTTGTATGTGAATGTCTCACCCGAGTGCGACCCGGAAGCCGTAGCCGTGCCCCCCGCTCCGGGGATATTCAATCTCTGCCCAACGTAGATCTTGCTGTTTCGACCGAGCCCATTGGCCTCACGAAGCGCTCTCGTGCTGGTCTTGAACGCCCGCGCGAGATCCCAAAGTGTGTCACCTCGTCGCACAACGTATGAGTTGCCCGTGAGTTCGTATGAGTCATACCGCTGACTTGCAGCGGTGCGAGCTTTCGCATCTCCGATCGGAACCGGAACCACGAGCGTCTGATTGATATTGATCCTGTATGGTCTCCTGAGATTGTTGGCGTCGATTACAGCATACTGCGAAACGCCGTAACGCCTGGCGATGCCGGAGACTGTTTCCCCACGCCGGACCTTGTGCTGCACCCAGCTCGTCTCCTTCGGAGACTCCATGTTCGGATACTCGGCCCAGAACGCCGCGATCTTGCCACGCGGAATCCGCAGTTTGAATTTCTTGACGTCCGGAGGTGTATACTTCCGAAGAAGCGATGGATTCAGGTCCTTAATCTCCTGCTCCGAACATCCACAGACGCGGGCGATATCCGCGATGGTCAGACAGCGCTCGACTAAAACCGTATCGAACTGAATCGGAACTTCATATTCGATTTCGAAGCCATATTTCTCCGGCTGTTTCGCTATAATTGTCGCGGCGAGATAAAGCGGCACATAGTTTCTCATCTGCGAATTCCGGATTCGCATCTTAAAGTAATCGCGTGTGCCGTTTCTCCTGACAAGCTTGTTCACATTGCCGATACCGGCGTTGTATCCGAGCAGCGCAAGATACCAGTCACCGGTCTGCTCGTAAAGGTCTCTCAGATGCCTCGCAGCGGCCCGAGTCGATTTTTCGAAGTCGCGTCTGTCGTCATACCACCAGCTGCGATGCAGGCCGTAGATACGGCCCGTGCTCGCGATAAACTGCCACGGACCTACCGCATGCGCCCACGAATAGGCTCGGGGGTTGAATCCACTCTCGATCAGCGGCAGATATACAAGGTCATGAGGGACTTTCTCTTCCTCTAAAATTTTCTCCATCAGCGGTATGTACTTGCCAGATCTCGCAAGTGAGATCTCGAAGGGCTTTCTCCCAATTGTCTGAAAATAGGTGACACATCTTTCCACTTTCTCGTTCCAGACGATCGGTACATCGAACACAACCGTATCCGGCTTCGGCTCCGGTGGTCCCTGCAAAAGCGACTCGCTCTGCGTCATCTGATCGAGTTCCTCGTACCGCGCGATCACCGCAGACGGCGATGCCTCAGACGGGAGCGTTGCAATGTATAGAAGTGCAACCTTGTAATCGGATATGATCTCATTCGTCAATCGAGAATAAATCTCGGCGCTGAGCGTCGGAGTTTCCGGATCAATGTCCAACCCTGCCAGTATCTCGAGTGCCGACTCAAAGTAGAACTGGGCCTCGAGCCAGTTCGAATCGACGGTGGCCCGATAACCCATCATGTAGTACTCTTCAGAAAGATCAAGCTGTTCCTGAACTACATTGTCGATAAACTGATACTCATCAAGTGCGGAGTCGATAGCGACTTCCGCCGAGTCCACCCCCTCTGGGTACTCGGCGAGCGTCGTATCGGCCGGAACAACAACTTTGGATTCCTCGCCTTCCGGACTAAATCTCACTGAGTTTGAACCGCAGGAAAGCAATGCGGCCGTTCCAAGCATTATCAACGCTGCGTAGATGTGACTTAACTTCATAAATCTGTACCTATTGGAAATGATTCAAATACACCCTTCAGCCTAACAGGATCAGAATTCCGAAGGCGATTAACACAACTCCTTGACAATCAACACAATAATACCCTTATCGATTTCGGCTTGTCAAGAAAAACTTTAAGTGCAAATCCTTATTATCTATTATCGCTTAAAGACTTGCTTCAGTTTAGTTCATTTTGCGGCGGCAGCCTACCTCGTCCCCACGAAATGCTCCGTAATTGTCTCGGATGCAAGGGCGTCCGAGACGTCTATCTTCAAGGCGTCAGTATTGTTACGGAACCACGTCAACTGCCGTTTTGCGTAATTTCGGGTAGCCTGTTGAAACTTGTCTATCATTACCTCCTTCTCAAATTCACCATCGAGATATCTGTATGCCTCACTGTAACCTACGATCTTGTCGGCCATTTCGTCGGACATTAGCCGCGATTCTCTCAGCTTTTTTGCCTCTTCGATCAGGCCGTCCTCGATCATCTGCTCGCATCTGGTGTCTATACGAGAATAAAGCTCCTCCCGCTCCAGTGAGAGCTCGTACATTTTGAAGTCGTAGGGCAATGGCGGAAGCTGGCTTCGGTCCTTCAGCTCCTGCCTCGTAAGTCCTGTCAGATGATACAATTCGAGGGATCTAACGATTCTAACAATGTCTCGCTTCCCAATCTCAGATGCCGATATCGGGTCCACTTCACTCAGTTTCTTCCACAGTGATTCAGCACCCTCCTCATCGGCGAGCTTCTTCATTTCATCACGAAACCCCTCATCGGCGGGCGGAGCCTCGAATATCCCTTCGGTCATGGCTTTGAGATAAAGGCCCGTCCCGACCGTCATGATTGGCGTATTCCCGCGCCGGATAGTCCCCTCTATCGCCTCATCCGCGAGCTTACGGAAGTCATGCGCGTTGATGAAGTGATCAGGCTCAACGAAGTCCACGAGATGGAACACCGCACGTTCCCGCTCCGCCTCTGTCGGCTTTGCAGTCCCGATATCCAAGTGTCGGAACACCTGGCGCGAGTCACATGAGACAATCTCTCCCTTTCGTGCCTCCGCAATCTCAATGGCTATTCTCGTCTTTCCGATCGCTGTCGATCCGAGAATTGTCAACACTGCCGGTTTGTCTCTATCGCCCAAAACGTTTCTCCAATTCACTCTTGCTTAGCTTGATGAGTGTCGGGCGGCCGTGCGGGCAAACATACGGATTCCCGCAATTGAACAAGTCGACCACAATCCCTTCCATCTCTCCCTCGGTGATACGATCTCCCGCCTTGATAGCAGCCCTGCAGGCAAAAACCTGCGCCATCTTCTTATGTATATTCTCGCTATGCAAATCAACTCCCTCAAGATCATCCAGGATACTACGCAACACGCGCTCCGGGTTATTCCCTCTTATAACTGATGGCGCGGCGTATATAGCCACGCTTCTCACTCCGAACGGCTCAACCTCGAATCCCAGCAAACCGAGTTCGTCGGTCATGCCGGTTGCGATTGCATACAGTGAGGGATCCAGCTCCACATTCACCGGAAACAGGAGCTTCTGCGATACAAGGCTCGCGCGCTCGAAGGACGCCAGCGCTTTTTCGTAGAGTATTCGCTCGTGGGCGGCGTGCTGATCTACTATGTAGAGAGCGTCTTTGGAGAATGCAACCAGATAGAGGTCTGCGAATCCAACTATGTGGTATGGCTGAACCGCACCGGAAACATCGGTCGACACACGACGTTGGCCACTGGGCTCCGTTAGATCGCGTTTCATCTCGTTCTGTGGTAACGGCTCCATCCATGGTGGCTTATCCAAATTGTATCGTCTTTCGGGAGCGTCTATGCCTGGCCTTGTCTCGAGCGGGAAGCTGCGCTGAGTCCGGTCAACGTCCTCCCGATGGGTTCTCATGAAGTCAGCTACTGCAGTTTTCGTCCGTGCCGCATAATCCCCGGAGTCAGATGCCGAATGCCCCGCCACTCCTTCCGGGATCACGTCCGGACTCGATAGCGCACCTGAGACCGCATGATAGAGAACATGGTAGATCGTGCGCTCGTCTTTGAATCGAACCTCGTTCTTGGTTGGGGAGACGTTTACATCTACAAGGTCCGGGTTGGCCTCAATGTAGATCGCTCCCTGCGGATAGTTGCCTTTTGGCAGCAGGTCGCCGTAACCAGCCATCACTGCGGCATGGATCACACGCGAAGCTATCGGACGCCTGTTGACGAAGAAGCGCATCTCCATTCGGTGCCTTTTGGCATCCGACGGTGGAGTGATAAATCCCGCGACACGAACCGGCCCGCTGTCCTGATCGAACGATAACATGCGGTCGAATATATTGCCACCGTAGACATCCTTCACACGTTCGGCGAGGCTCTTTACCTGCACGAGATCGAACACGACTCGCTCATCATCCATCAGCTTGAAGCCGACACTCGGATTGGCGAGAGCGATAGCGGTAGTCATCTGAATTATCTGGCGTGTTTCAGTCGTCACCGTCTTGAGGAATTTCTTCCGCGCCGGCAGATTGAAGAACAGCTCGCGCACCTCGATCGACGTACCTTCCGGCGAACCATGTGGAGAATTGGACTTGATCTCCCCCCCATCAACCTGGATTCGGGTCCCTCCGGTCTCTCCTCTGCTGCGCGTAATGAGCGTGAACATCGACACCGATGCAATCGACGGCAGCGCTTCCCCACGGAAACCCATCGTCACGATTGCGAACAGATCCTCCACACTCGAAAGCTTGCTGGTCGCATGCCTTCTGAGAGCGATTTCGGCATCCTCGACCGTCATCCCAATGCCGTCGTCGGTAACCTTGATCCGCTTCGTGCCGCCATCGGTGATTTCGACAACTACATTCTGCGCCTCGGCGTCGATCGAGTTTTCGAGCAGTTCCTTGACCACGGACGCCGGACGTTCGACGACCTCTCCAGCCGCGATTTTATTGATCAAAGTGTCCGGGAGTACTCGAATTCTACTCATTGTCGGCTAACTTCTTGAGTTCGGCGAGAAGATTCAGAGCCTGAAGCGGGGTCATGCCGTTCGGCTCCATTTTCTTTATTCTCCCGAAGATACTATCGCGCGTCCGGTTCGAGTTGCCATACTTGAAGTCGAACAGGCTCTTCTCATCGATCTTCTTCTTACCCCCATTCGCGCTCAGGAACTTGCCCGATTCGAGAAGCCCGAGTATCGACTTGGCCCTGTCGGTAACCTCTCGTGGCAACCCCGCAAGCCTCGCGACCTCGATGCCGTACGAATCGTCACAACCGCCCGGCACAATCTTGCGAATGAAAATTATCTCGTCCTGCCATTCTCGCACCGCCACCTGAAAGTTCTTAACACGCTTCAACCTCTTTGCGAGATTTGTCAGCTCATGATAGTGTGTCGCAAACAGCGTCCGTGCCCGCCGCCCATCCGTTTCGTGGAGGTACTCAGCAACGGACCAGGCTATCGAGAGTCCGTCGTACGTCGATGTCCCCCGGCCGACCTCATCAAGAAGGATGAGGCTGTGCTTCGATGTGTTGTTAAGAATGTTCGCCGTCTCATTCATCTCGACGAGAAATGTCGATTGACCGCGCGTCAGCTTGTCGGTGGCTCCGACTCTCGTGAATATCCGATCCACCAGCCCGATCGATGCCGAATCAGCGGGCACAAACGACCCTGTCTGCGCGAGCAAGACTATCAGGCCTACCTGTCGCAGATAGGTCGATTTGCCTGCCATATTGGGACCGGTGATAATCTGAATCTGAGACTTGTCGGCATCGACATGAGTGTCGTTCGGTACGAAACTGCCCGGCGGCAGGAGGTTCTCAAGTACGGGATGACGCCCCGCCTCGATTTCCAGTACAGTAGAATCGTTAACTTCCGGTCTCGACCAGCGATTCTTTTCCGATGTCGTGGCAAAGGACGTTAGAACATCAACCACTGCGGCAAAGAGTGCTGCGTATTGTATCAGTGCAATCTCGTCCGACAGACGCTCGCGGAGATCCTCGAACAAGCGCAACTCGAGGCTGTTGATCTTCTCCTCCGCTCGCAGGACGATATCTTCCTTCTCCTTCAGCTCTGGAGTTATGAATCGCTCCGCAGAGACGAGGGTCTGCTTCCGTATGTAATCTTCGGGAATCTTCGACAGATGCGGCTTCGTGACTTCGATATAGTAGCCGAAAACTCGATTGTAGCCGACCTTCAGCACAGGGATTCGGGTACGTTCCCGCTCTCTATTCTGAAGTGATGCTATCCAGTCTTTTGAAGACCGGATCGCCTCCTTCATCTCGTCGAGCTCCGACGAGTAACCGTCCCGAATCAGCCCGCCCTCACTGACATTCGCAGGAGGGGAATCGACCAGTGCGCTATCGATCAGTTTCGTGATCTCTTTTAGCAAATTCGGTTTAATATCAAAGGACTTCAACAACGTCGATTCCAGGCCATCGACCTCGATCTTCAGTTCCGCGCACGCGATGAGAGAGTCCTTCAGGTTTACAATGTCTCGCGCTGATGCTCGCAGCGAACCAAGCCGTCCGGCAATTCTTTCGAGATCCGAAATCCTCGAGAGCACGTCTGTGACGGTCTTCCGCTCGCTCCGTTTCTCAACGAGTTCGGAAACGGCATCCAAACGCTCTTTTATCCGAGTAACATCCCGCAACGGGCTGACTATCCACCGTCTCAAAAGCCGCGCGCCCATCGCGGTGCGTGTCATGTTCATGTGATTGAACAGCGAGTTGACTCCATCCGAAGCGGCGATAATATCGAGATTGGTCAGCGTGGCATTGTCAAGGAACATAAAGTCGCTGTCATCGGAACGAGACATCTTACGGATATGCTTCAGCGACCCCATCTTCGTCTCTGAGAGATACGAAATTATCACTCCGGCTGGAACGAGAGCGAGAGTCATATCCTCTACACCGAAACCGTCCAGCGATGCAATCTTGAAATGTTCCAGCAATCGGTCGGTGGAGAGCTGCCGATCGAACTTCCATCCTTCCACATAGGTGGCCGCAGAAGTCAGATTGCATTGATTTATCAATTTTTGAGTGGCCTCACTATCCTCGGGCACAAGAATTTCTGACGGCGCGATATTCAGAAGATAGTCACCGAGTTCGCTCGCACTAAGCTCGCGAACATTAAATTCGCCCGTCGACAGGTCGGCGTGCGCGACACCTGCAGATTCGCCTTCGATCCACATTGATGCAATGTAGTTATTCGAATCGTTCTTGAGCGCGCCATCGAGCGCGACAGTTCCGGGAGTTATTATCTCCACCACTTCGCGCTTCACAAGCCCCTTTGCGAGTTTCGGATCCTCCGTCTGCTCGCAGATCACGACCTTTTGTCCGGCCTCGACGAGCCTGGCGAGATACTTCTCCGCCGCATGATACGGAACACCGGCGAGTGGAATGCTCTCCGCACCTTTGCCGTGGGAACGCGCCGTGAGAGCTATGCCGAGGATCGGCGCAGCCTTTTTCGCGTCCTCACCGAACATCTCATAAAAATCGCCCATACGGAAAAAGATTATCTTGTCCGGATATTCCTTCTTTACCCTGTAGTACTGCTCCATCAGCGGTGTGAGTTTCTCGCCCATTTATCTCACCACAACCCTGTAGGTTCCCGGGAAAAGCATCTCCAGCTTCTCCTTCGTATCCATCGCGGACTGCTGTGAGCGGAATATGCCGACCCGTACGACCCAGTACTTGCGATCTCCGACTATCTTACTCGATAGAAACGGGGTCCATTTCTTCGACTTGAGCCTGCCGACCAGCTCGTTTGCTTCTTTCCGATCACCAAATACGCCCATTTCAATCGTGTATGTCAAATCGACCGCCTGCTCGGCGCTTGTCCCGGACACGGTGCGCAGGACAGCATCTGCGAGCTCAGCCGCCCCTATGAAGTCGTTGTAACGCTCGTCGAGTATGTTATACCCGAGGAGCGCAGACTCGCGTCTCCCACGATCGGCATCGAGAATTGCGCGGTTGTAGATCGCGAGTGCCGCGAGAGAACCGCCGGACGATATGAGCGGTTTCATAATCTCCCGCGCTTCATCGATATCGTTCATCCCGGCTCTCGCCGATGCTACCCCGAGACGACTCCAGGCGGACAACGAAGAATCTTCGAAGCGCTTTCTAATCTCACTAAATGCGTCCTCTGCCCTGGAGTATTCTCCGAGTTTCATGTATGCCATTCCCGCGAGCCAGTATAGCTTGGAGTTGGCAGTCGTGAACGAAACATCTTTACGATACTCCTTATAGAGATCTATCACGTCAGAGTACCGTCCGGAAGCATAGTAGGCATCCGCAAGTTCGGCCGGATTTCGGCCACACTGTTTGTCACACAGAACAAGGCTCTTCAGAAGATACTCGATTGCGAGATCGCCCTTCGGTTCGAGCCTCGCATGGTAGTAGAGAGCCTCGAGATCGAGGAAGTCGTCCTGCAACAGATAATTCAGTACAGTCGCGGCTGAATCTACCTTTCCCTCGTGCAGCAAATCCTCCACCGGAGCATACCTGACTGCGGCAACATCTATTGGAAATGACGAAATGACTGCAACGCACAGCACCGCAGCCGTCAGCGCTCTCAACTTATATGACATGACAATCCGTTTAGTTTTCGGGCGTGGAAAAAGTCTCGACAGTCCTGTTGATAACCTGAGCGGCCTCATTAAATTTATTCTGTTCGCGATACAGCTTCAGCAGCCCGATCAGCGCCGGGCGATAGTGTGAGTCCAGATCGAGAATCTGCTGATATATCTCCTCGGCCTGCTGACGGTCTCCCTTCTTCTCAGCGAGATTTGCAAGACCGGCCAGCGCGCTCAGATTATTTTTGTCTCTCTCGAGAATCCTGTTGTAGAGTTCCTCGATTTCACCAAACTGTCCCAACTCGAACAGCACTCTCTGAAGGCGATCGAACACGAGATCGGATTTCTTCGCGTTGACATCGATGATCATTCGCCACGACTTGGCCGCATCCTCCAGACGCCCTTCCTTCTCATAAGCATCCCCGAGCCTGACAACAGCTTCGGCGTACGCAGGATCGAGCTTCAGCGCTTCCTTGAATTCGACACGCGCCTTGTGATACTCACCATCGGTCATTAACCTGTCGCCCATCTTCAGCTTGTATTTCGCGAGAGGAGATTTGTCCCTTATCTTCGACATTCCGTAGTACTCGTCGCCAGCGCGGTACGCATCCTCCCAGCGTCCCATCCTTTCGTACAGATTGACGAGCTTCCTGGTCGCGGTGGCCTTCTGTCCGCTCATGCCCGATATCTGTTTGAGAATACGCTCTGCTGCCTCGTATTTATCGAGACTCTCGTAGTCCTGAGCAAGATTGTAGAGTATTCGAACTCGATCTGCCTCGCTCACATTCTGTCTCAGATAGAGGTCGTTCGACAGTTGAAGAGCTTTCTGATTCATGCCCCGCTGTCGGAGCAAAGCTGCGAGCCGCAAATAGGCGTCTATATTGGTCGAGTCGTGAGTGACGGTCTCTTTCAGACGCAGAAAAGCCAGCGTCTGGTTGCCATCCAGAAGCGCCCGCAGTGCCTCGATATAGCTTTCATCGGGAGAGACACGCTCCTTGCGACCGCTGCGGAAATAGAAGTAGTAAAGCCCGCCCGCGACTGCGGCCAGCACGACGAGAATGATAATCCAGAGATATCCGCTCATTCTTCTTTCGCCTCACTTTCCTCGACGAGTTCGACATCCTCCAGCGAGCGGTTACGCAGGGCGGCGAGCTCCATCTCGAGCTGTTCGACCTGCTTTCGGCCTGCTCTCACCTCTCCGGACATCTTGATCGACTGGGCGATTGTCAGGATAAACGACACTATGACGCCTACAATAAAGGCGGCAAGGATCACAACCATCAGGGGAACGTCGAAAAACTGCTCACCCGGGAGGTAGATATCCACCCTCTGAGAGGAATTATAGATGGCAAAGCCGAGAATTATGACCATAAACACTAATAACAGGAAATATCTTATCGCCCACATGATTCCTCCTTATTGACCGCCCGTGTCAAACTACCCTGACGCTCATCCCGTGTCAATCAAAAAAGCGGTATCCGACAGGTTATCATCCTTCGTCTTTCTCCTTGTTTCCCTTATCCTTAGACTTCTCGCCGCCGCTCTTTTCCTCCGGGAAGCCCACGGAATCGAGAATGAAATCGAAATCGTCTTCCACATTGTCTTCCATCTCCCTCTCTGAGACACACTCGATGAGTATCACGGCATCATCGGTCTCAAGGATGGAAATATGGCCGGTGACGAAATCGCTCAATGTCTCTCCACCTTCGAATGCATAGTAATACTGCTTCCTGCCGGTGATCTGTGCTCCGCGTTCTCCGCCAAGAAATATCGACCTCGTCCGACGAGGACGGAACGTATATTCGCTTTCCATCCTCAGAAGGAGGAAAGATCCGTGAGCTTTATCCTTAAGGTCATCATCACCATCGTCCGACATCAAGAAATCCGCATACTCCTTCGGACGCATCTCCTTGGCATAATCGATCTCCTCCTTCTTCGCAGCGAGCACCGTCACCTGAGGCTGAGTGAAGAAAGACTCCCTCTGCCTATCGAACCGAGCGGGTATAACAGGGCTCTTCTGAAGAAGCACCAGTCTCTCAATGTCATCATCATCATTGATTTCCTGGAATTTCCATCGATCGGGGATCTGCATGGTAAACCCAAATGTGTTGTCAACATACATAGAGTCGCCAATCACCTTGCCCGCCTTATCCGCATAGACAGTGGATGCGGCTGCAACAAGAAAGAAAGCGATCAGAGCTGTCAGTATTGATCTTTTCACAGCTATTCCCTCCTCTTTCCTTTCCAAAAACCTACCAAAACCGTCAAGATGTGTCAAGCTCAACTTTGTGGATTGGTCTTCTGTAACTTGATACGAGACAAGAGGGAATTGAGTTCCTCAAATGCGGACCGGTGACTCATTTCAGGAGGATCATCTTGCGAACCGCCTCGCTCTCTCCGACTCTGAGACGATACAGGTAAACCCCGCTCGCAACACGTTCGCCGTTGGAGTTCGTACCGTCCCAGCGCAAGACATGAAAGCCGGAAGACATCGGACCACTCTTAAGAATCGAAACAACCTGTCCGAGAGCGTTGATAATATCGAGGTGCACCTCACCGCCGCCGCCGGCATCGCCGGGAATTGAGAATTCTATCACGGTGCTGTTGTTGAACGGGTTGGGATAGTTTTGCCTGAGACTGAAGCCAGTCGGCAAAATAGGGCCACTCCCCGGCCTCTCGAAGTAGAAGTCCAGTACTCCAACCGAGTAACGGTCAGAAATCAACATCCTATCTTCCATGACTTCGACCTGGTCGGCATATCCGGGTGTATCGACACGAACGAGAACGACCGGTGCAAGTATGTCCTCTAAATCGAGAACTGCAATTCCATCCTCCGCAAGTGCAGCGAACAGCAGATTTCGCTCGGTATCGATCTCTATGTCTGTCACAGTGAAACCCGAAAGCGCGAAGCTGATGGACTCCCCGATCAGCGGACCATCCATGACCCGAATATCGATTCCGGAGGAGCCACCGAGAAACGCAAGCGAGTCTTCGATTTCAATGGCATAGAGCGAGCCATTGACGCTGAACGAGCCTACCTCCGTGAGCGGTTCATAATCATCCTCGAACGTGGCATCGAATATCCTGCCTGAACCTTTGCGCACATATGTATAAACATAGCCGTCAGCTACCTCGAGCGCGGTCTGAGTCGAATTCAGATCGAGGAAGGTAACGCCGCGCCTCAGATAGAAGGTGCCCTCAGGCTCGACGATCGGTTCTATCTTGAAAAGCGTGGTGCCGTCCTTTCCGTAGGTGGCCAGGTCGATTAACCCGCTGTCACTGGATTCGAACTGCATTCCTTCGACATGCGAATAGGCTATATGGCTGCTGCCTATCTGGAGACTGCAGCAACCCGCAAGCACGTTGAAGAACCTCACCCAAGTGTTTTCCGGGAGACTGTTTTCGGTTATTATGAGAGTTGAGCCAAGTGACTTCACCTCCGAATGGCGAGTCGTGGCATCGAGGTTCCCAACCATTTCGGCATTCGCGGCGGCGTTCACTCTCCAGAATGACAGATCCCTGAATCCGCCCGCAACCGCAATAGCGTCGTCGGTGAACGCGACGCTCCGGATCAACTCGGACCCGGGATGACTCCACGCTTGTATCGCATCCGATCCAAACGACAACGCCTCTATCGCAAGGTCGCCCTGACGGTTGGGAAATGCAAGATATGCCTTGCCATGGCGAGATATCAGATCATACCGTCCGGCGATGTTCAATCGTTCGGTTTCTCGAATTCTCTCACCCGTCTGTGTTTCGAATACATGCACTCTGCCTACGATATCCGACGCCGCAACGTAGCCGGATGCCGCATTGACATGCGCAGGCTGAAAATCGAGAAACAGCGTGTCCGCATAGCGCGGAAAACGGGGATCGCTCAAATCCATCGCGAGGATTCCGTCGTTACCGTATGCAATATACAAGCTGCTCTGATCAAAGCTTAAATCCAGATCACGTGCCTGCTTGGACAGAAACTCAATTCTGAGCAACTGCGGATCGGTTTGATCGCTGATGTCGTATATA
Source organism: uncultured Ignavibacteria bacterium (assembly GCA_964415885.1). Lineage (GTDB taxonomy): Bacteria > Zixibacteria > MSB-5A5 > JAABVY01 > JAHJOQ01 > CAYQCE01. Next base: position 33,207 of record CAYQCE010000024.1, read on the forward strand.
AAAAGACCATTGAAATCATCCGTAACGTACAAAACATCATCCCGTCGGTCGGCATCAACTATATGTACTCCGTGTGAGAGAACACGCACACGTTCCGGCTCGGAAGGATCGGACAAATCGTACACGGCCAGTCCCTCGAATCCAAGGCAGATATAAGCCGCCGAATCAGCGACCTCAAAACCAGCGATGTCCTTGTCCGTCGAAATCGTCCAGATTACCTCCGGGTCTGTCGCTGAAGAAACATCTATCAGACTGACTTCGTTAGGCACTCTGAAGGCGACTGCGAAATTGCCGGATACTCTGAGCGTAGTATACTGCCGGTCAAGTGGCAGTTTTCCACGAAGCTCCGGGTTACGATAATCGATACCGCCATCATATATCTCCAACCCGTTCTTCTTCAGGACATAGATGAGGCTGTCATCCACATCGACATCCTGAACGAATCGCCACAGGAAGTCTGAGTAGCTGTTCACCGTGAATTCAGGCGAATAATCATAAATCTCCGCAGCCATCGAGAACTGCGTACTCAAGGCAAATAGCAGCGAACTAAGGAGCAGAATCGTGATTGTGTGCCTTGCCATAGATGAGATCCTATTTCAGCTTCACCATCTTGCGAGTCTCCACCGATGCCGGAGTCTCCATCCTGTAGAAATACAACCCGGACGCCACGTCCTCCCCGCTGCTGTCCCTGCCATCCCATGTCACCGAGTGTTTTCCGGCTTTCACTAAAGCCTCGTGAAGAGTCCGAACCTTTTGTCCGAGCAGATTGAATATCTCGATCTTGACCGCTCCGTTTCTCGGCGCATAGAATTCGATCGTTGTTGCCGGGTTGAACGGATTCGGGTAATTTTGCGAAAGGGTAAAGTCAGTCGGCAGAATGCCGTCGTCGACAGGGTCATCGGCCGCGATTGGTGATCCTCGACCCGGCAGAACTCCCGTATGCCGGGAGTCATGCATAAACTGTGCCCACGGGATTTTATCCGGATCATACGGCACTTCGAGCCTCCAGACATACACCTGTCCGTCGTCAGATGTGGCGACGATATCGAGTTCGCCGTCCCCATCAACATCTGTCAGCGCGGGGGTATGCATACGAGATGTTACCTGCGAAGGTGATGCGAAGGTGTAGATCGGCCAGCCATCTATGAGTTTGCCTTCGGAATCAAATGCAAATATGCGCTCGTGTGCCTGCGACGGCAGCACAGAACCCGCCCTCACAACGATGTCGACCCTGCCATCTCCCGAAACGTCTCCAATCACCGGGCTGCCGAGACTGCCGTTGACAGTCACGAGCCAGCTCCCGTCCCCCGACGGCAGAGGTCTATACGGCTCCCCGTCATACTTAAGAGCGCATATCTCACCCTTGTTGAACAGAGAGGATATGGTGAACACCAGTTCCTTGTAACCATCCTCGTTCAAATCTGCGGCTGCAGGAGGATTTACGATAACATTCCACTTGTCGGGGAATATTCGAGGCCAGCCCGGATGGTAGTTGCCGTGGTGGTCCATGATCGCCGCAAACACTGTATCAGTTTCGGTACGACCAACCGCAGCGATATCGTACACACCGTCCGCGTCAAAATCCGCAATGCAAATTCCGCGCAGTTTCGCGAGGATCCTTATCCTTGCACTTTCGTTCCCCACCAGCGCCTGACCATCGAGTGCGCTCCAGACATAAATCGCACCTTTGTCGAAGTGGGAAGAAAACGCTGCCACCAATTCCTTCGTGCCGTCACCTTCGAAATCCACGCTGGAGATAAACGGCACGTATGATCCGAAGTAGTATCCGGCTTCGGTCTCCGCGAACAGTCCGTTAAGGCTGGCGAAATATGACCGTCCGTTCAGGCGATAAGCATAGACGTTTCCGCTCTCGCCTATCCACGCCGCCTCCATAACGCCGTCATCATCGAAATCTTCCAGGAGCGGAATCGGATACGAGTTGGTAAGAAGACCGGTCGTCTGGTACTTCGGGAAACTGTCTATCTTCGCACCGTAGGAGTCGAAAAGATGCAACCCTTCTTCGCTAATTACGGCGACCTCCGCGAGTCCGTCACCGTCCATATCGGCCACAGCGGGCGCCGAATAGCAGTTGACGCCAAAGAGATTCGGCCAGCCGCAGCAGAATGCGCCACCGTCCGCTCTTAACATACTCACTCCCGCGACACCGCCGACAGCGATCTCCATCTGACCATCACCATCAAGATCGTAAACTGACGGGCTGAAATGAATGACCGTATCCAATGCGCCCGGTCGCGGGAACATCCCCACCAGTTTGTCTTCTATCTGGATATTAATGTCCCGAATCTGATCACCGCCCGCCGTAGTCATCGTAACGCGGATCGTGTGCGAACCGGACCGGAACTGCCCGACAGATTTGGCACAGATTATTGAATCGGAAACGAGCTCCGTCGAGCTCATGAGATTTACCCAGGAGGCCCCCGGATTGTCGTTTGATTTTATGTCCACACTGTATCGCTCGAATTTCGGATCGAGAACGGAACCACGAACCGTCAGGAACCACTCGATAGTTTCCTGCTCGCCCGGTGACGTCACCTCGAATCTACTCTCGGAGAGAATCACCACACGTTTCCTTACCGAATAGCTGCTTCCAATTGACAACTCGAGAATGTAATCCCCGACCAGACCATTTATTTCAATGAACCCGAGCGAGCCATTCATGACATCGGCAGGTCCCTGCCCAATAACCAACCAATTGTCCATATCCGCGACCGGAGCAATTCGGAGAGCGTAGTCTTCACTCAGCTCCGAATAGGCATATCCCGACACCTCGACATTCTCCGTAATCGGCTCCCCGTGGAACGGATACTGAATCTTGGCCATCCTGCCGGACACCATCGCTATCGCAGCACCGAGATTCAGTCTTCCGTGACCGGAGTATCGATCCCAGCCGGGAAAGACCGAATCAGTCGCGCCGTACGGATAGACCACATCATCGGCGCTTCGCTGGAGAATCGCCTGAAGCGAATCCGGATCGAGTCCGGGTGCGTACGACAGAACGGCTGCAGCGGCGCCAACAACATGCGGAGCAGCCATACTTGTGCCATCCGCAAGATAGTAGAGTCCTTCGACAATGCGAAGCTCCGGTTCGCCACTCTCCGCATACATGTCCGTTCCCTGTGCACGAAGAGAGAGAATATCTCTCCCCGGAGCGATCATATCCAGCCATTCACCGTAAGAAGAGAAGAATGTCACCTCATCCTCTGAGTTGCTCGCCCCGACCGTCATCACCATATCGAGCGCTGCGGGAAAATGCCTCGAATCATCACCGGTGTTTCCCGACGCCGCCACGAGCAGTACGCCCTTCGACCTGGCGTAGTTCAGTGCATCCTCAAGAAATTGAGACTCATACGGGCTTCCCCAGCTCATATTCACGACCTCGGCGCCAATATCAGCCGCATAGATAATAGCGCGACCCGCCACCGTCATAAGGGCATTGGGAAAGATCTTGAGCGCAAGGATTTCCGGGTAGGGACACACGCCTGCAACACCCATGCTGTTGTTGCTCACAGCGCCTGCTATGCCCGCGCAGTGTGTACCGTGACCACGATCATCGGAGACGTCGTTGTCGCCGACGATGTCTTCGCTGAAGTCCGACTCGTCACCAGAGAAGTCCCAGCCCATCCAGTCGTCAACGTAGCCGTTATGATCGTCGTCGAGACCGTTATCGGGTACTTCAAGCGGGTTCGTCCACAGGTTGTCCACAATGTCAGGATGTTCAGTGTCGAGGCCGGTGTCAATTATGATCACCAGCGGCCGTGGTCCGGACTGCTCATCGTCCCAGACCGGCCCGGGATTGATATGCGCCCCGAAAACACCGCTCTTCATAACCAGACTATCGTTTTCGACACCCGCGACCCGTTCAATACCGAGATACTCCTGGCCGATATTCCAGAGCCCCCATTGATTATCGAGATGCGGGTCATTCGGCACCTCGAAAAGCTCTATCAATCGATCGGGTTCGGCGTACTCCACAATCGGAAGCCTGCCGATATCTGAGAGAATTGTCTCGGCTGAGATGTTGGAAGATTCACCCACTACTATCTGGCGGTAAAGACTATAGGGGAAGCCACTGCCTCCCGAGGCGGCGGTCGATTTCTCGTTCAGCAGCTTTCCGAACACGGGACTTTCTTTCAGAACAGCACCGTCAGAAACAAGGCGTTCGATCTCCGAATCGAACTCGCCTCCCGATGCCGCAGTACCCTCTGATGCGAGTTTCACAACGATTCGCGTGAAGTCGGTCGCATGTGCTTCGTAGACAGCGAACGATAACATCACTGCCAAAAACAGCAGCACAGCAATTGTCTTTTTCATTCCATTAACCCACTTTCGAACGGCGGCGAAAGGTACCCCCTCTTTAAGGTATATCCGGTCGGCAAACTGTCAAGATATGATCTCATACGGCCGGACATACTGCACTCAGTATTAGGAACGATTGCACGACGGAACTGTTCAGTCCCCACCCGAATTTCTCGATTGGATCGGTAGCACCCCCCACTGAAGTTTCGATCTCAGGACCTTATAGAACGAATTTTCCTTGAACCGTACAAGCCGGACATAATATCCGCCCTTACGGATCGATACCTTGTCGGAGTTCTTCAGTGATATCGAGGACTGACCATCGAGCGTCAGGTGAGCTTCATCCGTCTTCGACTCCACTTCAAGTGTCAACTCCTCATCTGCGCTGAATACGAGTGGCCGGGATGTCAGCGTGTGGGGGGCTATCGGTGAGGCAATCAGCGCGTCCATCTCCGGATTAAGAATCGGGCCGCCGACCGCAAGCGAGTAGGCGGTTGAGCCGGTCGGCGTCGATATGATCAGTCCGTCTGCCGCGTAGGAGCATATATAGTCGCCGTTGGAGTAAAGAGCGAGATGAACCATACGGATATCCTTGCGCCCAACCACAACGTCATTCAGGGCATGGAGCGTCTCATTACTCTCTTCATTCAGGATAGATGTCGCGAGCACCATGCGCTCCTGAATAGCATAATCCCCGGCAACTACTCTATCCAGGCTGCGTTCGAGCGTTTCCGGAGTCTGTTCTGTCAGGAACCCAAGGCTACCGATATTGATGCCAAGAATCGGTATTCCCCTGCTGCCTACAAGACGTGCCGTGGACAGGAGAGTACCATCCCCACCCATCGACAGGATGATATCTGATTTATCGGGTATCAGCTCCCGCTCAATAATCTCTATACTGCCGGATGCAGCTTCCTTGAGTTCCTCACAGAAATAGCAGGATACTTGGCTTTTCTCTATCCATCTCAGAAGCCTCGAAATCACATCCTCGGCCCCCGGCCTCTTTAGGTTAGCGATAACTCCGAATTGCATAATAGCTTATACCCGCCAGTTCATAGATAGCTCCAGACTTTCATCTATCAGAGATACGTCTAACTTGTGAATAAGATAACAAGATAAGCCGCGTTATGGAAGAGCTTTATTGGAATCGTTACGGAGAGTTTCCGACGTAAACACCAATGTCCTGGTATCAGTTCTCTCTGTCGCGGATGAAATCGGCGAGATGAAGGAAAGGTGTGGACTTCGGGCCAATCGCGGAAATTGTCTCCTTTGCCTCCGTGATCAGTTCCGATGCACGCTTGCGGCTTTCATCGAGACCGATAATCCTCGGATACGTCGCCTTCAGTTTCTTCTCATCGGAGCCGATCTTCTTGCCGAGCTTCTCTTGATCTCCGGTCACATCGAGAATATCATCAACGATTTGAAATGCAAGGCCGATTCTGAAGCCGAAGCTCGAAAACACGTTGATCGTCTCGTCATCGGCACTCGCAAGCATCGCACCGATCTTTAGCGATACCTCTATCAACGCCGCGGTCTTCTTTCGATGGATATACTCCATATCGTCGATAGTGATGTTCTTCCCCTCAGATTCGACATCGGCAACCTGACCACCGAGCATTCCCGATATGCCAATCGCGCTGCCTACCTCCCGCACTATACGAGCGTCGCCGGTTGACGCGAGCAACTCAAACGCCAGAGCGTGGAGAGCATCGCCGGCGAGGACAGCAATCGCCTCAGGGAATTTTATGTGAAGCGTCGGTTTGCCACGCCTCAGATCATCGTCATCCATGCACGGAAGATCATCGTGGATCAGCGAGTACGTGTGGATTAACTCGAGAGCGCACGCCGGAGTCAATATCTCACGCGCATCCCGGCCCAGAGATTCATAGGCAAGGAGTACGAGAATCGGCCTCAGACGCTTCCCGCCCGCATTCAGGCTGTACTTCATAGCCGAAACCAGTGATTCGGGGATCTCGGGGTTCGACGGTATGATAGTTTGAAGATGATCGTTGACTACTCCGCGCATATCTGCGAGGAGTGCCTCAAAGTCTCGTGCGGTCGCTACCGTTCGCCCCAAAATGCACCTACTCCTCTTCGAAATCCTCAATTGCCGGCCCGCCTGAAGGGTCCGTCGTCAGCTTCGCAATCTTCTCCTCCGCCGCAACAAGACGGCGTGTCAGCTCCTTCGACAGCTTTATGCCCTCCTCGAAGACCTCCAGCGCCTTCTCAAGCGGAACCTCACCCGATTCGAGGACATCCACATTCTCCTCGAGTTTCCGGAGAAGTTCATCGAAACTCTCATTGTCGAGTTCTTTTACATCTTCCATAGTCTTAGCCAAGTAAGTCGTAAGGTACGATATTTTCAAGCAAAAATCACAAGGTCTCACTATCAACCATGCTCAGGATCGTTCCCTCAGCGAGTTCTACCGATATCATCTTACTTCCAGCAACATCCTTCGGACTGCGAACTATCATCCCCTCCGGATGTGTTCGGCATATCGCGTAGCCGCGCTTCAACACACCCTTCGGCGACAGGCTGCCGAGTCTTCCGGTCGCGGATTCCAGTCTGCCTCTCAACCGCTCCGCACGAAGGCTCATACTTCGAGCTAGATCCACACTCAACTCATCCACCTGCTGCTTCTGTGATTCGAATATCCTCTCAGGACGTCTAAATACATAGCTCGAGGAGAGCCGTTCGAGTCTCTCGCGCAGGAATGATGACTGCGATACAACACTGGAGGTCATCCTCCGCCGATACTCATTTACGGCCGAGAGAACATCGCGATAATCCGGCACTGCAAGCTCTGCTGCTGCCGAGGGTGTCGGTGCACGCATATCGGCAACGAAATCCGCTATGGTGAAATCCACTTCGTGCCCAACAGCAGAGATCACCGGAATCTCGGACTTAAATATCGCACGAGCCACGACCTCCTCGTTGAATGCCCACAGATCCTCCATCGATCCGCCGCCGCGCCCCACAATCATAAGGTCCACATCGCGGTAGACATTGAAGAGACGAACCCCGCGGGCAACATCGACCGCGGCACCGTCCCCCTGAACAGCAACCGGACACAACACAATTCGGCAGGACGGCATTCTACGGCGCAATACGTTAATCATGTCCCGAACGGCAGCGCCCGTTTCGGATGTCACCAATCCAATCGCTCTCGGAAATTGCGGAACCGGCTTCTTGTACTCGTCCGCAAACAGCCCTTCACGTTGCAGTCGATCTTTAAGCTCGCGAAACTTGAGTTCGAGCTGCCCAACACCCTTCTCGATAATCCAGCGGACAATGAACTGATATCTCCCGCGTGGTTCATATACACTGATATCACCGCTGACAATAATGTCCATCCCGTTCTTAAGGCGAAGTTTGATACCCGCTGCGGTTGATCGCCACATCGCACAAGGCAACTCGGAGCCATCGTCTTTGATCGTGAAATAGTGATGTCCCGATGAATGACGGACATAGTTCGATATCTCGCCTCCGACCCAGAGATCGGTGAATTCGCCTTCAAGGTTTCGTTTGATCTGTCGAGTTAGCTGACTTACGGTCAGGACCGAATCGATATCATACTGCATGCCGAACTTCCGTGTCGATTTCCACTCAGAATATCAGGCTGTATTGTACGAAAGAGACTGTTTGCGGTCAATCGCTTCTTGCCGTGTGTTGCCTGAATAGCAATGATATTGTTTTATGTCGCGGACTTGGTTCAATCCGCATCTTCGAGCGCCCGGAATTTGTGTCGCGCAGCGCCAAGAGCGAGATCGACCGATTCCTCGAGTCCGAGGAATGCGCGGTTGACCATCAAGTCGTAGTAGTTCGGATCGTCGATATCGTAGCTGAAATTCTCTCTCACAAACGCGCGTCTCTCGGTATCTGACTCACGAACCGCGCTCATCGCAATGTCCGCATCGACATTGGAGAACTCAACAAGATTCTGAACACGGAAACTCTCGGGAGCATGCACACGAAGATGGAAACCGTTCTGAAGTGTGAGAATGAAGTTGCAGGCCCTCCCAACAAGCACAATACCGCCATGGCGTGCTACCGCCGCTACAGAGTGGTATAAACGAGTGAAGTAGTCGTTCTCCACCTCCGGACGATCGCTCTGCAGTCCGCTGATCCATTCGTCAAGGAGCTTTCGTTGCGGCTCTCTCAGCGAATCGACTATACGTCTCAGGAAATCCGGATTGTCTGCAATTGCAGACAGCGCGAGCCGATCGAACATATTGTAATCGAGTTCCTCCGCCATTCGCCGGGCTATGAAGCTGCCGCCGGTTCCTCGCTGTCGGGAGATAGTGACAACTGGTTTGATTGGATAACTTTGGCCGGATTTGGCTTCGCTCTCCCAGGCCGCGATCTGCTTGTCTACTACTGCGTCTATTCCCCGCACCGTTTCCTCCCTTGCTATCAATGGCACAATATGTTAGAACGGTCGAACGCAATCAAGCTATTTCACGACAAAACAAAAGGGCAGCCGAAACGCTGCCCTCAATTAAGCCGTTTCTCAATCTTACGCGGCTGTCGTTGACTCGGCAGTTGCTTTCTCTCCCCTGCGAAAGATTATACCGTCACCCGAGGCATCTATCGTCAACTTGCTGCCCTGCTTGTATGAGTTCTTCAGGATATCTCTCGATATCGGCTGAATGATCTCGTTAGCGATCAGCCTCTTCAGAGGACGAGCCCCGAATGTCGGATCGTATCCCGCCCTGGCTATGTACTCGACTGCGGCATTGGTGATTTCGGCACTGATACCGTTGTCGCGAAGCCGTTTCCTGACATCCTCGAACTGCAGACGAACGATTCCCTTGAGGTAGTCCATCGTCAGCGGTTCGAACACAACGGTCTCATCGATACGATTCAGGAACTCCGGTCGCAGATTCTCGCGAAGCAAACGATCCGCTTCACGCTTGATGTTTTCGAGAACCATGGAACGATTCGAGTCGTCGATCTCTTTCGCCATCTCCATGATCTTCGGAGCACCGAGATTCGACGTCATAATCAAAATAGTGTTCTTAAACGATACCGTCCTTCCCTGGTTGTCGGTCAGGCGGCCGTCGTCGAGCACCTGCAGCAATATGTTGAATACCTCGGGATGAGCCTTCTCGATCTCATCAAAGAGAACAACCGAATATGGCCGTCTGCGGACCTGCTCTGTCAACTGACCGCCTTCGTCATATCCGACATAGCCCGGAGGTGCACCAATGAGCCTCGATACCGAGTACTTCTCCATATATTCAGACATGTCAATGCGCACTATCGCATCCTCGGAGCCGTACAGGAATTCCGCCAGCGCCTTGGCCAGTTCGGTCTTACCCACACCGGTCGGGCCGAGGAATATGAACGATCCGAGCGGCTTGCGCGGATCGGCAAGTCCGGCGCGTGCGGTTCTGACCACGTCCGATACGGCTTCGACTGCGTGATGCTGTCCGACGACGCGCTTGTGAAGATTGTCCTCCAGATGTATCAGCTTCTCCGATTCGGCCTCGTTGAGACGCGTCACCGGAATTCCGGTCCACTTCGAGACAACCTCGGCGACATCCTCGGAATCGACCTCCTCCTTCAGCAGCTTATGCTCGCTCTGTATCTCGCGGAGTTTCTGCCGCTCGACATCAAGTAGCTTCTTCATTCGTTCGATCTCACCGTACCGAAGCCGCGCCGCTCTCTCGTAGTCTGATTCACGCTCGGCACGTTCGGCCTCCGCCTTCGCCTCTTCGATATTCGCCTTTAAGCCCTGAATCGTCTCGACAGAGTCTTTCTCCTTCTTCCACTGCTCTTCGAGGCGAGACCTCTGGGCGTAGAGGTCTGAGAGTTCCTCCTCGATAGGCTTCAATCGGTTCGCGGCATCCTTCTCTTTCTTGACGCCCTCTTTCTCCACCTCGAGCTGGGATATCCGCTTGGACACGGCATCGATTTCACGCGGCATGGAGTCGATCTCGATCCGCAACTCCGCAGCGGCCTCATCGATCAGATCAATCGCCTTATCCGGGAGAAAACGGTCAGCGATGTATCTCTCCGACAACACCGATGCAGATATCAAAGCCTCGTCAGTGATCCGGACACCGTGATGAACCTCGTAGCGCTCTTTTAGACCGCGCAGAATCGAGATCGTATCTTCTACCGACGGCTCCCCAACAGTCACCGGGGCGAACCGGCGTTCGAGCGCCGCGTCTTTCTCGATATTCTTGCGGTACTCATCGAGTGTGGTCGCGCCGATACAGCGGAGTTCTCCTCTCGCGAGCGCGGGCTTAAGCATATTCGAGGCGTCCATCGCGCCCTCGCCTACAGCGCCGGCGCCGACAATCGTGTGAAGTTCATCGATGAAGAGTACAATCTGCCCTTCACTCTTCTCGACCTCCTTGATTATCGCTTTTAGCCGCTCCTCGAACTCACCACGGAATTTCGATCCCGCAAGCAGCGAGCCGAGATCGAGCGCGATCAGCTTTCTCTCTTTCAAAGATTCCGGAACTTCGCCTTTCGCAATCTTGGTCGCGAGACCCTCGACTATCGCAGTCTTGCCGACACCCGGTTCGCCGATCAGCACCGGATTGTTCTTCGTTCTGCGCGAGAGCACCTTGATTACACGACGAATCTCATCATCGCGCCCGATAACCGGATCAAGCTTATTGCGTCGCGCCAGATCGGTAAGATCACGCGAGTACTTCTCCAAGACCTTGTATTTCGACTCCGGGTCTGCATCGGTTACACGCTGATTCCCCCGAATATCGGTCAGCGCCTTCAGCACAGCATCCGATGTCACCCCGGATTTCTTCAGTATTTCGCCTGCCTTCCCTTTGGCTGAATCGATCAGTGCAAGCAGGATATGCTCAACCGAAACATATTCATCCTTGAACTTATCCGCCTTCTTGAATGCGTCGTCGAACACTCTACTCAAATCCGAAGATGCATACACCTGTGCCGCGTCGGAGTAGGCTTTCGGCAGCAGCTCGAGTTCCTTCTCGCCCTGCGCCTTGATCGAATCGGTGTCGACACCGATCTTTTTCAATATCTCGACCGTCAGCGATTCGTCCTGTGACAGTAATGCCTCCAGCAGATGCAGTGGCTCGATCTGCGAATTGGATCGAGTCCTGGCCGACTCCGCCGCGAACTGAATCGCATCCTGCGATCTCTGTGTAAATTTATCAAACCTCATTTTCTTCACCTGCCCTTTCAGACTACCAGCCTTATACCTTGCTTTGGTGCGTCTCCTCTTTATGTGTTGCCCTCTCTGATTCACGGGATTCGAGTTTGTCGATCAGTTCCTGTTCTTTCGGCGTTGGGTTCTCGGGCTTCTGCACATCGACCGTTACATACTGGTTGCCCGTTCGGCCATTGGCGGATATCCCCAGTCTCTCGAGCTTGAATTTCGTTTTATCCGCAGTCATCGGCGGTATCTTCAAATCGATCTTCCCTTCGGGCGTACGGACTCGAATCTTCGATCCCTCGACCGCCTGTTCGAGCGAAATCGGCACTTTGCATACGATGTCGTTGCCGACTCTGCGCAGGAACCGATCTGCCTTCACTCGCACCGTCACTATCAGATCGCCCTCGGGACCGCCGTTACGCCCCGGCTGCCCGAGGCCTTTCAGTCTCAGCTTGCCGCCGTTCTCCATGCCGGCCGGAACATCGATCTTCACCTTCTGTGAAACTCTCTCACGTCCCTGCCCGTGACATTTCGAACAAGGCTGTGAGATTCTTCCCTTGCCGAGGCATCTCGGGCACGGTCTCGTGACCGCAAAATTGCCAACTGCCTGCGAGACCATACCGCTTCCGCCGCATTGCGGGCAGACCTCCTGCGATGATCCCGGTTCCTCGCCGGCACCCTTGCAACGGGAGCAGTTTGCATCTCGCTTCAATCTTATTGTCTTCGATGTGCCTTTTATCATCTCATCGAATGAAACATCGATCTTCGCCGACAGGTTGTTTCCCTTCTGTGGGCGATTCGCGGCTCGTCTTCTGCCTCTTTTGCGGCCAAAGTCAACACGGTCTCCGAACAGCGATGAGAAAATGTCGCCCATAGAACCGAACCCGCCGATATCCTCGAAGTTAACTCGGAAGCCACCCTGCTGACCTCCGAAACCGCCAAATCCCTGCTGCTGGAAGCCACTCGGGTCGAATCCGCCGCCGAAGCCACCCGCACCGTACTTGCGCATCTGGTCGTACTGCTGGCGTTTCTCCGGTTTCGAAAGAACCTCGTACGCCTCCGAGACATTCTTGAACTTCTCTTCGACCGATGGATCATCCGGATGCGCGTCAGGATGATACTTCTTTGCCAGCTTTCGGTACGCCTTCTTTATCTCATCCGCAGATGCGTTCTCCGGCACTCCGAGTATGTCGTAATAGTCTTTAGCCATATCTATCCGTAAACCACCCTGAGAATTATCTTGTGACTATCGATCTCGACTTTCAATTCCGAACCCTCGACGGCATCCGCCGCCACATCAATTTCAACCGTCTCAATAGCCTCTCTGGTTCCCTTACCGTCGCACTCTCTGCACTCTGAAAGCAGCGTCCATCCGATTCCTTTGCATTTGCGACAAATCCCGCTCACCGGTATGTCAAGTGCGATCCGCTTATCTCTCGGCTTCGGCAGTCTCTTCAGCCGAAGCTCAAATTTGTTCTTCCGCCTGTAGCCACCCAGGTCTTTGGCATACTCAACAATATCGTCGAAGACATCTCGGACGATCGGTTTCAGCCCGATCAAAGCCCGACGACCATACTCTACCTTTCGCTCGTCGATATGCCTCCGTCGTTTCTTCTCGTCCTTCAGGATATCGTACGCATCCTGAAGCAGCGCAAACTCGTCGTACTCCTCACGTTTCGATGCGTCGGGATGCGTCTCTTTCGCCTTGCTTCTGAAGGCTCTCGCAAGAGTCTCCGTGTCCGCAGACTCTGCAACTCCGAGAAGCTCGAAATAGTCAACAAATTCGCTGTCGTCTCTTTTGGTCATGGTCTCAAGAAAGACCTGTCGTTGTCTGCGTCAAGAAACATTCTTCAATTGGCGCCGGATCTCTCGGCAACCCGGCGCCATCTATCCACATCCCACAAGCAAGGAGTTGATTAGTCGTCGACTACTTCGTAGTCGGCGTCGACTGTCTTTTCGTTGTCTTCGGTTTCCGCCGATGGAGCACCCTGCGGTCCGGCCTGCTGGCCTCCCTGCTGCTGCGTCTGCTGCTGCTGTGCAGCCTGATACAGCTTGGCAGATATGTCGTGCCAGACCTTCTGAAGATCCTCGGTGGCGGACTTGATTTCGTCGATATTCGAGCCCTTGAGGGCTTCCTCGACACGACCGACCGCGGCGTCAATTTTCGCCCTGGCGTCGGCGTCGATCTGGTCCTTGAAGTTTTCGAGATTCTTCTTCGTCTCGAAGACGAGCTGGTCGGCGCGATTGCGGATATCAATCTCTTCACGCCGCTTCTTGTCCTCGCTCTCGTGCTGCCTGGCGTCACTTACCATCTTCTCGATCTCCTGCTCAGTAAGGCCGGAGGAAGCCTCGATTCTGATCTTCTGCTCCTTGCCGGTAGCCTTGTCCTTCGCGGAGACATTCAGGATACCGTTAGCATCGATATCGAACGTCACCTCGATCTGAGGCATTCCGCGCGGCGCTGGAGGTATACCGTCCAGGATAAACCGTCCGATGGTCTTGTTGTCTACCGCCATCTCGCGCTCACCCTGCAGGACATGGACCTCCACCTGGGTCTGGTTGTCCTGCGCTGTCGAGAAGATCTCCGACTTCTTGGTCGGGATCGTGGTGTTGCGTTCAATCAACCTGGTGAACACACCACCGAGAGTCTCGATTCCGAGTGACAGCGGCGTGACGTCCAGAAGAAGCACATCCTTGACATCGCCGCCGAGGACACCGCCCTGAATAGCGGCGCCGATAGCAACAACCTCGTCCGGGTTCACACCCTTGTGGGGCTCCCTGCCGAAGAATTTCTTAACTTCTTCGATTACCTTCGGCATACGGGTCATGCCACCGACCATGACGACCTCGTCGATATCTCCCGTGCTGATACCGGCGTCCTGAAGCGCAGCCTTGCACGGTTCGATCGAGCGCTGCACCAGGTCAGCCACCATCTGCTCGTACTTCGCGCGGGACAGCTTCATATTCAGGTGCTTCGGACCATTTTGATCCGCCGTCACGAACGGCAGATTGATGTCCGTTTCCATAGTGGACGACAGCTCGATCTTGGCCTTCTCGGCAGCCTCCTTCAGACGCTGCATCGCCATCGGATCCTTCGAGAGATCAATTCCTTCGTCCCTCTTGAACTCGTCGGTCATCCAGTCGATGATCCTCTTGTCGAAATCGTCGCCGCCGAGATGAGTATCGCCGTTTGTCGACATCACCTCAAAGACACCTTCACCGATTTCGAGAATCGAGATATCGAACGTTCCGCCACCGAGATCAAAGACCGCTATCCGGCCGTCTTTCTTCTTGTCGAGGCCATAGGCAAGCGATGCCGCCGTTGGCTCGTTAATGATCCTGCGAACATTGAGCCCTGCAATCTTGCCGGCATCCTTGGTCGCCTGACGCTGCGAATCATTGAAATAAGCAGGCACTGTGATAACCGCCTCGGTAATTTCCTCACCGAGATAGTCTTCAGCCGTCTGCTTCATCTTCTTGACGATCATCGCGGATATCTCGGCAGGCGCATACTTATGCCCATCGACCTCGATCTTAACTTCGCCGCTGTCACCGTCGACGACCTTGAAGGGATAATTCTTGATCTCTTCAGTCACCTCTGAGAACTTGCGGCCGATGAATCGCTTGGCCGAAAAAACGGTGTTGTTCGGGTTGGTGACTGCCTGACGCTTGGCCACCTGCCCGACCAGCCGTTCTCCGCTTTTGGTGAAACCGACCACAGACGGCGTCGTTCGTGCGCCTTCGGCATTCGTGATGACATTGGCCTTACCGCCTTCCATCACCGCCACGCACGAGTTGGTCGTGCCGAGGTCGATTCCGATTATCTTCTTGGACTTAGCCATATCTTATTCTCCTCT
>CAYQCE010000025.1:0-45498 GCA_964415885.1 uncultured Ignavibacteria bacterium
AAAAACAGAAACTGAAGAAAGAAAAGAAGAACAAATGAAGGCCTCAAATGTCCTTCTCCGAGAGTAAACAAGCCCCGGCCAGTCATGCAATATTGGAGAAGCGCGGCAGTCTTTTTGCGCTTGACGACATAGTGTTGCCATTCTATTATTCATCAGCTTGATAAACAATTTGTAGCAGCGAGACAAAACGTGGCAAAGATCCGAGTCCTGGTGATAGAAGACAATCGTCTTCTTCGTGAAGGCATAACCGTCATGCTAAATGAGCAGCCGGACATCAGAGTGGTATCGAGCTCAGGCAATGGCGATGCCATGGAAAAGGCGAAGAAGCTCAAACCCCAGGTTGTTCTGCTTGATCTTGGTCTGAGAAGTCAGAATAGTCTGCGGATTGCCGGACTAATCAAGAAAGAGTTCCCCGAGGCGCAGATTGTCGTAATGGATCTCATGCCAGCCCAGAGCGAGGTCGTTGAATTCGTCCAGGCGGGCGTGGCTGGTTTTATTCTCAAGGATGCCACGATTGAAGATTTTCTGAGTACAATACGGTCGGTTGCCAAAGGAAAAAAAGTACTGCCGTCAACACTGACCGAATCGCTGTTTTCGCACATTGTGGAATACGCAGTCCACAGCTCGAAAGCCGACCGACTGATGAAGGCGGTCAGGTTAACCAAACGTGAACACGAGGTGGTCAATCTCATTGCAAGAGGAATGAGCAACAAAGGAATCGCAAAAGAACTCCATATTGCCGTTCATACCGTTAAGAGTCACGTCCACAACATACTGGAAAAACTGGCTCTGCACACTCGACTCGAAATCGCCAGCTTTGCTCTCACCGAGGGAATGGTGAGAAAACTGAATAAGTAGAACCCCTGTTACAGGAGACACTATCTCAATCTTTGGGACTAATCCTCTTTTCGCTCTTCTGGTCGATTGACATAGACCTGCATCTGATCTTAATTAACATAGAGTGAATAAATCTCATATAGGAGAGCAACGAGCTTGCGGGATATCACTCTTGTTTCAAGGGCTGTAGCTGTCAGGATTTTCGACAATCACTGTAGCTTTGAGCTTGCGGAATCCTAAATAGACTGGTACGATAGTACCATAAGTAACTGGAGACGTGTGTGGTGGGCGAGATTCCTAAGAGGTTGGACTTCATGGACGAGGTCCGATGGGATCTGCTATTCCATCTGCAATTCGCCATCCGTGTCACGGATTTGGTTAACCAAAGACAATGTTTAGTTGTGAGGTGATCCAGTTGGTCATGATATTGGTACTAATTTGGGGATACAAGTAGGATGAAGAAACTATCCGTAGGCATTATTGATCTCGTCGCCAAGGCTCCGACGCGAGCAATGTGGATGCGTCTCATGGGAGCGAATTTCGTCAGTATAATGCCTCAAGTGATCGCTACCTGGTGCGAGCAGCTAGGCCATGAAGTTACATTGGTTACATATACAGGTCGGGAGAATCTCGCCAAGGAACTACCAGTCGAGGTAGACTTTGTTTTCATTAGCTCTTTCACAGAAGCGGCTTTGTTGTCATACGCCCTCAGTAATCTGTTTCGATCACGAGGTGCAGTTACTGCTATTGGCGGTCCCCATGCTCGCTGTTACCCGCAGGACGCTCAAAAGTACTTTGACTACGTGCTGGGATTCACAGATAAGGGACTGATCGATGAGGTTCTTAAGGACTTCGCACAACACCGTCCAGCTGGCTTGCAGCTTTCAGCCGATCATCATCCGGTTCGCCTGCCAAGTGTACGTGAGCGATGGAAATTCATAGAACAGAGTCTCAGGAAGGCGCCTTTCATCAAGATAATCCCTCTCTTGAGCAGCTTAGGTTGTCCATATGCATGTGAGTTCTGCATCGACTCCTCTGTGCCTTATCAGCCATTGGATACGAATGCGATGAAAGAAGATTTGCGTTTTCTGATCGGAAAGCTGAAGCGTCCGCGTGTAGCATGGCACGACCCAAATTTCGGGGTCCGTTTCGACAGTTGTATGGATGCCATAGAAGAGGCGGTGCCGCCGAATCGTATCGATTTCATAGCTGAATCGACCCTCTCTCTGCTTTCGGAGTCCCGCGTGAAACGGCTGAAACGCAATGGTTTCAAAGCTCTGTTGCCAGGTATAGAATCGTGGTTTGAGATGGGCAAAAAGTCGAAGACAGGGAAAGCGACTGGCATGGATAAGGTCAGAAAGGTCTCTGATCATGTCAATATGATCTTGCAATATATCCCCTACGTGCAAACCAATCATATTTTCGGACTGGACGGTGATAAGGGACCGGCTCCATTCGAACTTACCAAGCGATTCCTGGATCTTTCCCCTGGAGCTTTTCCGGCCTATTCGATGCTTTCAGCGTTTGGACAGGCGGCACCTTTGAATTTGGAATTTCAGCGAGCGAACCGTGTCATACCTTTTCCCTTTCATTTTCTCAGTAACATCCAGATGAACATAAAACCACTAAACTATTCATGGCTGGAATTCTATGATCGCCTGATCGATGTGACAAAGTACTCGTTTTCACCCCGGCTCGCGATGCGGCGATTCAGGGCGAACGGAGAGACGATTCCGAGATGGCTGAACGTTATACGGGCATTTTCATCGGAACGCTACGCTCGAGTCAAATACTACACCAAGATTCGGAAACGATTGAAAACCGATCCTCAACTCCGGCAATTCTTCGAACAGGAGACCACAGAAATACCACAATTCCTTGTGGAGGAGATACGTGACGACCTCGGGGATTTCTGGGACTGGTTACCGAGTAGTGCAATTTACCACGATCCAAACGCCTATCTGCTATCGAGTGAGAAGAAATGCTCTTCCTGTATCATTCCAGATACCCAAATTGCCTGATTTGTTAGGCCGCTGTTAAACGAGTTACTATAACCACTTGCTACGTTCTTGTGGCAACTTCAGATCAAAACAGATGAAACTACATCAAAAAACGTCAACACAAATGTAATACTGAAACCTGTGCCGCAAAATGCAAAACGGCTTATCGCCGAATTACCCCCGCGGCAACAGGCTTGAGGGACTCATTCGTTCGTGTCCGGCGCTGCGAGTCCCTGCACCTCTATACTGATTCGAGGACCAATCGGACATCACCTAACCATAAGATAAAGCCATCCGAAAGGGGGCACCCGCCACCTTGCGGCTGAAACGCAGCATACGGTATCGAAAAGAAGTTGCGAGGAAAACAGCTGCTTATTAACTTAGTGCATGCTTTAGCATCACTTTTTTTGCGATTCGTACACGAAGTTGAGGAATGAAGCAATGCAAGTTTGGATTCTGAAGAGTACTTACAATATTCTGAATGAGAAGATCACTGAGATCAAGAAAGCAATCGATGAGAACTCCAAAGCCATCGGTGAAGCCGCCCAGCTTGGTGATCTTAAGGAAAATGCTGAGTATCATGCTGCCAGAGAAAAGCAGGTGCTGCTGCTGGAACGCATGCAACGGCTCAAAAGTTACCTGAATGGCGAAAGAGTCGACCTGAGTGGCAGTGTGCCGGAAACAGTCTCATTCGGATGTTCGGTAACTGTTGTCAACACAATGACAAAGGAATCACACACTTACAACATCATCGGTCCGGCAGAATGGGATCTTGAACTGCTGTCTGATATGGTAACACTTGACGCACCAGTGGCAAGATTGCTGATGTTGAAAAAGGTCGGTGATATTGTGGATTTCAAGTTTGGGAGTAATGACTGGACAGGGGAGATAACTGAAATTCGCGGCCTCACGTGAGTGTTGCTCAGACATGTTCCCATGATGCGTGGTGACATCCGGTGCCAGTCCAGGTTCTGTACCCATGTTTCGCTGCTCACCGACGCGCAATCGTTGTCCCTCGCAGAAGCTCCATCCCGTGCAATCGATGAGCCGAGAGGGTTAATCGCTCCGCAGAATCGTCGAGGCAGAGCCGGATGTGGCATGAAATCATCTTGCACTCAAACCGCCGTCATCAGGCCGTCATTCGCTGCGAATTCACGGTCACCTCTATCCGGACGGTGCTTGCAATAGCAGCATTAAGTCCGGACACCGCTATTTGATTCAAGCGCCTGTAATATCACCCTTTATGGCTTAGGCTCAGTGGTCTGCTTAAGGGCTGTGAAAGATATGTTTCCAACTGACGTTCTTGTCTCAATACCGATCCCCGTTTGGTACTCAACTACTAGAGGCGGGAGTCTACTAAACGTTCGCCTTTTGTTCTGCATTCACATTGTGTGGCAGGCCGAATCTGACCGCTTGCGCTCTCGGTTACCAGCTCTTTCGCTTCAGCAAATGGGATATCTTGTCATCGAGGTCTTTCTCGAACCTTTGAAGGCTCTCTGCCTGAGCGTCATGAATCTTTATCACAAGAGACTCTATGTCTGCCGGTTTCTCGAGGAAATCAACAGCGCCTGCCTTCACCGCGGCGACTCCATCCTTAACCGACCCATGTCCTGTGAGCATTATCACCTGTAAATTGTGATCGAACTCGAGAAGACGTTTCAGCGTCTCAATGCCGTCCATTTCCGGCATCGCGAGATCGAGCACAATCGCGTCGTACTTGTGTTCTTTCACCACATCGAGCGCCACGACACCATTCTCGGCTCGATCGACTGTCATCCCCCGAGCCTCCATTCTCTCGGCCAGAGTCTCGCGGAAATCCTCCTCGTCGTCCACTATCAATACTCTCGCAGATTCCATCATATCCTCCGATGCCAACGAATATTCGCCTAAAGCGTTTTCCCGACCTCTCCCCCATCGAGCTTTAAAACGACAGCAGACACACCGTTTGTTTCGCTCGCGGTTACCTCAGCCGGGATCATCTGTGCCAGATGAGTCTCGACGACTCCCGGCTCAAACCTATACTCTATCCCCGAACCGGTCACAGTAACGACCACGCCGTCTTCATCCATTTCGACTGACAATACGATTCGTTCTCCACCTTGTGAGCAATCCAGCATGCCTCTGATAGTTGAAAACAACAACTGCTGAAGGCTGAACGGATCGATTTCGGCTATGGCCGGCTGTTCCGGAACCGAGGTCTCCAGCTCGACCTTCTTCATAGCCGCAAGTCGATCCGAAAGCGCGGTAATGTTTACCACGATGTCGGGCAGATTGCATTCGACTTTCGGATGATCCGCCGAATGCGCAAACTTGTTCAAGCGACTGATTATCTCGAGCCCTCGTTTCGTCTGACGACCGACTCGATCCGCAATCGACCTGAGCTTGTCGGACGGGGGCGTGTTCCCCTGCTCCAGTATCATCGCATAGTCTTCGAGCAGCCCGGAGCTCTGATCTATTATCGAAATCACATTGTTGAGTTCGTGGGATACCGAGGCCATAATGGCTCCGAAAAATGCGAGGCTTCTCTCTCTGATCAGGTCTTCCACAGATGCACTATCATTGCTGCTCAATTCTGCCCACCGCCTTATACATCTTGTCCAGAAGAGTTTCGAGGTCAATTGGTTTCGGGAGATAGTCTATAGCGCCTTCGGGCACCTCATCGGTCTCCTCTGCAGGAGAACCGTGCCCGGTTATCATCAATACCGGAGTACCCGGATAATCTCTCTTAATCCGGTTCATGACTTCGATACCCGACATCCCGGGAAGCTTGACGTCCAGTACCACGACATCGAACGGTCGCATCTCCATTCTTGTCAACGCATCCGTACCCGACAGCGAATACTCGGCCTCGACTCCTCTGTACCCGAGGCGCTCCACGATCGTCTTGACCAACTCTTCTTCGTCATCAACGAGCAAAACTCTGAATTCCGACATAAGCTAAACCTCTCGTTCCTGTTCCTCTATTGGCAGAACGACCGTGAAAGTTGTGCCTTTACCAACCTGACTCTCGACATCAATTGACCCGCCGAGTCTTCTCACGATGTCGCGAGTTATTGAGAGCCCGAGACCCGTCCCGAACTCTCCCTTGGTTGAGAAGAACGGCTCAAAGATGTGCTCGAGGTTCCGTTTGGAGATTCCGGACCCATTGTCAGATATCTTGACTGCGATTTCTCTTTCAGAGGCCTGAGAGATAGTTATGTCTATACGACCATCATCCGACACCGCAGCCATGGCATTACTGATTATGTTCAGCAGAACCTGCTGAAGCTGACCCCTGTCACTTACAATATGCGGAATCGAGTGTGTTGTGTCCACATTGATTTGGATTTTGCGATGCTCAGCCTCAGATTTCTGGAATCCGACGACCTCCCTGACAAGGCCTGGTAAATCGATCTCCTCCTTGCGGACATCCATGCGCCGGGCGAATCCGAGGAGCCGATGGGTTACCCTGCTGCATCTTTCAACCGATCCAAGAATAACCTCGGCAAGATCGTTCGCCTTCTCCTTCTGAGGAAAGTCCTTCTGGAACGAGACCATATCCTTGAGCAAACCCGCTTTCTCATTTATGATCGCCAGCGGGTTGTTTATTTCATGCGCTACACCGGCTGCCATACGGCCGATAGTGGCCATCTTGTTCGTATACTCGATATTGTGAAGGAGCTTTGCACGCCGCATGTCCGAATGGCGCAGATACCGTATCATTCGCGTGTGTGTGTAGAAGACCGCCACGAGTATCAGCGACACACTGAGCAGCAAAAACCAGATCAGGTCGGAACGCCGTACGACCCAGCTCATGAAGTGCAGGGGCTGTTTGCGTATGACAACCAGAATGAACGGGGTATCCTCAATGTATGCGTAGCCGAGAGTCACCCACCTGCCGTTTTCGCTGTAATCCTCTATTACATCCCGGTTCCGCGAGTGGGGCGAGATGTTCATGTCGACCGAGTCGAGAATTCCACCATGATAGGCGGATGCTGTCTGTAAAACTCCCGAGCGATTGATGATAAATGCGTCGGTGAACTTGTCGAGATTCAGCGAGAAGACCTGCTTGTTGAGGAGTTCCATATCGAGAGTGGCGCGCATTATGAAGAAGTCCGCGTTCTCTTTCTCATGCCTGAAGGCCACGACAAAGTGAGGCAGGTTTCTGTGTCCCATGAATACGTCACTCACGTACGCGCCTCGGAGCGATACCTCATGAAACCAGGCTTGATCTCGATAGTTTTTGTTTTCGAGATCGTACGGCCCCACGTAGTAGAGCTGGTTACCGTCGGAATCGATAAGTCCGAGATCGACAAATCCCCCAAACGAATGATTGAGATCACGCAGTATCGAGGCGAGCATCGAGTCGCTGTTCAGTTCGTCGTAGGTCCTTCTCGCGCTCATCAGCGAAAGGACCGAGTGACGCTCTTCGATTACATAGTCCAGTGACCTCTTGGTGTTGGATACAATCAGCGAGACCGTGAAACGACTTTCCGTCTTGACCGCTTCCTGATCCTGATGGTACTTGATCGCGGTCATGATTGCCAGCGGCACCAGCGCGGTCAGGAGTGTGAAAAGAATCGAGAATCGCCACAGTCGCCGATATGGTGTGGGAACTTTCTCGCCATGCTCCCTGTGCAGCCCCTCGAATGGACTATCATCCATCGATCCGTTATTCCTGTCCAGTTCGCTGTGCGTAATAACGTCTCCTGCTATCTCACATGCAGATACCTGGTCGCTCCTGGACCTATCACGGTCAGACCGGATTCTATTGCTTCCGGTTCTTCTCCGCTTTGCGGTAGGCCTCTTTCATAACTCTCGCGAGTTCATCTATATTCGCCGGCTTGCGCAGATATGCAAAAGCCCCGAGCTCCTCGGCACGCTCGCGCTCTTGTTCCGAGCCGTGCCCGGTCAGGATAATCACCTCGACTTCGGGATGCTCATTCTTCACTCGCTCGAGAACCTCGATCCCGTTAATTCCGGGCATCATAAGATCGAGCACCATGACGTCGGGGATGTCTTCACCGAGCATCTCGAGTGCTTCTTCGCCGTTGTAAGCGATGGAGGATTCAAGATCTCTGGTCTGCAGTCGCTCTGAAAGTGTTTCCACGAAATCTTTCTCATCATCGACAAGCAGGAATTTCGGCGGCGGTTCTATACGCGACCATGGGTTGATCGGAGGTGGAGTGTATTTCGGACCTATGCGAACGGTGACATCAGCGACACCGGGTTGTTTCCCTGCTATGCTCTTCAGCTCTTCCTCGTTGTGCTTCTGGCGCATAACATACTCGTTAACCAGCACGACCACATTTCCCTGCTCAGCAAAGACGTCCACGTCATGCCCCTCCTCGACGAGCTCCTTTTCGACCTGCGCTGCGAGTACGAAATCCTCCGCCGCCTGCTTTGAGCGCTCCGTAGTCTTCACTGGTTCGCTTCGGGCGTGCTCGCAGATGCTGCTGACCGCGTCCGTAACCGACCTATCATGCATCGGCAGCACGATATCGTAAAGGCTCTCATCGTAGGGTGCCTTCTCGAACAAAAAATTCGTGCAGCGACTCAGATCCTCATCGTACTCGTGGATCATCTTGCGAACAGCGCCCTCGCTCTTGCCGGTCTCCTCGACGCCAACTTTGACTCGGTAGTCAAAATTCGCGATTACACAGACACGCAGGACATGTGCAATCGTGCGCGGGATCAGGTGAAACACACACCCGATAATCAGTTTGTTATCTGACCGGATTAGCTCAGCGAGGGTAAGTTTCAGATAGGCGATGCTCTTCTCACGTTCCCGAGTGACCTTGTTCAAGAATGACTTCTGGCCCATTAGCGACTTCGTGAGCCTATCACGATCTACTCCATATCGCTCGGAAGTCATCTCGAATATGCGATCGTCGATTCGCTCCAGTCCAAGCTTCTCCGCGACTTCTTTCGCTACTCTGTCTCCGTGACAGAATGAACCGGACAGAATACTTAAGATTGCCAATCGCTTGTCCTTCCAATACCAAAGGGTCCAGATTCGACAGTATTCTAATCCGACAGAGATTAATCCGCAAGTCTTAAAACTTATTGCGGGACAATCTGGACAGAAGACATCTGTTATTCTTGCGAGGGGACAATCCGCGCATGTCGGAACACGAAACCCGGCATCGTGCGGTCCGATATACGGGCGTTTCCGTTCGACCTTAACGCGATCGGCTGGCTAAAGCGGAGCCAACGGGGTAGTTTGACTACTTTACGACTCCGCTATTCCGGCAGATTGAAGTCCCATCTGACGCATAGATCGAGTCATAGACGAAAATTCGCTTGTGCTGAACATTGTGATAGTGTAGTTTCCAATCTACAATCCGGCTGGCATCGGCAGAGATGCTCTTGTCCGAGAATTCGATCGCTTCCGAGTCTGGAAGGAGTTACGGCATGCAAGTCTCAGCCGAAGACATCATGATTCCTCTGGACAGCTATCCTCACGTGCCACACTGGTTTTCACTTCGTCAAGCCATAGCGGCTCTCGAGCGCTCTCAGATCGAGGCTGGAGGCCGCACAATGTTGCCGCAGTTCGTGCTCGTCTTCGACGAAAAGTATCAGCTCATAGGTGTAATCCAACGGAAAGACATCCTCAAAGGTCTCGCCCCGGATGCACTTCAGGAAACCTCCGAGCGCTCGGGCGAGCGTGATCCGTCGATCCAGAGAGATCGCAAGCCCGGTAGGTATGACGACGAGGATGTGATCGAGCATCTGCGAGAACGTATCGAGAGACCGGTCAGCGAGATCATGGGCAGGATACGGATGACGCTGCCGCACGACGCAAGGATAGAGCGAATCATTGAGACTATGGTCAACAACGACATGAGCTTCGTACCGGTTCTCAGAGGCGGAAAAGTCGTCGGAGTCGTGAGATCGACAGATGTGCTCTACAGCATCGGCAACATCCTGACAGAAACGGATTAGGCTCCGATCCGCTGGAACGCTATGTTGACGTTAAGGAGAATAGAGATTGCCTTCAGATTCCAAGCTCCTGAGATTTCTCCCATTTCTCGCCTGGTTCGAAGGATTCACATTCGACTCGTTGAGACGGGATGCTATCGGCGGCCTGACCGTCGCTCTCGTCCTGGTTCCGCAGTCGATGGCGTATGCGCAGCTTGCCGGTCTACCGCCGCATTACGGCCTGTATGCGTCCTTTCTCCCGCCCATGATTGCTGCGATGTTTGGTTCGAGCCGACAGCTTGCGACAGGTCCTGTGGCAGTCGTTTCGCTTATGACATCCACAGCCCTTCAACCTCTTGCCACCGCAGGCAGCGAGGCGTTTGTCGCCTACGCAATCCTGCTTGCGCTAATAGTTGGAGCTTTCCAGTTCCTGCTCGGCCTCTTCCGACTCGGACTGGTCGTGAACTTCCTTTCGCATCCGGTTGTCAACGGTTTCACGAATGCGGCCGCTATTATCATTGCGACGTCACAGCTATCGAAGATATTCGGCGTCTATGTGGATAGCGCGGAACATCACTATGTGACAGTTTACAACGTCATCAAGTCCGCGCTCTATTTCACACACTGGCCGACTCTCGGTCTTGCGGCACTCGCATTCGCAGTAATGATCCTCCTTAGAAAGATCAACCCGCGAATACCAAATGTCCTGGTAGCGGTAGCGCTCACTACCGTCATCTCATGGGCGATCGGCTTCGAGCGGAACAAAATCACCACAGTCGATCAGATAGAATCGCCGGAGGTGCACGAGATTGTCGGCGAATTCAATGCGTCGATGCATGAACTGTCGAAAGTATACGACGCAAGAGTTCAGCAGCGTTCCGAGCTTCAGCAACTCAAAAAGACAGAGGGCGAACACTCTGCAGCAGCAATCGGAGTAGAGTATCGACTTAACCTTCTGAATGCACGCATTGACAGTCTGGAGGATATCGCACATGAGCAGCGTCAGAAGCTGCGCCAGTTTGTACTGGTTGGTATTGAGCATGGAGAGGAGTTGAGTTTCGCTCATCCAGACGCGGTGCCGCCGGGTGCCGGGATTGACGGCCGAAACTGGCGAATAAAGGTAGGGAGTTCACCGCTCGACACCGAGGCTCTTACGATGAGGGGCGGTGGAGCGGTTGTCGGCACCATCCCGCAGGGAATCCCCGGTATGAAGACTCCGAGAATCGAGCTGAACACAATTCTCAATCTCCTCCCAACTGCAATGATTATAGCTCTGCTCGGCTTCATGGAAGCGATCTCGATTGCAAAGGCGATGGCGAGCCGGACGGGACAGCGTCTCGACCCGAATCAGGAACTCATCGGTCAGGGACTTGCCAACGTGCTCGGTTCATTCTCGCAGAGCTATGCCGTGTCGGGGTCGTTCTCGAGATCCGCTGTAAACTTCCAGGCGGGTGCGGCCACCGGTCTCTCCAGCGTATTCAGCAGCATTGTTGTGCTGATCACCCTGCTCTTTCTCACACCACTCCTGTATCATCTGCCACAGGCCGTGCTTGCGGCGATAATAATGATGGCTGTGGTGGGATTGCTAAATATCAACGCATTCGTTCACGCCTGGAAAGCTCAGCCCGCCGATGGCATTATTGGCGTGGTTAGCTTCGTTTTCACTCTCATGTTCGCTCCTCATCTCGACCGGGGCATAATGATAGGCGTCGTGCTCTCGCTCCTGCTCTATCTGCTGCGTAACATGAAACCGGCGATCGCGATGCTCTCCCTGCATCCGGACGGCACTTACCGGAACCGCTCTCGTTTCGAGCTTGAACAGTGCCAGCATATCGCTGTCCTTAGATACGCCGGGTCGGTGTTTTTTGCCAACGTCAGCTATCTCGAAAACCAGGTCCTCGATCTCGTCAGATCGATGCCGAAGCTGAGACATGTGCTTATAGTCGGCAACGGTATAAACGAGCTGGATGCGTCCGGTGAGGAGGCTCTGGCCGTTCTCGTATCCCGTCTGCACGAGCAGGGAATCCGCATTTCTTTCAGCGGATTGAACGACTCCGTGCTCGATGTCATGCGCCGTACGGGACTCCTCGCGAGAATCGGTGAAGAGAACCTGTATCGTAACGCCACTCGTGCTATCGAGTCGATCTGGGAATCTGCACACGAGAAGTCCACCGAGGATCAGTGTCCGCTAAAGGTTGTGCCTCTGAAGAGACTCTCCGTTGCCGATGAGTTCAAGACGAGCCAAGATATAAGCCCAGAGGACTGATCAAACGCATGACTCCGCTGCCGAACCCCGATTCATCCGCCCATTCCAGGTAACTCTCGACATCCTCACAGAGTCAACGCTCGAAGATTGTAGTAAGAAGCTCCCCAATATGGATATCTCTGATCAGTCAGTTTTCTCACCTGTTGCAGAAGGTGCTTCGCGAATCAAAACTAAAGGAGGAGTGAGATGAAGATACACTTGAACAAGCTCATTACTGCGAAAGCTGCATTCATGATAGCAACAATTATCGCTCAGATATCTGATCGTTTGATCAGCAAGGTAATCCGGAAGGTCACACGCCCGGCACGCCGAGCGCAACAACTCCCCTGACGAAGCAACTCGGGAGTTTCCGAGGTTGCCGCTCCGGCTTCGCTCGCGCGCAATCATATCCTCATTGGGGATCTCAAACAAGCCCCGTAAGTGGATACGTCTCAGGCAAACAGAAAGGACTGGGGAGACCACCCTCGGTGTGTCGACTGCTTTTTTCAACACAGTGAAGGACAGGCTTTGTGCCTGTCCTTCCAATGAGAATCGTGAAGTCTGCCGCTACTTGAGAAGCAGCATCTTCTTCGTCTCGACCGCCTGCTCTGTCGTTAGGCGATACAGATAGACGCCGGATGCCGCGTGGGATGCCTCCCATGTCACTGAATGGTGTCCTGCGCCGTAGTACCTGTCAACGAGTGTAGTCACCTTCTGGCCCGAGATATTGAATATCTCGAGGGTAACGTGCGTACCGGCGGGCAGACTGAATGATATCTCAGTCGACGGGTTGAATGGATTCGGATGATTCTGATCGAGTGAGAACTCGGTCGGGAGTAGCTCCTTTTCCAAGCCCGCCATCGGTCCGTCACCCGTACTGAATACCCAACCGCTCTCGCATGCCTTGGTTACCTCGTTGGAGGCCGGGTCATACGTATGGGTTGAATGCGTTACGTCCGTAACTTCGAAACAGAATTCGCTTGAGGTACGAATCCATCCGGTAGTAAATGTCACCTGGCCGCTGCTGTTAGTAGTACCGTTCGCGCTTGCACCGGTCGGTCCGGACCAGACGCCGTACACGGTGGCATTCGACAAGGGACTTCCACCTGCATCGTAGATGGTCACAGTTGCACTGCCGTAGCGCCATCTCCAGAATGAACCGTGAGATACCGCGATGTTGTGCACATGAGACAGGTCCTGACCGGCCTCATTAACCGTGATATAGTCAGTCTTGGTCTCCGTGTCCGAACCGTAGGCGTTCGTTGCTGCGAGTGACACTGTGTATGTGCCGGGGTTGTCATACGTATAGCTCGGATTTTGCGCGGATGATGTACCGACTCCATCACCGAAATCCCAGCTCCAGCTCGTCGGATTCCCGGACGACTGATCGGTGAAGTCTACCGTCAGCGGAGCAGTGCCGCTGGTCGGATCGCCGCTGAAATCAGCCGTAGGCGGAGGAGGCGTGGTCACAGTAATATAGTCGACCTTAACTTCCTCATCGGATCCGAAAGCATTGGTAACAGTCAACGATACAGTGTATGTTCCGGCGCTGTTGTAGGTATAGGTCGGATTCTGCTGCGTGGACGTCCCGGAACCATCACCGAAATCCCAGTTCCAGCTCGTCGGATTCCCTGATGACTGGTCGGTGAACGTGACCTCGAGCGGGAAGCTGCCGGATGTCGGCGAACCGGTGAAGTCTGCGACCGGCGGAGCATCCAGAGATGTCACGCTGATGTCGTCAAACGCCATACCATCGGTCGTGATGCTGTAGTTGTCATACTGCTGGAATTTGATCACAAACGTGCTCGTCAGGCTCAGCCCTGCACCGGACGCGAGTTGATCGAGATCGAGAACAATCTCCTGATAGGTTGTTGATCCGCCGGTAAGATTGTAGACCTTGCTGAAGCTGCTACCGCCGTTGTCGGAGAAGAACACGCCGTCCTGGGTGTGATCCTCATCACTAAATTCCTTCCACCAGAAAGTGAGTTCAACATCGCTCTTGCCCGCGAGGTCAACCTTCAGCCAGGCCTCGTTCTGGGCATAGTCACCGCCGTTGGTGTTGTCATCCATCGTGAGATGGTATGATCCACGAGGACTGTTGGAGCTCGTAATCTGAATCCGCCCTTCCGAACTGCTGGTTTGTGTGAACCAGTAGGCGTCAAATGAGCCCGATTCGAACCCGGTCGAGTAGGGCAGCGTTGCGTACTCGGATGGTGCCTCGGATACCGTGATGTAGTTCGTCTTTGTTTCGATATCATTACCACAGCTATTGGCAGCTGTCAACGCTACGGTGTAGGTCCCCGGAGTGTCATACGTGTAACTCGGGTTCTGCTGCGTTGAGGAACCGAAGCCGTCACCGAAATCCCACGACCACGACGTTGCACCGGTCGACTGGTCGGAGAAATCGACAGTCAGGGGTGCATATCCCGATGTCGGTGAACCGGTGAAGTTTGCCACCGGCGCTGTGCAGGTCACAGTTATATAGTCTGTCTTGACTTCATCATCCGAGCCGCAGGAGTTGGTTGCGGTCAGAGTTACGGTGAAAGTGCCCGGCGCATCATAGGTGTAACTCGGATTCTGTTGCGTTGAGGTTCCTGAGCCATCGCCAAAGTCCCAACTCCAACTCGTGGCATTGCTCGACTGATCCGTGAAATCGACAGTCAGCGGAGCGTCGCCCGATGTCGGACTGCCTGTGAATGCTGCGGTCGGGGCTATGCACGGATCGACTGTGATATAGTCGACCTTCTCTTCGACATCACTGCCGCAGGAGTTGTTCGCGGTGAGTGTGACGGTATACGTGCCCGCACTCTTATATGTATAGCTCGGGTTTTGCTGCGTCGAGGTTCCTGCGCCATCGCCGAAGTCCCAACTCCAACTCGTGGCATTGCTCGACTGGTCGGTGAAATCGACCGTAAGCGGCTCGGTGCCGGATGTCGGCGAGCCGGTGAACGCCGCTGTCGGAAGCGGGTTGACCGTTATGTAGCTCGTCTTGGTTTCGGTGTCATCGCAGCCCTGTCCACTGCTGGAGACTGTGAGTGATACCGAGTAGGTGCCCGGACCATTGTATGTGTGATTCGGATTCTGCGAGTTCGATGATCCGCCGTCTCCGAATGTCCACGACCAGCCGTCGATTCCGCTTCCGCTCGAGAGATCGGTAAAGCTGACAGTCAGTGGTTCGCAACCGGAGGTCGGTGAACCGGAGAAATCGGCAGCGAGATCGCATCCGCCGCCCGCAGCCTGCAGACACTTGTAGGCATCCACGATGCCTGCGCCGAGATCGAGACTGCCCCCGTAAGGGTTAGTGTTTGCCGGGTCTGTAATGATATTGATCTTATCGGTTGCGCTGAGAGACGGATTATACGACTCGAGCAGACCAACGACTCCGGCCACATGCGGGCAGGACATGGACGTTCCATCCATTGCGGCGATATAGTCTCCACCGGGATCGGCGGGATCTGTTATCGTGCTAACCACATCGACACCCGGGGCCGCAATATCCACCCAACTGCCATAATTCGTGAAACTGGCGGGATTGCCACTTTGATCGGTGGCTGCAACATCGAGACAGTCGCCGCGAGAGCTGAGATAGCTCGCACTCGAGGAGCTGGAGTTTCCGGCAGCCACGCAGATCACGACATCCCGCGCGATCAGATAGCTCGCCGCTGAAGAGAGTCCACCGCTGTTCGACGATCCGAACGAGCAGTTGATTGCGGCAACATTCCAGCCGGCGTCTTTGAGGTCTGCCATGTAGTACATCGCCTCGGCGACATAGTCCATGATCACAACACCCGTCGCGCCATAGATCCAGTAGTCGAGGACATATCCGATGCGGCACGGGACGACTTTCACGCCGTTGCCGCCGCCGTTGAAAGTGCCGTCACCATAACCACCCGCAACACCGGCCACTGAGTAGCCATTGTTCGTGATAGCGGCGATAGTACCGGCGGTGTGGGTACCGTGACCGTCACCATCGGACGGATCGTTGTCCGCCCCCCCGCAATCGATATCGATGCAGGAGTAGGAGTACCAGTCTGTGCTTTCGACGAAATCCCAGCCGAGGATATCGTCAACATAGCCGTTGCCGTCGTCGTCGACGCCGTTGCCGACGACCTCGTTGGTGTTGATCCAGATGTTACCGTTCGTGCTGGCATCGTTTGGGCCCGGAGGATTGCTTCCTCCAAGGTCGCCGTGGTCGTATTTCGTCCCGATATCCAGATCACCGACGATCACATTCTGGCTGCCCGTCTCGACATTCCATGCCTGATCGGCGTTGATTCCGTTCGCATCCCAGTAGTGCCACTGATCATAAGCATAGCCGCCGGGGGGATCATCATAGTACGGATCGTTCGGCGTTGCAAAAACAGTATGCACGCCGATCTTCTCCACCCGCTCAACCATTGGATGCTGCTCGTAAGCCTTGATCGCCTCGTCGAGATTCTCGCGCTCGAGATAAACCTTGTAGTGGCGGGCAAGACTCCGTGCCTCCCGTGTCGGGTTGGCGTTCGCTTTAAGATCCGAGCCAAGGAATTGTGGTCGTGAGTGGACGACGCCGAATCTCTGAGCGAGATCCGAGAATCCGCTCTTTTGAGACAGCGCCATCGGAGATTGCATTTCCCTGGCATGATCGACCTCAACATGATCCTTCAGGACCACGATGAAACGATCGGGAACATAACCGAGGAATCCATCATCGTTGATATACCGGGTCTTATCGACATCCAGTACATCAGCAGCCATGACTATACATGGCAGAAGGATGCCTGCAATGAGGACTGCGGATAGTAGCCTTCGCATGGTACCTCCTGAGAAGTTAGAGATTTGGGAGTGATAGGAAATATATGTTAAAGCAATTCAATCATCACGGACAGGCCGCCAGTGACAAAGGCAGTCAAAGTATGATGGACTCTGCAATTTTTGGAATAGCCGTGGGCGGCCAATTTGAATTAATGATACTACAGGCTGCTTCAGATACGCAAGAAAAAATTCTAAGGGACTATCGCCCACTGTTCAGGTATGCATGAATGCCGATTTGGCTGCCTTGAGATAGCTGCGGGGGAGAACTTGCGGGATTGTCCACGTGATTAACGATGCGACTATTGTGCAACGCCGGATTTCCGGGCGTCGTCAGTCTCCGTGAGTTTCGAGAGCAACTTGTCCCAGATACTCTCTATTCGTTTGCGCGCTCCGCTATCGGCGACCTCTATGTAAGACTTCCTTTGAAGCTGTGCCTCGGTGAATCTCTGGTCGTACGGTATTGTACCCAGCGTGGCGATTCCTTTGGAGTCCAATGAGCGCTCCAGACGTTGTGACATATCGACGTTAATGTCGAACTTGTTTATCAGCACTCCTACCGCGATCTCGAAGTGTGATGCGAGCTGAAGCAATCTCTCGAGGTCGTGAGTCGCTGAAAGAGAGGGTTCGGTTACAACCAGAAGATAATCCGCGCCGGTGAGCGAGGCGATTACCGGGCACCCGATTCCGGGCGGACCATCCGCGATCACCAGGTCCTTGCCCATGTCTCCAGCGACGTTTCGGGCATGCGTTCGCAGAAGCGAAACGAGTCTTCCTGAGTTCGCCTCTGCGATCCCGAGTTTACCGTGCAGAAACGGCCCGTACTCGCTCTCCGAACGGAACCATTCTCCTGAAATTACAGGCATGAAATCGACAGCATCCGCCGGACAGGCGTGGTAGCATAGTCCGCAGCCCTCGCATTCATATGGGTCGACAATGTAAGCCTCGTCTTTCTCACGGATATGGATGGCATTGAAAGTGCACCATTCTCTGCAGATATCGCAGCCGGTGCATTTCTGTGTGTCGATCGAAGCTCGCTTGCTGGTCGAGAAATCGTGGCGCTCCACCACCGTATGTCCAACAACCAGGTGCAAGTTTGCGGCATCGACGTCGCAGTCCACGAGGACGTTGTCTCCGGAAAGACGTGCAAGCGATGCCACAATACTCGTCTTCCCTGTCCCGCCCTTTCCGCTGGCAATCACTAATTCGCGCATACTTTAACCGCCTCGAGGATCTTATCGCGCAATTCGAGAATTCTATCCCTGAAACGCTTATCTGTCAGGAACTGCAAATTACCGGCCGAGTAGTTCTCAGCTATGCCTCTGTCGAACGGAATCTCTATCAGAGGCTCGATCTGTTTTTGTTTCAGAAAGTCCTCTGCCTCAGGGTATGGAGTGTCGGCCCTGTTGACTACAACTCCATATGGGATTGAGAGCGCCTCCACCATGCCACACGCGAGTTTAAGATCACTCAGGCCGAACGGTGTCGGCTCGGTCACGAGAATGACGAAGTCGCTGTCTTTTACTGCTTCGACTACGGGGCATGAAGTCCCCGGCGGGGCGTCTATGATAGCAAGTCGCTGAGGAGGCAATGCATCTTTCACTGCTCTGCTAACTGGAGGGGTCGTGGAATCACCGACATTAAGAAGGCCGGACATGAAGTCCAGATTACGGCTGGCACCGATTCTAACCTTCCCAACGGTACGTGCGGATCTGAAGATTGCCTCCTCAGGACATAATCTGAAGCATGCGTCACAACCGTGGCACAGAGACGAAAACAGGGCGGGCTTGTTTCCGAGCATGGCGATAGCGTTGAACTCGCAAACATCGGAGCAGATTCCGCATAGATTGCACTTTTCGAGATCAAACTCCGGCATCATCAGCTTGACATCGACTTGCTTCACTATCGATGGCTTCAGGAAGATGTGGCCGTTCGGTTCCTCGACATCCAGATCGGCGTACGTCACATTATCAGATACTGACGCAAACGCCGCAGCGAGATTCGTGGCCACCAGAGTCTTTCCGGTTCCGCCCTTGCCGCTTGCCACCGCTATCTTCAATTCACTTCCTCTCTACTCTCTCGTCATCTTAGTGCCGCACTTTGGGCAGTCGATCCTGTTACATGGGTTTCCGCGCTCATGCGGCGCGGTAGCTCCGCACTTCGGGCAGACACACTGCCCGCCGGGCCCCTGAGCACGGCCTCCGCCGAGGCCGCGACCCTGCCCCTGGCCTTGTCCCTGTCGTGATCCGCGTCCGCCGCCTCTCCCCTGTCCTTTCATATCAATCCTCTCTGTTCCCTTCATCCGAAGCGGTTCTCTTCGATTTCTTCTTCGAGCTTCCGAGCTTTCGTTCGATCTCCTCGAGTTCCGACTTCAGCAACGCGGCCCGATGCCTCAGTTCGACAGCATCGTCGTCATCGTAGAACATCTGCTCAGGGAGTTCATCTCCCCGGTTCCAGCGCCACCCGCGCATCCAGCCCGGCTGACCCGTGGCATAGAAGCGGTTGCGCCAGCCTCGTCCGCCGCCCCTGCCGCGTCCGAAGCCCCTTCCTGCCGTTCTGCCCCAGCCTGGAGCTGTCGTGAATCCGGGAGAGTCGTATCCTTTGCACAATCCTGCGCCGCGTCCTGTCAACGGACCATCTCCGAACGGTCCTGTTCTGTCACCTCCGGGCATATTTTCCTCCTATATCCTTGAATGTTAGATTGACTATTCATTTAACTGCATATCGGATTCACAGGTTGCCTCGATTCGCCTGGCAAGCTCTTCCTCACCGACTACTTTCGCGAGGAGCCGTCTGAGTCCGACATCAATGAAACTCCTGATTATACTGTCCGAGCGTCGTAAGTCATAAATTGCGAGCGATATCAATGCGGTCAGAAACAGCGAACCACCGTTCCGCGCATGGCTACCCCTGTCATTCCCGACTTTATTCGCCTCTATCTGTCGCTTCTTCCTAAAAACCCGCACTCCAACCAACTCGCTTCCTTTCCCGTTTACATCGCTCTTCCATGACCCCCGGCATTCGGACTGCCGAGTTCCGGCAGTTCACCCTGCGTAGCCATAGCAACAGCTTCGCTAACCGTTCCGCCATGATATGTAACCGGAGAGATTCCCGCCATTTTGAGGGCAGAGAATGCCTTAGGACCTACCTTGCCGGAGATTAACATCTCAACGCCCTTACTGGCAATCAACTCCGCAGCCTGTATCCCAACGCCCTGCGACATTCGTGAATTCTCTTCATTCGAAACCACCTCATACTCATCCGTCTCAGAATCATAAATCAGGAAGAACGGCGCCCTGCCAAATCTCAGGTCGACTTCGGCCTCCGGTTCGGTGCCAGTTGATGAAATCGCAATTCTCATGAATCCTCCGTCTACGCCGAATCTAACCGGCGATCGAGTTTCTCCTCCAGCTATCGTCTGCTCTCCCGCCCGCCATCCTGCATGCGGGGATGATGTGCCCTTTGCGGCGAACATATATACCTGTCAAGTGCTTCTCGTATTCCACCGGTCTGCGAGTGAACTACCGTGATTCCGAATCGAGAGCAGCGCCCACAAAGTCCCTCGGAAACGGCGCCGCAGATGATCGTATCGATTTCCATCTCGTTCAGGAGTCGCGCAAGATCATGATCCTGCATACTTCCGATCTCCACGAGCTTGCTCGACTCGATGTCACCATCGATCAGAATCGAAACCTGCAACTTGGTCGCAGCATCAAGCACCGGCGAAATTCGGCCGTCCCATATCGGTATTGCAACTCGCTCCATAACATGAAATATGTATAGCAGCTACTGTGCCGGTAAGTCGGAAGCGGAAGTCATTAGATGGATAACCGATTGTTAGTTATAATATTAGGGCACGCGAAGACAATGTCCGATTGGCGGACCAGGCCTTACTATATTGCGTAATTGCAATTGCGATTGAGATTCGATGTTGCGGCTACGCAACATCAGAGGATGGCGGAGTGATCCCGAGCTTCTTCATCTTGCGCCAGAGCGTGGTCTTGTGGATGCCCAACTCGCGAGCTGATTCAGTACGATTCCAGTCGTTTCTGGCGAGAATCGATTCGATAAATCGCGCCTCGAGCTCATCGAATGACTCTGACCTGAGATCATCCGGGCGATCATCACCACGGACATTCTGAGGGAGGTCCCCCGCCTCGATAATCGAGCCTCTGCTGAGCACGCAGGCGTGCTCGATTATATTGCGGAGTTCTCGAACGTTGCCGGGGTAGTCATATTCCATCAGAACCGACATTGCTGAAGGGTGCATTTCGCAAACGAGAGCGGAATCGAGAGAACCGAAGTAGTCGAGGAAATGATCTACCAGGAGGGGGATATCCTCTCGGCGCTCTCTCAGGGGCGGCAATTCAATCGTGATTACGTTTATACGGTAATACAGGTCCTCGCGGAATTTCCCCTCCTCGACAAGCCTCGAGAGGTCTCGATTAGAGGCTGCAATTACGCGCACATCAGCATCAACCGGGTCGGACGACCCGAGGGGCTCGTACTTCCTCTCCTGCAATACACGCAGCAAACGCACCTGAAGTGCGGGCGAGACGTCTCCGATCTCATCGAGAAAGATCGTACCATGTTCAGCCCTGCCGAACCTCCCCTCCCTGTTCGTTTGAGCACCTGTGAACGCACCTTTCTTGTATCCGAAAAGCTCCGCCTCGAGAAGTGTGTCCGGCAGTGCTCCGCAGTTGACTGCAACGAGGGGACCGTCCTTCCTGTGAGAGAGGTTGTGGATAGCGCGGGCTACCATTTCCTTGCCGGTGCCGCTCTCACCAACTATCACAACATTCGAGTTGCTCTCGGCGATGCTCGGAAGGATGTCGTACAGACGAAGCATCTTTGGGTGCTTGCCGATTATGTCATGGAATGAGTATCGTTTCTCGAGCTCGCGTCTGAGCCGTTCGATCGCGGTCATATCGCGAAATGTCTCCACGCCGCCAATTATCCTGCCGGAGGAATCCTTGAGAAGAGCTGTGGAGATACTCACCGGCACCTTCTTCCCGGCTGAATCGATGATGTAAATCGCCCTGCTCACAACCGGCTTGCCGGTCTTCATCGTTTCGCGCAGGGCGCACGATGACTCGCAGATCGAGGCACGAAAGACATCGCAGCACCGAACTCCGATTGCCTGCTCGCGTGGTATGCCCGTGATTCTTTCAGCAGCCCTGTTGAACGAGCGGACTCGCCAGTCTTTGTCGACCGTAAAGACACCGTCAGCAATACTGTCAAGGATCGTATCCCGCTCGATTGCCTCTCTATCAATCTCGTTCATACTATATGCATTGTAGCAAATATATTGCATAAATGCAATCGCAATTTGCCATTGCCATAGGAAAACTGCAGCGCAAACCGGACTCTTCCGATCGTGATATCATTCGTATGCAGTCACTTAAGGGCAATGAATAACCGTCGCAAAGTCGGAAACCGCTTGACGTCTCCCTGTTTGTTGCGATATTACAATTTAGACTGATTCCTCTATTTCATACCGGAGGCCTTATTATGCCAGAATACTTCAAAAAACGTACGAGCGGATTTCGTGCGCCGATGCGCAGAGTGTCAACGATCCCGGCGGCCTTTGCCGTGGGGCTGTTGTTGATTGCCGTATTGGCCCCTGCCGTCGTTTATGCCGATCCACCATCCAGTTATGATCTCAGATTGCAGGGATTGGTGACCTCGGTCAAGAATCAGTCCGGCGGTACCTGCTGGACACACGGAGCGATGGCTGCGATCGAGGGAAATCTTCTCGTCAACGGAAACTGGGATGCCAACGGAGAAACGGGCGAGCCGAATCTCGCCGAGTATCACCTCGACTGGTGGAACGGTTTCAACGAGTACAATAACGACGACACAGATCCTCCCACCGGAGGCGGGCTCACAGTTCATCAGGGCGGAGACTACCGTGTGACCTCGGCGTATCTCACGAGAGGCGAGGGAGCGGTACGTGACATCGACGGGCAGTCGTACTCGGTACCGCCTGCACGCACAGATCCATCCTACCACTACTACTATGCCCGCGATATCGTATGGGCCGTTGCGGAGAACGATCTGAGCAACATAAACACGGTCAAGAATCTCATCATGACTCACGGCGTTATTGGGACATGCATGTGCTATTCCGGGTCATTCATTAGTGGAATCAATCATTACCAGCCGCCGACCAGCGGCGCCGACCCGAATCACGCGATAGCAATTGTCGGCTGGAACGACAATCATGTCACGCAAGCGCCATTGCCGGGAGCATGGCTCTGCAAGAACAGTTGGGGCAGCTCGTGGGGTGATGACGGCTACTTCTGGATATCATACTACGACAAACACTGCTGCAAACATCCCGAAATGGGAGCGATTTCGTTCCAGAATGTCGAGCCGATGCAGTATGACTCGGCCTATTTCCACGACTACCACGGCTGGCGGGACACCAAGACCGACTGCAGTGAAGCTTTCAACGCCTTCATTGCAGAGAACGGGCTCCAAATCAGAGCGGTATCGTTCTTCACCGCAGAAGATGATGTCGACTTCACCGCGAAAATCTACTCAGACTTCGACGGCCTGAATCTGTCCGGAGAGCTGACTTCTGAATCAGGGACCTGCACATATTCCGGGTTTCATACGATCGATCTCACCAATCCGGTCGCACTTTCGGAAGGCGAGGATTTCTACCTGTACGTCGAGTTCTCGCACGGCGGTCATCCGTATGACCGGACTTCGGATGTTCCTGTCCTGCTCGGCGCCGACTACCGTGTGATTGTCGAGTCCTCATCCGATCCGGGGCAGAGCTATTACTGGACCGGCTCGGAATGGGCTGATCTCCACGAATTCAACAATACGGCCAATTTCTGTCTAAAGGCTCTCGTCAGTATGGATTCCGACAATGATGGCGTGTTTGACTACATGGACAACTGCACCGAGACTCCGAATCCCGACCAGAGCGATAGTGACGAGGACGGAGTCGGCGACCTCTGCGACAACTGCGTTATGACGGCCAATCCCGATCAGGGTGATGTCGACGGTGACGGTCTCGGCGATGCATGCGATCCCGACATCGACGGTGATCAGATCGACAACGAATTCGACAACTGCGATTTCGTGCCGAATGTCGATCAGATCAACAGCGATACCGACAGCCTCGGTGACGCCTGCGACAATTGCGTCGATGCCGACAATCCACAGCAGTATGATGAGGATAGTGACGGTGTCGGTGACATGTGTGACGGAGAACTCCATATCCAGTGCTATCCTGAGGATATACCGGAAGGGAATCTCGGCGAGGCATACGATTACGATCTATGGTGCGTCGGCGGAGTCGCTCCGTTCAACTGGACGAAGATCTTCGGCCAACCGCCATACGGCTGCGTGTTCACAGGAGGCGAGACGGCAAGCGTGAGCGGTACTGCACTGGCGGCAGGCGATTACATCATGCAGGTCATAGTCGAGGACTCCGATATCCCGTCAAGCACAGACACGATGACACTTGTGTTCCACATTCTCGAGGGTCCGGACTACATGTGCGGAGACGCCGATGCGAGCGGTTCGATCGATATTGACGACATAGTCTATGTGATCGACTACGTATTCCAGGGTGGATCGGAACCGATTCCGGTCGAGTCCGGCGATGTGGACTGCTCCGGCGGAGTCGATATTGACGACATAGTCTACCTGATAAACCACGTCTTCCAGTCCGGGCTGGACCCATGCGATCCGGATGGCAACGGGGTACCGGACTGCTGATCGAGCATTCGGCTCTTCGACAAGCTGAACATTCCTCAAACGGGAGCCGCACGGCTCCCGTTTCCTGTTAGAACTCAGTCACATTTCGGCATCATTACACAGCCAAGCAATCGAATCACATATGCGGATGAGGTTGTCCTTGAGCAAGTGAGGCCATGCGGCTCGGAGCCGATGAATGGAGTGCATACGATAGTGCGGATATTTCTCTTCACGCAGTAAGAAAAACCATCAGCGCCACGAGGAAAGTTAAGAATTTCTCGGACAACGGCTTGCTCATATTCAACACTGTCGCGAGACTGTCACGGGGGAGCAGTTTTCGAGAGTATTGGTTATTATGAAAAGTACGGCCCGGCCTCGGGCTGGGAATCCCCATCAGGCAAGCGCCTTGTCCTGTTTGATTCAGTCCATCGAACGAGCTACATAGCTACATCCTCGAATCAACGTTCCTCTCCTTACTTTCCGTGCTCGAGCGGAGTGGAGAGACGCCCGTGCCCGTCAATGAATGAAACTTACCAACGGCGCTCCCGTTTACCCAACATAGCATGAATTGAATCGAAAGTTTGAAGACCCGGAAGTGTCAATCGGGTGGGAGTGATTTATTGCCCGGATGGTCGGAGGCGTTCGCCATGCCTTGCGCTGAGCGTTTTTTTATCTTGAGGTCTGTCTTAAACGGACTTCAAGTTAGTGAGTTCGGTGTGCAGTACTCAAAAACCCATCACTAAATGAGTTTGACATTCGAGTGCAGTTCATTGCATCTTGTTTCACGACAACGACCTCAGAAAGGACGTTGGGTATTGAGAATCTCCATTGATGGATTAAGCAAAAGCTACGGTCAGCGGAATTGGGCTCTCCGCGATGTCAATCTCGTTATCGAGAACGGTCTCTTCGGCCTTCTTGGTCCAAACGGTGCGGGGAAGACAACGCTTATGCGAATACTCGTAACCCTGCTCAAGCCGACCTCCGGAACGGTCACTATAGACGGTATGGACCTTCAGAAGAATCGCGCGGAGATCAGGAGGCTGATAGGATATCTTCCGCAGGACTTCAGCGTATTCTCCCGGCTCAAGGCATGGGAATTCCTCGACTACATCGCCGCACTCGGCGGAATACGGAAGAGGTCGCAGCGGCTCGATCGAATCGATCAGCTTCTCGAGGAGGTCGGGCTGTTCAATGCGCGCGACAGGCGGATCAAGAAACTGTCGGGCGGAATGAAACGACGGCTCGGAATCGCACAGACGCTGATCACCGATCCACGCATAATGATCGTGGATGAACCGACGGTCGGTCTCGACCCGGAGGAACGTCTCCGCTTTCGCAGCATTATCACTGACCTCTCGACGCGCGACATGATTATTATCCTCTCGACGCACATCGTCGGCGATATCTCATCGACCTGCAGAGATATGGCGCTGCTGAATCACGGAAGGCTTGCGTTTTCCGGGCCACCGAGGGATTTCATCGCGCAGGCGCGGGGAAAAGTGTTCGTGATCTCCTCTTCCCAGTTCGAACTCGACCAATTGAAGGAACGTTACCCGGTCATCTCGACCGTTCCGTCGGCGCAGGGCTATGACGTACGCTTCGTCGGAAGCGGCGAATCGATCCCCGAGGCGAGACTTGTCGATCCGAATCTCGAAGATGCATACCTCTGCTTCATGGAATCGCAGGGCAGTCTGGAGGAGGTGGCGTGATATGAACCCGCAGACTCCGGACGTCAAGAAGAATGCACCACTATTCAAGATATGGACAATAGCGCGCTACGAGGCCAAGGTCCTTTCACGCTCATGGGCCTTCCGGATATTCTCCGTCGTTGCGATCGGCGTGGTCATGTTTATGACTATCGGAATCACGACGAAGATCGGACGCACACCCCATTTCATGCATGCACTTGCATCGTCGGTGCCCACTCTTGTGATCAAGATGCTCGCCGTATATCAGGGCGTGATTGCGATTTTCCTTGCCTCCGACTGGTTGAAACGTGACAGAATTCATGATACGACGCAGGTTGTGTACGTTCGCTCGATGTCCAACGCGCAGTATGTTATCGGAAAAGTCGGCGGGTTGATGCTCGTCTACGGAATACTGAACATCGTCGGCCTCGGGATTGCAGTCATCATACATGCGGCCTTCTCGCTCGCACCGTTTGCGCTGATGCCCTATATTTACTACTCACTGGCTATAACTATTCCGACGGTTGTCTTCGCCATTGGCGCAACATTTTTAGCTATGAACATCCTTAGAAGTCAGGCGCTGGTATTCGTGATAGGTTTAGCCGTCTCGATGGTATCGCTGATCGTGCTCGGTCAGTACGTCTTCAACGTACTCGATTTCTTCGGCTTTCACACACCTATAGTGTACTCGGAGATAATCGGATTCGGAAACACAGATGAAATACTCAAGCTGCGGGGCGCATATTTCCTCATGGGCACGGGCTTCATTCTGTTGTCGAGCCTGTTCGTGCGAAGATTGAGACAGTCGAAGATGCTGAACATTCTGGCCGGAGTGTCGGGAGCAGGGATTCTCACTGCGGGGATTCTCATAGGGTTATTCTATCTCAACGGCAAATACGACGATCGCGGGTACAGGGATATGCTCACACAAAAATCGCAGAGGGCCGCGCCTGAACCGGCGGCATCGATGACACGGTGCGACATCGAAGTGGCCTTGAACGGTGACGAGTTCACGGCTGCATCGAAACTGACAATCGAAAACCGCACAGGCCAGAGTCTGGACTCAATCCTCCTGACTCTGAATCCCGGCCTGAATATCTCCTCCGCCGGTTTCGATAGTAGAGAATGCACTTACAGCCGGGATGAACATCTTGTCTGGCTACATCCGAGCTCTCCGTTCGAAGCCGGAGACACCGCATCTGTCGAGCTCGAATATGGCGGATCGATCGATGAACGAGCCTGCTATCTCGATATCTCGCGCAAACGGCTCGAGGAGAATTTCAGCATCTGGATACTTCGTATCCCGAAGATGTACGCATTCGTTAGCAGTGACTATCTGCTTCTCACGGCAGAGACGAACTGGTATCCGACACCGGGAGTCCCCGGAGGCCCCGCGTATCCGCAGACGGGAGACTTCCATTTTGCCGACTATCGACTCACGGTCGACACTCCGCGCGACATGGTCCCGGTTTCGCAGGGCGATGTAACCGTGGACACGCTCAACTCGGGACTCCGACACGTATTCGAAAGCAGCGTGAACCTTCCACAGGTATCGCTCGCAATCGGAAACTATGCAGAAAAGTCAATCGTGGTGGACAACGTGGAGTACTCACTCAAGACAATTGTGGGGCAGGACTATGTCGAAGCTCATCTCGATTCCGTCGCAGATACGATCCCCAGTTTGATACGCAGCTTGAAAGACGAGTACGAAATCCAAACCGGTCTCACCTATCCGTATGAGAGACTGTCTCTGGTCGAGGTACCAATACAATTTCACACATATCGCAGGTTCTGGACTGCTGCACAGGAGGTCGTGCAGCCGGAGATAATCCTCATTCCTGAAATGGGAATGCTCTCGGCAGGCGCGGACTTTGAGATGCAAAGGCGATTTGCCGAGCGTCGCCAGGAACGGGCCAATCAGGCCGAAAGCTCAATCGAGACTCAATCCCAGTATTTCAGCGCTTTCGTACGCACCGAACTGCTCGGAACCGCAAGAAGCGCATTCGGTGTGCGATCGGAACAGGATTTCGATGCCGACTTCTCCATCCTGCCCAACTATGTCACAAACACGACGAGGATAACCTCCACGGAATGGCCTGTCGCTGGAACGGCTCTCGAGCTGTTCATTCAAAGCAAAATAGCTCCGCAAGAGCGCTCCGGATTCTGGTTTGACAGCGGACTGCTGCCCGAAGAAGAAGTAAACATGATGCTTCAGAAGCGACCGCTCGTCGACCTTCTCGACGACCTCCACGAGCATAATTTGATTAAATCGCTCCTCGAAACAAAGAGCGAGCATCTCTTTACGCTCTTCGGGGCATATGTAGGACAGGATACACTCCACACGCGTCTGGAAGAGTTTTTAGACAGTCACCGATACCAACAGGTCGAAATCAGGAATCTTCTCGGCGCTATTTCACCTGACGATTCATCGCATCTTACATCGATAGTCGAGAACTGGTACCGTGGAACCAACATGCCCGGTTTTATCATTTCCGATGTCGAGTCATTCGATCTCGTCGAGGACCAGCGCACAGTCTCGCAGGTTAAGATGACAATCGCGAATCCCGAAGACGTCGACGGAGTCGTGACGCTGAACGCTCGAGTACGGCAGGGCCGTGGGGGATTCGCCTTTCGATTCGGTGGTGGGGGACGTCCGGAAGGTGCCGCGACGCCCTGGTGGTCTCAGGGCATGAGTGGCGAGTCATTCGTACGCACAATACTCGTGCCCGCAAAGACCGAAATGGAGGTCGGCTTCGTGCTGTCCGATCCGCCCGCACGAGTTTCGATCAACACCCATATCTCCCGGAATCTTCCTGTTGTGCTGCAGAAAGACTTCCGCAGCTCCGACAAGAAGAGCCACGGGACTCCGATGGACACGATTGTGACAGCGGAATACACTCCCAGAGTCTCGGACTATGAATTTATAGTCGACAATGAGGATCAGGGCTTCGCCATAGTCGATGAACCAGAACCAAATATGCTGCGTAAGCTATTGATGAGTTTGTTCTCCGGTGGAAAGGACGATCAGAAGTACTCGGAGTTCCGC
This sequence comes from uncultured Ignavibacteria bacterium, assembly GCA_964415885.1. Lineage (GTDB taxonomy): Bacteria > Zixibacteria > MSB-5A5 > JAABVY01 > JAHJOQ01 > CAYQCE01. Next base: position 29,224 of record CAYQCE010000025.1, read on the forward strand.
TTCTGGAGCCCGCCGGCAACGTGGGAGACTACAGCTCGTGAGGAATTCTACGGCAGGTTCATTCACTCCGGATTGTACAAGAGGTCCGGCAAGGGAGAGAACGTCGTGGCGTGGCGTGCTGTACTCGACGAGGCGGATGATTATGATGTCTATTTCTATAACGGTGAGCTTGAGATGCCAAGGTGGTGGCGACGCAGAAGTGACATCCCCGAGGACAAGGGTTCGCGCACGTTCCTCGTTCATTACGAGGATGGGGTGGACGAGGTAAGGTTCGATATGAATGTCGCAAATGAGGGCTGGAATCTGATAGGCACGTATAGATTCACCGCCGGCATGAATGAGGTCCATCTGACGGATGAGACCGACACCCGAATGGTAACCGCGGACGCAATCAAGTGGCTCCGCCGATAGGAGATTTCAAAGGAGAGATGGCCTTGAGTCGAGCAAACACAAACAGCCGACGCCGCGAGAATGTTGAACTCGGAAATGATGCTGGGCGCGCGCGTTTTGCCGTTACGAAGCTGATCGTCGTATTCCTGCTGTTCGCGTCGCCGCACGTTGCAGAGAGCCGTAGCCTCAACCTCGATCAGGCTCTCGGCCTCGCAATGAAGCAAAGTCCGACGATTCGTCAGGCTCAATACAACCTCGAGGTGCAGGAGCTGAACCTGGATGCGCAGAATGCCGCGCTCAAGTCACAGTTCAGCCTGTCGGTAACCCCTTACAGCTACAGCAAGGACCGTCAGTTTTACGAACCGGAATCGAAATGGCTCGACCAGGAGGACACGGAGTCATCGCTTCAGTTCACTGTGTCTCAGCCAATCCGGTGGACAGACGGTACCCTCTCACTAGTCAGCAATGTTCGTTATCTCGAGTCCTCGTCGGACGAGATTCGGTTCTCGTCGGATGGCCTCGGCGGACCATCCACGGAAGCAGTCTCCACGAGCAGGACGAGCTACAGCAGTAACCTGTATCTGAGCTTGAGTCAGCCGCTCTTCACATACAACCGAACTCAGCTTCAACTGCGTGAACTGGAGCTGGCGCTCGAGAACGCAAGGCTTAACTACTCGATTCGGAAGCTGGAACTCGAGAGCCAGGTCACCCAGTCATTCTATGATCTCTACCGAATGGAGCAGAGCGTCCAGATCAGCCGCGAGGAACTCGCCAATACCGAGGAGAGCTACGGCATCATCAGGAACAAGGTAGAAGCGGGGATCTCCGCCGAGGAAGAACTATATCAGGCGGAACTGAATCTGGCGAATAGCCGGGCGTCACTCGAGTCAGACCTCGTAAACCTCGCCAATGCACGCGATGACTTCAAGATTCAGCTCGGGATAGGGCTGTCTGAGAGCATAGAGGTGATGGCCGAGATCGATAAGTTCATCGTCGATGTCAATCTGCAGAAGGCCATCGAAAAGGGACTTGAATACAGCCTCGAGCTGCAAGAGCACCAAATCAGTATTGAGAATGCCCAGGCGGATCTCATCAGGGCCGGTTCCCAGAATGAGTTCAGAGGCACCGCAGAGCTTACATACGGACTTACCGGAACTGACAGCGAGTTAGAGAATCTATATGATTCCCCAACGAAAACCCAACGCGTTTCTCTCACTCTCAACATTCCGCTCTGGGATTGGGGTGAGAAGGGTGCACGTATGGAGGCGTCGCGAACTCAGATCGAAAGTGCTGAGCTAAACCGGGATGAACAGATCAAGCAGATCGAGCTATCCATTAAAAAAGCGTACCGCAATCTGATCAATCAGGAGACTCAAGTGGAGATTGCCGAGCAAAACGTGCGAAACGCGCAGCTTACATATGAGATCAATCTCGAGCGATACCGCAACGGCGATATATCTTCGAAAGAGATCGGGGAATATCAAACTCAGCTCTCGCGTGAAAAGCTGAACCGTATCGCTGCGCTCATAAACTACCGCATCGCCCTGCTGAACTTGAAGATTCAATCACTCTGGAATTTTCAGTCTGACACCCCCGTGTTGGATATTGATTAGGAGATGAATGTGAATAGATACTCTACTCTGACAAAGACAATGATCTCTCTCAGTCTTCTGCTGTTGGTTGTTTCTTGCGGAGAGGAAGGCCCGGACATCGATACCGAATCAGCCATCCCGGTGAGCGTAGAAACTCTCACTCGCAAACCGATAAGTGAATACGTTACGGCAACCGGGACTGTCAAGGCGACTCAAACCTCGGACCTCACGGCTCAGCAGTGGGGATACTATCAGATGCAGACTAACCCGCGAACCGGGGAACCGCTTGCGATGGGTGATACTGTTCTGCAGGGCACGGTCATAATCAAGCTGCGAAATCAGGAATTCGTGAACGAGATCGCCCTCGAATCGAAGAAGCTGAACTACGAGGTCTCGGAAAGAGAATTCGAGAAGCAGAGGGCGCTTTACGAGAAAGGCGGAGTAACGCTCCGCGAACTTACAGACTCCGAAAGGACGTTCATTGATGCACGCTACTCATACCAGAACGCTCTGCTGCAACTCGACAAGCTCAGCCTGAGCGCAGATTTCGATGGTATCCTGGTCGATCTCCCCTACTATGCCAACGGGCAGCGCGTTGAATCTGGAACGGTGCTCGGCAAAGTGATGAACTATGAGACACTGCACTGCTCTGTCTCTCTTCCCGCCAAGGAACTGGGGCGGGTCAGAGCCGGTCAGAATCTGCTCGTTATGAACTACACAGAAACCGAGGACACCTTGACCGGCAGAGTGGTTCAGGTCTCGCCCGCTCTCGAGGCGGACAGCCGTATGTTCAAAGCAAGTTTGCTGATCGCGAATGACAGCCTGATCCTGCGTCCCGGGATGTTCGTCAAATTGGATATTGAGGTCGCCTCCAGAGACAGCGCACTGGTTATTCCAAAGGATGTAGTCCTGGAGCAGCGGCGTGGGAAAACGGTCTTCGTCGTCGAGAAGGGAGTCGCACTCCAAAGGACCATCGATACCGGCCTCGAAAGCGGATCCGAGATTGAAGTAATAAAGGGGCTGGAAGAGGATGAGCGCCTCGTCGTGGAGGGCTTCGAAACACTCAGAAATGGATCACGCGTCAGAGTGGTCGACTAGACACCGGAGCGGACACCCATAATGCACAAAATCGCGCGCTTTTCAGTGAACTACCCAACGACAATCATTATGATTGTCCTTGCGATAATTCTGCTCGGCTATATATCGCTGACTCGCCTGGGAATCAACCTCCTTCCGGATCTCAAGAACCCGAGGCTCTTCATCGAGCTTGAATCAGGGGAACGCCCTCCGGAAGAGATTGAGAAGCAGTTCGTGCGGCAGTTGGAGTCTATCGCCGCACGTCAAACCGATGTCGTCAGGGCCTCCTCCATCTCGCAGGTAGGGAGAGCCCTCGTCACGGTAGAGTACTCGTGGGACGCGGACATGGACGCGGCGCTTCTCGACCTTCAGAAGTCCGTGGCTCAGCTTTCGTCCGATGATCGCATCGATGAGCTCAATGTCAACCAGACAGACCCGAACGCCGAAGCCGTAATGATGATCTCGCTGTATCATCCGGAGATCGATGATCTGAACGAAGTCCGCCGAACCGCCGAAAATGTGGTCGCCAACAGGCTCATCCGTCTCGAAGGAGTGGCGGCCGTGGAAACAATCGGCGAGCGCTACCGAGAGGTATTGGTCCAAACTGACGCATACAGGCTCCAGGCTTACGGGATAACAGTTGATGAACTCGCCTCAAAGCTGCAGAGCTTCAACCGCAATGTCTCCGGCGGATCGATCGTGGAAATGGGGCGAAATTACCTGATCAAGGGTATCGGCGAGCTTTCCGACCTCTCCGAGACTCGGAACCTGATCGTTGCCTTCAAAACGGACACCTCACAGGCCGCAAGGACTGCTTCGGAGACGAACGAATCTGCGCCGATATATCTCCACCAGATTGCCGACGTATCGTACTCGCTCACCGAGCCCGAGAACATCGTACGAGTCAATGGCCGGCGATGCATCGCTCTGGAGATTTTCAAGGAAACGAGATTCAACACAATCGAGGCTGTGGAGCAATTGAGAGACGAGCTGGAGTCGATCCGCAAGTCATTGCCGGACTATGAACTCACGATCATACAGGATCAGGCGCGGTTCATACGATCTTCGGTCAACGAGGTCGAGCAGACCGGCATCGTTGGAGCTATTCTCGCCATCATAGTACTGTACGTCTTCCTGAGACGAATCGGCGTGACTGTCATCATCGGCCTCGCAATACCGATTTCAGTGATAGCGACTTTTAACCTGATGTTCTTTAACGATCTCACACTAAACATCATGACTATCGGGGGATTGGCACTCGGTGCAGGAATGCTTGTTGATAACGCCATAGTCGTCATGGAAAACACGTTCCGCAATCTCGAAGAAGGCAAATCACTGAAAGAGGCCGCTGTCGCCGGAGCGGGACAGGTAGGCGGAGCTATCACGAGCGCAACCATTACGACTATTGTCGTATTTCTGCCGATAGTCTATCTACACGGTGCCGCCGGAGAGCTGTTCAAGGAGCAGGCCTGGACGGTAGCGTTCGCGCTGATTTCATCGCTCTTTGTGGCGATCCTCGTGATTCCGATGCTTAGCACCCAGCTGCTGAAAAAGACATTCAAGCCACAACAGTCGAAGGCGCTCAGGTTCCCGAGATACCGTCAGTTTCTCGTGAAAGTACTCGACAACAGAGGAAAGGTAGTCGTGCTCGCGTTAATTCTGATCGGATTGGCGATCGCTGCAATACCACTCGTCGGCAGCGAGTTCATTCCGAGAGCGGATCAGGGCGAGTTTCAGATCAACCTCACGCTGCCGGAGGGAACCAGTCTCGAGCGTACATCCGCCGTTACGGAGAATATTGAGCGGATAATCCTCGGCGGCTTCGGCGAGGAAGTCGAGGTCGTCTATGCCAGAGTTGGACCCGCCGCGGCGTCCGGCAATGAGAATGCTGTGCTCGAAAATGAAAACAACGCGTCAATCGATGTCATTCTAAGACAGGATCACGGAATCCCAACGGCTACAATCATCCAGAGGCTCAATGCGGCCCTGGCAGAGATACCTGATCTGCAGACGGAGTTTGTCACGCAACAGACAGCGCTGCAGATAACGCTCGGCACGACCGAGGAACCGGTTGTTGTCGAAATCAAGGGTGAAGACCTCGAAACGCTCGAGTCACTCGCCGACACAATCAAAGCTCGCCTGGCAAACGTTGCAGACATCATGAATGTCCAGACCGGTCTCGAGAGGGGCCGTCCGGAAGTGAACGTCCGTGTTGATCGAACGACTGCCGCACAGTTTTCGCTGACAACCGATCAGGTTGCGACCCAGCTGTCGGATCTGCTTGCCGGACGCAAAGCGGGAGAGATGCAGATCGGCGGCGAGTACGTAGACATTCGAATCGCGCAGCCGGACCTGTCCCTATCCCGATTGCAGGACATACAGATATCCACGCCGGCTGGTGGTCGTGTCCCGCTTGTTGAAGTCTCGACAATCGAGCGCGGCTATGCACCTCGAAGGATCGATCGGTCGAGCCAGTCGAGAATCACACGAGTGACCGCGCAACTGGCATCCGACAAAGCTCTCGACAAAGTGACCGACGAAGTCAGGGGGGCGATTGCCGATGTCGAAATCCCGCCCGAGTATTCGATAAGCCTGATCGGAGAAGAGGAGAAACGCGAGGAATCGGTTTCCAGTCTCGGATTTGCTCTTTTGCTCGCTGTCGTGCTCGTTTATATGGTCATGGCATCGCAATTCGAATCACTGCTGCATCCGTTCGTAATCATGCTCACACTTCCACTCGCCGGCGTCGGTGCGGTATTCGGACTGCTTTTCACGGGGATTTCATTCAATATCATGTCGCTCATCGGGGTGATCATGCTGGCCGGAATTGCTGTCAACGATTCGATCATACTGGTGGACTACATAAATCAACTGCGGCGTGAAGGGAAAAATGTGCGTGACGCAATTGTCGACGCGGGCCAGATGAGAATTCGGCCTATCCTCATAACGAGTGTGACAACGATTCTCGCACTGCTTCCACTCACCATTGGCATCGGCGAGGCGGCATCACTTCGCGCGCCGATGGCCGTTGCGGTGATCGGCGGGCTCGTGACCTCGACTCTGCTCACACTGGCCGTTATTCCCGCAGTCTACTCCGTTCTGGCCGGCAAAGTCAAATACAAAGAGGACTGATTAGCAGATTATCATGATAGGCTTCATCATCAGAAGGCCGGTGCTGGTCGGTATGCTCCTTACAGCTCTCTGTCTGCTCGGGATTGTCTCTTACGAGCAGCTCGATGTGGAGCTCATTCCGCAGGCAGAGTTGCCGCTGCTGGTCGTTCAGATTGGAACCGGCACAGATACCGACCCAATGACAGTCGAGCGTGAAGCGGTAATCCCGGTCGAGGGCGCTGTCGGACAACTCGAGGATATTGACCGTATCGAGTCATACATAGATCGCCAGAGCGCGATGATCATCGTCTACTACGAGCAGGACGCTAACCTGAAACACGCCTACATCAAGTTGGATCAGGCTGTCAAGGGAGTGCGAGGCACGATCGATGATCGATATTTCGTCAATGTCTGGAAAGTAGACACCGAGCAGTTGTCCAACCAATTCATGTCTCTCCAGGCACGCGGAATCGGCGACCTCGATCAGATACGCACAGTTGTCGAGGAAGAGGTCGTGCCGGAGCTCGAATCGATAGATGGTATCGCCAATGTCCAGGTCTACGGCGGCAGAGTCCGTAGTGTCGAAGTCTTTCTCGACGAGCTCGCGCTCAAGTCGAACGGGCTTACTCCGTCTATGGTGTCCTCCCGGCTCCAATCCGAAGGTGGCGACAAGATGTTCCTCGGACATGCAGTCGAAGGCGATCGCCGGCACTTCGTGAATATGGTCTCATCCTACGAAGAAGTCAGCGCCGTCAAGGAGGCAATCATCAAGGATGTGGGCCCGATCCGACTGCGGCATGTCGCAGAGGTAATGCAGGGTGGTCGAGAACCGGAGTCGATTTCGCGCATCAACGGCAAGCAATCCGTGAGTATCTCACTGATCAGAGACGCACAGGCGAATCTGCTCGAGTTGTCGAACGCCGCACAGGGCGCTGTCGAGGAGTTGAATAAGGAACTCAGAAATCAGGGTGTTGAACTGCACATCCAGGACGATCAAGCCGAAGTAATCCGCGAAAACATCGATTTGATCAAAGAACTCGCGCTCGTGGGTGGACTTCTCGCGATCGTAATTCTCTGGATATTCCTCGGCAACCTGAGGCTCGTTTTGATCATCGCGGCAGCCATTCCGATCTCGGCTTTGATAGCGATGAACTTCTTCTACGCCTTCGACATCAGTTTGAATACCCTCACACTCGTCGGCCTGGCAATCGCGATCGGAATGCTCCTCGACAACAGCATTGTTGTGCTCGAGAATATATATCGTCAGCGGTCGCGCGGAATGCATGCCTTCAAGGCGGTTGTGGACGGTGCGTCCGAGGTATGGCGTCCGGTGCTTGCGGCAACTCTCACGACTGTAGCAGTCTTTCTCCCGTTCGTGTACTCGGATAACTTTCTTATCAGGATCCTCGGGAAGCACGTTGGGGTCTCAATCATCACAACACTGCTTGTATCACTTGCCGCGGCGTTTCTCCTTATCCCGGCGGTAGCTTATCGCAGCATGCGCAAGGACATTCAGCGAAGACGGAGTTCATTCAACATCGTCTCGCAGTACAGTCGGCCACTTCAGGTATACACGCTGCTCCTCAAGTCCTCACTGCGATATCCGGTCCGCACAATTCTCTTCAGTGTCTCTCTCTTTCTTCTCAGCCTTCTAATCTCGCTCGCTGTGAGTCTTAATGTCGGCCAGGAGGTTGAGCTCCGTACATTCAATCTCTACGCGCAGTTTCCCAGCGGCACAACTCTGGAGTCGGCGGATGAGCTCGTTCAGACCATGGATGAACGGATAGCGGACATCAAAGAGCTCGAGGAGCGGCAGGTTAATGTGGATGAAGAGCAGGCCGTCTTCACATTCTACCTGAAAGAGGATTTCGAAGATATCGATGGACGGAATCTCCCAACTGTCAAGGAGGAAGTCGATGATCGCTTATCCGAAACATTCCGGACGATCGACTTCTCTTTCGAGGAACCGTTGAGCGATTCACGTTACCGCGGAGGCGGACGCGGTGGTGGCGGCGGTGGATTTGGCAACTCGTCGTTTCTGCGTCTGATGGGTATCGGGGGTCAGGAGGAGAAGGTAGTTATCCGGGGCGATGACTACGATCTGATGGAGAATATCGCCGAAGACGTTGAATACAACCTGGATGAACTCAGCACAATCGATCGGGTCAATATGAGTGTCAGTTCCGCTCGCCCCCAGATCGAGCTGCTGTTCGACAAAAACTCGATGAGCTATTTCGATGTCTCGCCCGCGACGGTCATTAACGAGCTGGGTAGTTTCCAAAAGGAGTACAGCTCCGGGGCAACGGTCAAAGTAGGTGATGATGAAGTCGACATCGTTTTGAAGTATGCTGACTGGGAGGAGAAGGGCAGTGACGATCTGCAATCGATGGAAATAGCGTCGTCTCCGGGCGGCACCGTGCCACTGATGAGCCTTGCGTCGATGGTATACACCATGGCACGATCCGGAATCACCCGGATAAACCAGCAAAAGGAAATCGAGGTCAATTACAGATTCGAAGCCGAGATTGCCGATTCGAAGGGTCTGCTCGAGAGCGCGAGACAGGAAGTGGATCAGCTCGTCGGCTCGATATCGGTGCCGGCTGGAGTTTCAATGGAAGCAGTACACGATGAAGCCGATTACTCGGACTTCTACTTCCTGATCGCGGCGGCGTTCATATTGATTTACATGATACTTGCATCGGCGTTCGAGTCACTCGTTACCCCGCTCGCGATGATGTTCACAATTCCACTCGCCACAGTCGGAGCGCTCTGGGGATTGATCCTGACCGGCAACTCAATTTTGAACGCCAACTCGCTGATCGGCCTGATAATCCTGCTCGGCGTAATAGTCAACAACGGGATCATACTGATCGACTACTCCCGGCTTCTTCAAAGACAGAACTTCCGACCGGTGCGGGCGCTTCTGACCGCGGGACAGGCACGCGTTCGCCCTATTATGATCACAATGCTAACTACCGTGATAGCGCTCTTGCCGCTCGCGATGGGGCGAGTCGAGTATGTCGCCGCAATCGGAGCGCCGTTCGCAATAACCGTAATCGGCGGACTCGCCGCGGGCACTCTCTTCACCCTCGTCTTCATACCGACGGTCTACTCCGGACTGGAAAGCACGATTGCATGGTGGAGATCACTCAAATGGCATCTGAAAGCGATCCAGATGCTGGCCGTGGCCGCAGGTCTCTGTCTGATCTACAGCAACGTGGACTCCCTCCTTTGGAGGATTGTGAATACTGCGGCGCTGCTCGGTGTGGTGCCTGCTATGACCTGGTTCACGATGGCAAGTTTGCGGAGAGCGAGTTTTGAAGCTATCGGCCCGGATGAGCCGATCACAATCACGATCCAGAATGTGGTCAAGAACTACGATGACTTCAGCCGATTCGTAAAGGAATGGCGCAAGCCCGAGAGACAGAGGCCACGGCTTGCACGCGAGGGGCGAGCCACTAAGGAGCGTGGATTAGTCGATATCGTCTGGCACACACCGCTGCTGGCCTTCTCCATATATTTTACATACTTCTATCTCCAAAGCGACTTCTGGCTCTGGGTTTTCACGCAAATCGTCTACGTATATGCCGTCTGGATGGTGCGCATGCTCCTGAAGTCCGAGGTCATATCGACGCGTGTGCCTCGGAAACTCGCCGTGACCGTAGACATGATGATCTATTGGGTTCTACCACTCGCGAATCTCTATTATCTCTATTCGAGATGGGAGAGTATAGGGTGGACAATAACCGTTGGTGTAATCTGGTACTCGGCGGTGCTGATCTACGCCACCTCGAAGAAGCTGCATACCGAAAATATCGATGTTAACCGTCTGCGTGGTAAACTGAGTGGAATACGTAAGGTGTTATACAGATTCACTCTGAAGATTCCGGTCATCGGCAAGCGACGCAAACCATTCCGCGCGCTCGATCATGTGTCGATGCAGATCGGCAACGGAATGTTCGGGTTGATAGGTCCTAATGGCGCTGGAAAAACCACGCTGATGCGTGTGATCTGCGGCGTGCTCGAACAAACGCAGGGAACGATCCGGATCAACGACTTCAATTTGAACCAATACCGCGAAGAGATGCAGGGTTTGATTGGCTATCTTCCGCAGGAATTTGGGACCTACGACAACATGACCGCCTGTGAGTTTCTCGACTACCAGGCGATGCTGAAGGGAATCTGGGATCGCTGCGAGAGAAAAGACATCGTCTCTCGGGCCTTAAAATCAGTGCATCTGGAGGACGCTGCGGATCGCAAAATCAAGACCTACTCCGGTGGGATGAAACAGCGCGTGGGAATAGCGCAAACACTGCTGCATCTCCCGAGGATACTCGTCGTGGACGAGCCCACTGCGGGGCTCGACCCAAAGGAACGAATAAGATTTCGAAATCTGCTCTCGGATCTGTCGCGCGATAGAATCGTCGTGTTCTCGACACATATCATCGAAGATATCTCATCCTCGTGCAACCGTCTTGCGGTGATGGATCAGGGAACTGTCAGATTCCTCGGAACGCCGTCAGAAATGCTCGAATTGGCAGAGGGCCGTGTCTGGCAGGTGGATATACCGGAAGAGGAATTCGACGCCATGCGGGACACGGTTTGGATAGTCCATCATTCGCGGGAGGAGCAGTCGGTTCGTCTCCGCCTTCTTTCCTCGGAGCAACCGCTCGATCAAGCTCAGCCGGTAGTCCCGACTCTCGAGGACGCATATCTCTGGCTGCTCGGACGACAGAAACGGGGGATACTCGATGAGTAGTCATAAGGTCTCCAACATATCGGCTAACAGACTGCGTAGTATGACGGCTGCATCGCAGTCTCTGTTCGCGTTCATGCGCTACAACGCGCAACTCACATTCGCGAACAAGTTCATCTATTTCCTTCTGGGAGCGATAGCTCTTCTGCTCTTCATTCTGATCGTGAGCGCGGCCACAATGCAGACTCCGCCCGGCCCAGAATCTGTCTACTACTATCTCCTCGCACCGGGAGTCCTCCTGATCTTCTACCCTGCGGTATTCTCACTTCAACAGGACGCGGACGCCGGTATGCTCGAAACGCTCTTCGGAATCCCTAACTACCGATACAAGGTGTGGCTCGTGCGAAATGCCGTCGGCTATGTCGTTATGGCGATAATGCTGCTAGTCCTCTCGGCCTTCTGCCGAGTGGCGATCGCCGACTTCTCGATACTTGAAATGACATTCCAATTGCTCTTCCCGATTGTATTGATCGGAAGCGTTGCATTCATGCTCTCGACTCTGACCAAGAGCGGGAATGCCACGTCGGTGCTGATGGTACTCTTCATTCTCTTCTTCTGGATAGCATCAGAGCCTCTCGAAGGCAGCCGATGGAATCTTTTTCACAATCCGTTTCGAGAAATGGGACTTTTCGAGACAATCCTCTGGGCGGAAACTACACTCTACAATCGTATCTACATTCTCGTTGGTTCTGTCATCGCCCTGATGTTCGGCTTGCTGCGGCTGCAGAATCGCGAGAAACTGATCTAACCGCGAACACTATCTATCCAGATTTCTCGATGCAAAGTGTGACTTGCCAAACTCCCATATCGGATTTCCTTACAGTAGAGCAGCGTGCACCGAAACGGTACTTCAGTTGCAGCGAGGTCTGAAATGACCTCCGATCAGTTCTTTCTCGCACGGTGAACTGATGCGCGCTGCAATTGTGAATTGTATCCTGAAGAGGACGGCGTTTCTTTTTCTTGATGAACCGACCACACATCTCGATATCGAATCAATAGAGATGTTGGAGCAGATCCTCGGTGGATACGCCGGCGGATTTCTTTCGATCAGTCACGACCGCGCGTTCGTATTCAATGTCACAGACAAGCTGTACGCGATTGAAGACGGGTATCTCAAACTGGTAGAAGCGCGTATAAATACGAGGATAAGCTTTCAGCGAGTTTCAGAAGCGGACCGAGTCAGAACGATGGCGGAGCTACAGTGCACTGCCCGAGCAGCTTGATTATTATCTGCCGATCGGCATCCGCGATATTCGTAAACTTCAGCCCGATGTCGTACTTCCCGGTCTTCGAATTCCGCTGACACCAGCGAACTTCGGCGTCAAAATGAGCGCAATCCCGGCTGAACTGCTTGCTGGAAACAGATAGTTTGAAATTCAATTTATGGTCCTGCTCAATTGCACAGTCGGAGATGATCTGGATCCCCTCAATTGACATATTCTTCACTCGGCCCACCGGCGCACCTGAATCGCGATCACAGACAGAAAGTATATCCTCGGTCTGGCCGCGAAGCTGGATTCTCTTCTCCTCCATAGACCTTTCTCCTGAATCGATGATGCATTCGTATCGTTCATCTGCCTTATTATTCTATCGGGCGTATCGACGTCTTTTTTCACCCGAAGCAACCTGCTTCTCAGAGCTTCTAACTGGATAGATCGGTACAACTTATCCATCATTCTTGATGCGAATTCTACGCGCGAGTCGTGAATTACAATATGATCCTGTCAAAGGTAACATTCGACAAAGCTGCTCTGAGGCGGCAATAACGTTCAGATGCGGAGGCTATCGCGTCATATATGAACAACCAAGCTGTTCAAGAGTATCTCGGGATAAAGATCAGTCCGTACAGTGTCGATGACGCCCGAAATTGGATCAACTTCACGCAACGCACAACCCGCCGGGATGACGAATATCACTTCGGGATTCAGCCGCCGTCGCAGTCTGAGGCAGTAGACTGCAGATGAGTCATGGCGAGATAACTATATCTATAAGCTCCTCGACCGGGAGTGGATAGACGGCAGCCGCGCCGACAGCGCACAGCCTTGACTTACCGCATGTACCTCGACAGAAACTCCTCCGTCTCCGGCAGTCCTCCCTGCAGTATGACATAAGCATTGTGTGGCTCGCCGTCGGTGATCTCCCGGTTTATCGGAGTCATCATAATCTCCTTGACCTTCTCGAGATCGTTCGTGTGACCGAGCGCCCAGCACAGCTTAACATACGCCGCCTCGGGGAGCATATTACCCGCCGGCACGATTCCGGCATCGAGCAGATCGCGACCGGTGTCATACACAAACATCTGGACGAATCCCCACAAAGTCTGCACGGTCATATAGACAGCTATCCCCTTCTTGACCGCTTTGCGGAGCGGCTCATACAGCGGCTTGTTTACATGCCCCAGTCCGGTGCCGGCTATAACTATACCTTTGTAGTCGTTGTCGATCAGTGATTCGATTATATCCGGCTTCATATTGGGGTAGTAGTAGACGATGGATACCTTCTCCTCAAACGCAGTATCTATCTTCACGTCGCGGTCTTTGCGACGATGTTTGTAGTCGTCGCGGATCGGACGGACGTTATCCGGAGTGCAAGTAGCTATCGGGATATCTCCGAGCGTGCGGAATGTGCTGCGGTAAGATGAGTGCATCTTGCGCACGCGCGTACCGCAGTGGAGCAGATTATACTGATCCGATGTCGGACCGAACATGCAAACGAGAACCTCCGCTATATCACCGTATGCCGCCGCGTATGTCGCGCAGCGAAGATTAAAGGCGGCATCGGAAGACGGCCGGTCCGATGATCGTTGCGATCCGACCATTACGACCGGTACGGGCGAATCCTGCACCATAAACGAAAGCGCGGCGGATGTATGATGCATCGTATCTGTGCCGTGACCGATCACTATGCCATCGACACCGTTTTTGATTTCCTCGCCGATAGCCTTCGCGGTCGCAATCCACTGCTCAGGTCCCATATTCTCGGAAAACACGCCGAACAGCTTCTCGGTCTTGAGATTGCAGGTGTCCGCGAGCTCCGGCACCGCCCCATACAGCTCACCCGGCGTGAAGGCCGGGATCACAGCGCCGGTTCGGTAGTCGAGCCGGGAGGCAATCGTGCCGCCGGTACCGAGGAGGGTAACATTGGGCTTATCGGGGCTGGTCGGGAATTCCGATTCGGGTATCTTGTAATGGGCTTCCTTGTATCCGAGCTCCTTTACGGAAACTATCGAGTCCACTCCGACACCGACATTGTAGCCGTTGTGCATCTTGAGCACTATGTGCTTGTCATCGGCGGTCTCGGACCTCGGAAGAATCACGCCGGTAAATTTGCCCTTGGTGGTGGTTATCTCGACATCGCCCCAAACACGCGCGCCGGTCTCTTTCATCTTGGAGAGTGCGGCGCCCTTGTATCCTCTATATGCATCCGAACCCAACTATCTCATCTCCTTCCTGATAGGTACCATGCAGCGGAAAATAGGCGCAAAACGCCTCATTGCAAGCGATTTCGTGGACAATGTTATTGGAGGGGAAGGGGGCAAATTGAAAGGCCGCCGGATTAACGGCGGCCTTTCGCAGAGGTCATCCTGGGTACGAACCCTTAGAATGAGAACTTTGCAGTGAAGTACTGGTTGTCATCGAAATACTCGGTCTGAACCCAGGTATAGTCGATGGTGATGGCACTCTGCCCCCACGAGTACTTCAGTCCTCCTCCGAGTGTGGCGCCGTACATATAGCTGTCCTGATTGGACCCGACATATCCGCCCCTCAGGAAGAACATATCGTTGTACGAGTATTCGATACCACCGCGAAGTTCATCCTCGGAGAAGTTATTCGACTGGAACGACCCGACGAGAACCGCTCGATTGAGATCCTGATTAACCAGGTCCCAGGCAGCACCAAGTTGCACATACGCAGGCAGTTCGAAGTCGGAGCTGACTGTGCGTGCAGTCTTCGGCTGCGTCCCGGGCTCAGCACCGGGAACCGTGAAGTCATCACCGAAGCCCTCTCCGTCAAAACCCATCTTCGGACCGTAGTTCTTAACCGCGATACCGAATTTGAGTCCGTTCCAGAGCGTGTTGTAGATAAATCCAAAGTCAAATGACAAACCGTTGGCCGAGACCTGCTCGACCGACTGGCTGACAAGATGCCCCGACACGCCAAACGACACACGATCCGTGAATATTCTCGAGTAGGTTGCGCCCACTATCGAGAAGGTCGGGCTGTATGTTGCTCCGCTTGTGTTGAATGCATCCTCAACTGTAGTCAACGGTATGTCACCGTATGAGATAACCTTGGCATGCAGACCCAGAGCACCGAAGTCCTCGAGATTGGTCATTACGCCAAAGTAGTTGACATTGATGTCGGCGAAATACTCGATATGAGTGAACATCGCCTCCGTCCCCTCGCGGTGAGCCACGCCCGCAGGATTCCAGTACAGAGCCTCGGCACCCCGCACGTCGGCAATATTGGCTCCGGCCATTGCAGAAGCCCGACCGCCGACAGGAATGCGCAACTCCTGAGCACCTGCCGTTCCGATACGCTGGGAATCACCGGCATAGAGGCTCGAAGCAGCCACGAGGAGGACTATGGAAACTATGAATAGATGTTTCATCTTCATCATTCTCCCTCCCATTAATAGGTGTTGAGCTGTTCGACCTCAGTAAAGACGGCCATCTTGCCGAATTTCTGACCCAGCTCCGATTCTGCGAGCCAGACATACATACCGGATGCTACCGGCAGCCCTGCCTCGGTCTTGAGATCCCAAACCAAATCATGTTCCTCACCACCATTGTGAGTGAGTGTTCTCAGAAGGTCACCGGCGACATTGAATATCCTCACGGTTGTGACGACTCCTGCCGGGAGCTTGCTGAAGTGCAGCTCTCGATCGAACTGGTCGCTTTCGTAAATCGTGTAGTTGTAGTAGGGGTTGGGCCATACGATGATATTCTCCATCGTGCGCTCAATCACCGTACCATCATCGGTGCCCAGCAGTTTCGTACGGAAGCTGTAGACATCGTTCGGATCATTTGGCTTGTTTGTCGTGAACTTGATAATAGTACCGACTTCCGGATGCTCGGTCGCGCCGGAATAATCATGGATCACGATTCTTCCGATGTGGAAGTCATCGTCCCATGTGTACTCGGCAGTCTCCGGCATCGGTTCGGAATACGGCTGCTCGACGACGTAGATGCGGTCGCCATAAGACCAGCCGCCGGATTCATCGTCATCGATTACCATGAAATAGACCTGCACATCATCGCTCTCGTCATCTGGAGTTCCCGGACCGATGTTCCAAACCTCAAACGGTGCGCGATGGTCATACAGTCCATCTGTCAGGTAGTTATAGTAC
>CAYQCE010000026.1:0-44831 GCA_964415885.1 uncultured Ignavibacteria bacterium
GTGGCCGCACGGTCGGCGCCGGTGTCGTAACCGAGATTCTGGAGTAGACTGAGATATATAGCAGGATATTTAGGTCTGTAGCTCAATTGGCTAGAGCACCGGTCTCCAAAACCGGGGGTTGGGGGTTCGAGTCCCTCCAGACCTGCATAGATTAGAAGGTACGATGAAAGACAAAGTAACAAAGTACGTCAAAGAGACCGTACAGGAGCTCAAGAAGGTCACTTGGCCGTCCAAGGATGAACTTGTCGGTTCGACAATCGTTACAATCTTTGTGACTTTAGTGATGTCGATCTTCATCTTCGGCGTCGACCAGGTTTTCAATCGTGTGATATCGATTGTTCTGAGCTAAGGGGTGTGTAGGAAATTATGAGCGACGGTCTGAATTGGTACGTTGTGCACACGTACTCGGGTCACGAGCAGAAAGCGAAGCGTCACCTCGAGTCGAGCATCGCGGAATACAATATCGATGACAAGATCGACCAGATATTGATTCCGACGGAAGAAGTTACTGAGATGAAGCAGGGAAAGCGGTCGACATCGACCAAGAAGTTCCTGCCGAGCTATATTCTGATCCATATGGTTCTTGATAAGCAGACGGAGCATCTCGTTCGAAATACCCCGGGTATAACGAGCTTTGTTGGAACTGCCGGTAAGCCGGTACCTATCACTCAGGACGAGGTGAATCGGGTGATGGGTCATATGGACAAAGGCCGTGTCGAGGAGGTCACTGACTTCCCGTTCAGGTCCGGTGACCAGGTGAAGGTTATCGACGGTCCATTCTCTGACTTCTCGGGGTTTGTGTCCGAGGTAAATTTGGAGCGCAAGAAGGTTAAGGTAATGGTTTCGATATTCGGGCGACCGACTCCGGTCGAATTGGATTTCCTGCAGGTTGAAGCTGTCAATTAGGAGATTGTTGTAATGGCAAAGAAAGTATCAGGTTACATTAAGCTTCAGGTACCGGCCGGACAAGCGAATCCTGCTCCGCCTATTGGCCCCGCGCTGGGTCAGCATGGGGTTAACATAATGGAGTTCTGCAAGGCGTTCAACGCTCGCACGCAGAACCAGGCGGGAATGGTAATTCCTGTCGTTATCACCGTCTATGCGGACAAGAGCTTTTCATTTATAACGAAGACTCCGCCCGCTGCGGTTCTTCTGAAGAAGGCTGCGAAGCTGAAAAAGGCGTCCGGGGAGCCCAATAAGAAGAAAGTTGGGACCGTAACCCGGAATCAGTTGAAAGAGATAGCCGAGCTTAAAATGCCCGATCTGAATGCTGCCAATGTAGAGTCTGCGATGAGTATGGTCGCAGGAACCGCGCGCAGCATGGGGCTCGATGTAGTCGACTAAGATACGTAAGAGGTTGATCCTTATGGGACGCGGTAAGAATTACAGAAAGATAAGAGACGACGTCGATTCGCATAAGGCGTACGAGATCGATGAAGCCGTCTCACTTGTCAAGAAGAACTCCTTTGCGAAGTTCGATGAGACGGTGGAATTCGTCGTCCGGCTCGGCGTGGACCCGAGAAAGGCCGATCAGGCCATTCGTTCCACGGTGACCCTGCCGCATGGCACGGGACGTTCTGTTCGAGTGCTTGCTCTCACGAAGGGAGACAATGTGGAGGCCGCAAAGGAAGCCGGTGCGGATTTCGTCGGGCTCGAAGATTATGTCGAGAAGATCCAGGGCGGCTGGTTCGATTTTGATGTCGTTGTAGCCTCTCCCGACTGCATGGCGCAGGTCGGTAAGCTTGGTAAGGTACTTGGGCCTAAGGGGCTGATGCCGAATCCGAAGTCCGGCACTGTCACGCCCGATGTGGGCAAGGCCGTCAGCGAGATTAAGAAAGGCAAGATCGCTTTTCGTGTGGATCGTACCGGCAACATCGCTGTGCCGATCGGCAAGGTCTCATTTGAGGAGAACAAGCTTAGAGAAAACGCCCTGTCGTTTATGGATACGATTTTGAGGTTGAAACCCGCTACAGCCAAGGGTCTGTACCTGAGACACGCAGCCATTAGTTCTACGATGGGTGTTGGAATAAAGCTCGATACACAGAACCTGATAGCAGCGCTCAGGAAGTAGTTTAGCTGAGCGACGGAAAGGACTTAAGGAGAAGGAGTTATGCCTAAGCCTGAAAAAGTGGAACTTGTTGCGCAACTCAAAGAGCGTATGGAAGGCGCCAACGCAATGGTCCTCTCTGACTATCAGGGATTGACGGTCGAAGAAATGAACGATCTTCGCAAGAGGCTTCGTGAGAGCGACGTCGATTACATCGTGGCCAAAAACACGCTTTTTAAGATCGCCGCGTCCGAGGTCGGCGGCAAGTTTGCCGAGCTCGCCGATTGGTGGAAGGGGCCGATCGCTGTAGCCTTTAGTGAATATCCGGTTGCCCCGGCTAAGACCCTGTATGAATACGCCAAGGAAAACAAGCGCATCGACAAGCCGGTCCTGAGAATCGGGATAATCGACAATGTCGTGTTGGATGTCGACAAGCTCGAGGAGATCGCCAAGCTGCCGTCACTGGAAGAGTTGATGGCGAGGATTGTTGGCTCGATCGCATCGCCGTTATCCGGCCTGGTCAACACGCTCGATGGTGTTCTGCGGGAATTTGTGGTGACGATTGATCAGATAGCGAAATCAAAGGCGGAGTAACAGTAGCGGAAGCTGCTTCTAAGTTGACTCATAGATTTGTGGGAGCGGGCGCGACCCGGAGGCACTCCCAGTTGGAACAGCAATCAGAATAGGAATCCAAGGAGATTTGTTGTGGCAGAAGATGTTGTAACAGAGGTCATTGAAAAGATAGAAAACATGACCGTAATGCAGCTCGCCGACCTTTCGAAGCAGTTGCAGGACAAGTTTGGCGTATCGGCCGCAGTGCCGGTAGCCGCTGCCGCCGGTGGTGCTCCTGCCGAGGCTGCTGAGGAGGAACAGACCGAGTTCGACGTTGTTCTCGAAAGCGTGGGCGACAAGAAGATTCAGGTCATCAAGGTCGTCCGTGAGCTCACGAGCCTCGGCCTGAAAGAGGCCAAGGAACTCGTCGACGGCGCTCCGAACGCGGTTAAGGAAGGCGTCTCGAAGGAAGATGCCGAGGCTGCCAAGGCCAAGCTGGAAGAAGTCGGCGCGTCAATAGCGATAAAGTAAAGGTATTCCGGGTATTTCGACTGCCCGGAATACCCCAAATTATAGCTTTGGGGCAGGTGGTGAAGGAGTCGAAAACTGTCTTTCTCTTCTCGGGCTCTATACGTTCAAACTCTTGTGGTGTCGTATTGTTTGCCCCCAATGAACTATTGTACCCAGGAACACGTTTTGATATTGAATCATAGATTCGTATCGCTGACCTATAATTTATCAGAGGCGGATATTGTGTCCGTGTCTGTAATATCCTTTTAGGGGAGGGTGACCACATTGGCTAGGGTAACCCAGGCGAAACGGCATTCGTATGCCAAATTAGATACACCGGCTGTTATGCCGAATCTGCTGGATGTCCAGGTGAGATCATTTGAGGACTTCCTGCAGCTCGACGTGCATCCGGAAAAGAGAAACAACCAGGGCCTCCAGAAGATATTCAGCGAGATCTTCCCGATCTCGGATATCCACGAGAATTACTCTCTCGAGTTCGTGAAGTATCTCGTCGGCTCGCCCCGATACACCGTGACCGAGTGTCAGGAGCGGAATATGACATACGCGGCGCCTCTCAAGGCGACGCTCCGCCTGATCGCTCGTGAGCAGGAAGGGAAGAGCAAGGACGTCAAGGATATTATCGAACAGGACGTCTACTTTGGAGAGCTGCCACTATTAACATATCAAGGTACTTTCATTATCAACGGGGCGGAGAGAGTAATCGTATCTCAGCTCCACCGTTCTCCCGGTGTGTTTTTTGACGAGGACTTTCATCCGAACGGCAAGAAGATCTACTCCGCGAGAATTATCCCGTTCCGCGGATCATGGGTGGAGTTCAGCATCGACATCAACGATATGATGTACGTTCATATCGATTCCCGAAAGAAGCTTCCGGTTACGATGCTGCTCCGCGTGCTCGGTTTCTCCACCGACAGTGAGATTATCGAGCTGTTCTACGATTCGGAAGAGGTCAAGCTCACTCCGAAGAAGCTCGATACACTGGCCGGCCGCGTTGCGGTTGAGGATATTGTAAATACCGAGAGCGGCGAGGTCATGGTATCCGCGGGTGAGGAGATCACCGAGGATCTCGTTCAGAAGATGGAAGAAGCCGGTGTCAAGAAGGTAAAAGTGGTAGCCGGTGATGTGACCAAGGACGCCAAAGTTATTCCGAATACATTCAAAAAGGACCCGACCAAATCGCAGGAAGAAGCGCTGATGAAGCTCTATTCCCAAATGAGGCCGGGCGAGCCGCCGAACTCTGAGATGGCGCAGGGTTTGATCGATAAGATGTTCTTCTCGGAGAAACGGTATGATCTTGGAGAGGTCGGACGCTACATGATAAATCAGCGTCTCGATCTCGACCTTCCGCTCGACAAAGCAACTCTCGATCTAAAGGACTTTGTTGAGATAATCCGCTACCTTGCCAAGCTCAAGAATGGTGAGGGCTACATTGATGATATCGACCATCTCGGCAACAGAAGGGCGAGATCAGTTGGTGAACTGCTCGCAAATCTGTTCTCCGTAGGACTCTCCAGAATTGCGAGAACGATACGTGAGCGGATGTCCCTGAAGGATACCGAAAACATGGCTCCGCACGATCTCGTCAACGCGAGAACGGTGTCCGCCGTGGTTGACACGTTTTTCGGGTCATCGCAGTTGTCTCAGTTCATGGATCAGACGAACCCGCTGTCGGAGCTGACTCACAAGCGTCGTCTTTCGGCATTGGGTCCGGGTGGTCTGACGCGTGAACGAGCGGGCTTCGAAGTTCGGGATGTTCACCACACGCACTACGGTCGTATGTGTCCGATCGAGACGCCGGAAGGCCCAAACATTGGCCTGATTTCGTCTCTCGCCACATTCGCGCGCATCAACAAGTATGGCTTTCTTGAGACTCCGTACCGCAAGGTGGTTGACGGTAAGGTGACCGACGAGATCGTGTATCTCTCGGCCGACCGCGAGGACAAGTGCGTTATCGTTCAGGCGAACGAGCCGCTGAAGGACGACCAGAGTTTCGAGAACGATATCATAACCGCACGTTTCCGCAGTGACTACATCAAGGTGCCGCCGGAGCAGATCGAGTATATGGACGTATCTCCGAAACAGCTCGTATCCGTTGCAGCGGCGCTCATTCCGTTCCTCGAGCATGATGACGCCAACCGTGCGCTTATGGGTTCCAACATGCAGCGTCAGGCTGTGCCACTGCTGGTTACCCAGCCGCCGAGAGTTGGGACCGGTATGGAGGATCGCGTAGCCCGCGATTCCGGTGCATCGATTCTGGCCGAGGAGGACGGGGTGGTCACGTACGTCGATTCGCTCGTGGTCAAGATCAAGCCGCACAGGACGACTGGCGACAGCCTCGGTTTCGTTGAGGAAAACGAGTATATCATGATCAAATACAAGCGCTCCAATCAGGATACTTGTATATCATACAAGCCGATCGTCGAAATTGGCGACGAGATCAAGGCCGGGGATGTGATCGCAGATGGCCCCGCGACGCACGGCGGTGAGCTTGCTCTCGGTTACAACGCCACCGTTGCGTTTATGCCGTGGCGCGGTTACAACTTCGAGGACGCGATTGTCGTGTCTGAGGCACTTATTCACAGAGACATATTTTCTTCCATTCATATAGAAGAGTTCGAGCTTCAGGTACGGGATACAAAGCGTGGATCGGAGGAGATCACGCGCGAGATTCCGAACGTATCTGAGGAGGCGATATCGCATCTGGATGACCGCGGTATTGTTCGGATCGGTGCAGAGGTTGAGGCCGGCGACATACTTGTGGGCAAGGTCACTCCCAAGGGCGAGACAGAGCTTTCGCCCGAAGAACGGCTTCTCCGCGCGATCTTCGGTGAGAAGGCCGGGGATGTTCGAGATGCTTCGTTAAAGGCTCCTCCGGGGCTCCACGGTGTAATCGTGGATACCAAGATTTTCGCCCGTAAGGAGCGGAACGAGGAGGCCAAGAAGCGCGAGAAGGCCGAAGTTGCGAACGCCAAGAAAATATACACCAGGATGATCAATCACATTTCGTCGCTTCGCAAGAAGAGAGTGGTCGAGCTGCTCGACGGTTACACATCGAACACGATCAGACGTTCGGACGATGGTTCCGTACTGATTAGAGCGGGGCAGAAGTTCCGTGAAGATTCATTCGACGAGATAGATCTCGACCTCGCGGTTGCCGAGGATGGCTGGTGCCAGGAGGCGCGCATAAACAAGCAGGTCGAGGTCGTGATGGCCGAAGCCGAGAAGCTGATCGAGGAGAAGCGCGCGCAGATGGAGAACGAGATCGACAAGATCGTTCGCGGTGCGGAGCTACCCCCGGGAGTCAAGCAGCTCGTCAAAGTGAGAGTCGCGATCCGTCGCAAGCTTTCAGTCGGCGATAAAATGGCGGGACGCCACGGCAACAAGGGTATTATCGCGAAGATACTGCCGGTCGAGGATATGCCTCATATGCCGGATGGTACTCCGGTGGAAATTATTCTCAATCCGCTCGGTGTACCGTCTCGAATGAATGTCGGGCAGATTCTGGAGACACATTTGGGTTGGGCCGTGAAGCAGACGGATAGATACATCTCAACTCCGGTCTTCGACGGTGCAGTGCTCAAAGAAATCAAGAGTGAGTTGAAAGAGGCTGGTCTTCCCGAGTCCGGCAAGACTGTGCTGATAGACGGTTACACCGGCCAGCAATTCGAAAACGAGGTGACAGTGGGCTGCATGTACATGATGAAGCTCTCGCATCTCGTGGATGACAAGATTCACGCGCGCTCGATAGGGCCATATTCTCTCGTGACACAGCAGCCGCTCGGCGGGAAGGCGCAGTTCGGTGGACAGCGTTTCGGAGAGATGGAGGTCTGGGCTATGGAGGCATATGGTGCTGCCTATGCGCTCCAGGAAATGCTGACCGTCAAGTCGGATGATGTGCTCGGTCGTTCGAAAGTCTACGAGGCGATTGTCAAGGGCGCAAATCCACCGGAGCCCGGTGTTCCTGAGTCGTTCAACGTACTGGTCAAGGAGCTTCAATCGCTTGGCCTGGATGTTGATCTGGTCGAGAAGTAGATTGGCATATGCTGTATATAGATTTCGATAGTATTGCCGTGACCCTCAAGCGTTAAGGGGTGAGTATAAATGGTAGACTTCATTTCGCACCAAATCAAAAGACCGTCGGATTTTTCGGCGATTCGTATCCAGCTTGCATCACCGGAGACCATCAAGTCGTGGTCACACGGAGAGGTTACGAAGCCGGAGACGATCAACTACAGGACGTTCAAGCCGGAGCGTGACGGTCTCTTCTGCGAGCGCATTTTTGGTCCTGTTAAGGACTTCGAATGCTCCTGCGGCAAGTACAAGCGTGTTCGCTTTCGCGGCATCGTCTGCGACCGGTGTGGCGTAGAGGTTACCCACTCGCGCGTTCGTCGCGAGAGGATGGGCCACATCGAGCTTGCGGTACCGGTCTCTCATATCTGGTACTTCAAGTCGCTGCCAACCCGGATAGGCTACTTGCTCGATTTGAGCGTGCGTGAGCTCGAGCGCGTGCTGTATTACGAAGCATACATAATGATAGATCCGGGTAACACGTCGTACAAAGAGAAGGATATCATAGCCGAAGACGACTATCAGGAACTGGTGGAAGCGGGTAAGGATTTCGACGCCCGAATGGGTGCCGAGGCCGTCCGCGATCTACTGGCCCGGCTAGACGTCGAGGATATGTCCATTCAGCTCCGCGCGCAGGTAAAGGTTGAGACCTCCGCGCAGCGGAAGAAGGACATTCTCAAGAGGCTGCGTGTGGTAGAGGCTTTCAGGCAGTCGAACAACAGGCCGGACTGGATGATCTACGACATCATTCCAATTATTCCGCCGGATCTGAGACCTCTCGTTCCGCTCGAAGGCGGAAGGTTTGCTACATCTGATCTCAACGATCTCTATAGAAGAGTCATCAATAGAAATAACCGTCTCAAAAAGCTAATGGACATCAAAGCACCGGAAGTTATTCTCAGAAACGAGAAGAGGATGCTTCAGGAGGCAGTAGATGCTCTGTTCGACAACGGACGCCGAACGCATTCGGTAAGAGGCGACTCCAAGCGTCCGCTGAAGTCTCTGTCGGATCTTCTCAAGGGTAAGCAGGGACGTTTTCGTCAGAATCTGCTTGGTAAGCGAGTCGACTATTCCGGTCGTTCGGTTATTGTTGTGGGACCGGAGCTGAAGCTGCATCAGTGCGGACTTCCGAAGAACATGGCACTCGAGCTTTTCAAGCCGTTTATCATTATGAAGCTTGAAGAGAAGGGGTATGTGCAGACGGTGAAGTCGGCCAAGCGTCTCGTCGAACGTGAACGTCCGGAGGTCTGGGATATCCTCGAGGAGATCATCGGGGACCATCCTGTGATGCTGAACCGTGCACCAACGCTGCACCGCCTCGGTATCCAGGCGTTTTATCCGGTGCTGATCGAGGGCAAGGCGATCCGTTTGCACCCGCTCGTCTGTGCTGCTTTCAACGCCGACTTTGACGGTGACCAGATGGCGGTCTATGTGCCGCTGTCATTTGAAGCACAGCTTGAAGCGAAGCTCATTATGCTCGCTACGAACAACATCCTGCTGCCGTCATCCGGAAGACCGGTTGCGACACCATCGCAGGATATCGTGCTGGGCATTCACTATATGACAAAGCCGAAGCCGGGCGTGCCCGGTGAGGGTAGCATTTTCGCATCCAGGGACGAGGCCCTTGCTGCGTACTCATCCGGACAGGCCCATCTGAATGCGAATGTTACAGTCCGCATGGACGGTGAGCGTGTCGAAACTACGATCGGCCGCGTACTCTTCAATACGATTCTGCCTGAAGGGCTTCCATTCTTCAACCAGACCGCTCGCGGCAAATCGCTCGAGGAGCTGGTATCACAGGCGTTTAATGTCCTCGGTTCCGAGGGTACCGCCGTGTTTCTCGACAAGTTGAAGTACTTCGGGTTCGAGTATGCCACTCTCTCGGGAGTCACCGTTGGTGTGGATGATCTTGTGGTTCCGGAAGAGAAATTCAAGCTCGTCGAGGAAGCGAAAGGCGAAGTCGAAGGAATTCAGCAGCTCTATGAGAAGGGTGTTATCACTAACGGTGAGCGTTACAACAAGGTAATCGATATATGGACGCGTACGACATCCGAGGTTGCCGAGTCGATGTTCCAGGGTCTGTCGCGAATCGATAACGGATTCAACCCGGTCTTCATGATGGCCGACTCGAAGGCGAGAGGCTCTAAGGACCAGATCCGTCAGTTGGCCGGAATGCGTGGTTTGATGGCGAAGCCGCAGAAGCGCATGACCGGGCAGATCGGCGAGATTATCGAGTCACCGATTGTATCGAATTTCCGCGAAGGCCTGAACGTGATGGAGTACTTTATCTCCACGCACGGTGCCCGAAAGGGACTGGCAGATACGGCTCTCAAGACGGCGGACGCGGGTTATCTTACGCGTCGACTGGTTGACGTCGCCCAGGATGTCATTATTAATGAGAAGGACTGCGACACAATTCTCGGTATTACGATGACGGCTCTGAAAGAGGGTGAGGAGGTCATCGAGTCGCTGTCCGATCGTATTGTCGGTCGTGTCGCACTTGAGGACATCTTCGATCCCATAACGGAGGATACGATTGTCGAGGCGGGTACGGAGATTGCCGAGGACGCCGCTCAGCGGATCGAAGAAGCCGGTATCGATGCCGTCCGTATTCGTTCGGTTCTGACGTGTGAGACGAGAAGCGGCGTGTGTGCGAGTTGTTACGGGCGTGACCTGGCGCGTCGTCAGGAGACGCAGCTTGGTGAGGCAGTGGGGGTCATTGCCGCCCAGTCGATTGGTGAGCCGGGTACGCAGCTCACTCTCAGAACGTTCCACATTGGCGGTACGGCCGCGAGGATTGCTGAGCAATCCAAGGTATTGGCCAGGTATGATGGTAAGATCAGCCTGACGAATCCCAAGACAATCAAGCGCCGTGACGGTGTCGCCGTCGTCGTAAATCGTGAAACCGAACTTCAGGTGATAGATGAAAAGGACCGTGTGCGCGCAAGGCTGAAAGTGCCATACGCCGCCGCACTCTATGTCAAGGATGGCGAAGATGTCTCCAAGGATACGACCGTATTCGAGTGGGATCCGTACAGCAACACGATCCTGACGGAGCGTAGCGGTGTCGTGGAGTTCCGGGACATCGTGGAAGATGTATCCGTTCGCGAGGAGCTGGACGAGAAGTCCGGATTCCGTAAATGGGTCATCGTGGAACAGCGTGACAAGAGTCTCATGCCTGCTATCGATGTTATGAACAAGGACGGTAAGAAGCTTGCGGCATATTCGGTCCCGACCGGATCACAGCTTCTGGTAAAGGACGGCGACGAAGTGTTCAAGGGTGATCCGCTGGTCAAGATTCCGCGTGAGATATCGAAGACGCGAGATATCACCGGTGGACTGCCGAGAGTTGCGGAGCTCTTCGAGGCTCGTAAGCCTAAGGACCCCGCTGTCGTTTCCGAGATTGACGGAATGGTCGAATTCGGTAAGATCGTCCGAGGCAACCAGCAGGTCTTTGTGACCGGTGAGGAAGGCGAGCGTCAGGAGTATCTCGTACCGCATGGCAAGCACATGCGAGTACACGACGGCGATTATGTCCGTGCAGGCGACAGGCTCTGCGAGGGCGCTATCGATCCGCACGATATCCTGAGTATTCTCGGCGCCAACGCGGTGCAGGAGTACCTCGTAAACGAGATTCAGGAGGTTTATCGTCTGCAGGGCGTGAAGATCAACGACAAGCACATTGAGGTTATCGTCCGGCAGATGCTGCAGAAGGTTCGCGTCGAGACGGTTGGTGATACTAACTTCCTTGAGGGAGAGCAGGTAGATCGTCACAAATTCAAAGACGAGAATGATCGCGTAATCGCCGAGGGTGGCGATCCCGCGACATTCCAGCCTCTCCTGCTTGGAATTACCAAGGCCTCGCTCGCGACGGAGAGCTTCTTCTCAGCGGCGTCCTTCCAGGAGACCACAAAGGTTCTGACTGAAGCCGCGATTCAGGGCAAGACCGACGACCTGAAGGGCCTCAAGGAGAACGTGATCATCGGTCATCTTATTCCGGCCGGCACAGGCCTGAGACGATACCGCGATATCGACGTCATCGCGCCTGATGAGGAGACCGCCGAAATGGAAGAGCCGGAAGCTGAAGAAGAAGTTCAAGTCACGGAATAAAGTACTTGACACAAAGGCCCATGAGACTATTTTAGTTGTCTGTTGTAGATTCGTGGACTGATATAGAAGAGGTTTAAATTTGCCGACTATCAATCAGTTGATCCGTCAGGGACGGAAGCGTATTGTTGAAAAGACCAATACGCCTGCGCTCAAGAGCTGTCCCCAGAAGAGGGGTGTCTGTACCCGCGTCTACACCTCGACACCTAAGAAGCCGAACTCCGCGCTTCGCAAGGTCGCGCGCGTACGGTTGACAAACAGCATCGAGGTGACTGCTTATATCCCGGGTGAGGGACACAACCTTCAGGAGCACTCGATTGTAATGATCCGCGGCGGTCGTGTTAAAGACCTTCCGGGTGTGAGATATCACATCATTCGCGGAACCATGGACACCTCGGGTGTTGAAGACAGAACGCAGAGTCGCTCGAAGTATGGAACCAAGAAACCGAAGAAATAGGCACTGCTATGCCCAGAAGAAAACAGGTTGAGAAGCGAGAGAGACCGACCGATCCGGTGTACGGCGATACTCTTGTTACCCTTTTCGTCAGTAACCTGATGATGGCGGGTAAGAAGTCGACCGCTGAGAGGATCTTTTACAGAGCTTTGACGATCATCGAGGACAAGTCGAAGCAGAATGGTCTCGAGGTTTTCCACAAGGCCATGAACAACGTCAAGCCGGTGCTCGAGGTTAAGTCCAGACGCGTCGGTGGCGCGACCTATCAGGTGCCCGTGGAGGTGAGACCGAACCGCAGAAACGCTCTCGCTATTCGCTGGTTGATTGGCTTTTCCCGCTCTCGCGGTGAGAAGTCGATGCCTGAGAGACTCGCAGCCGAGTTTCTCGCGGCGTCCAAGAACGAGGGCGCCTCGATAAAGAAGAGAGAAGATACCCACAAGATGGCCGAAGCCAACAAGGCCTTCGCCCATTTCAGGTGGTAAGATACAGGAGGATTATAGGGCCCTAAGACCGACTCTGACATGAAGTCGGGATATATCCCTTTTCCGGCTCCACTGTGGGAATCTTGAGCAAGCTTTCGGCAGTGGAGCTTTTTTGTCTGTTATGGTACATAAGACTGACATAAAGACCCTCAGAAATATCGGCATCATGGCGCATATCGATGCCGGGAAGACCACGACCACTGAGCGAATTCTCTTCTACACTGGGAAGACGCACAGGATGGGCGAAGTGGACGAAGGCGCGGCGGTCATGGACTGGATGGAGCAGGAGAAGGAGCGTGGAATAACGATTACGTCCGCCGCTACCACTTGCTTCTGGCGTGACCACCGAATCAATATTATTGATACTCCCGGTCACGTCGATTTCACCGCAGAAGTCGAACGCTCTCTTCGAGTACTCGATGGAGCGATCGGCATCTTCTGCGCGGTAGGCGGGGTCGAGCCTCAGTCAGAGACAGTGTGGCGTCAAGCCGATCAGTATCACATCCCGAGGATGGCCTTCATAAACAAGATGGACAGGCTTGGCGCGGACTTTGACCGTGCCGTGCGGATGATGCGCGATAAGTTGAAGACGAATCCTGTGCTTCTGAGTCTGCCGTATGGCGAAGGTGATTCATTTAAGGGAATCATCAATCTTCTCGAAATGACGTGCCGGATCTATGACGAGGACAGTCTCGGGGCCAGGTTTGAGGATGTCGACATTCCGGAGGACGCGCTCGAAAGAGCGAAGAAGGAACGTGAGAAACTACTCGAGGCAGTCAGTGAACAGGACGACAAGCTTATTGCGAAGTTCATCGAGGGCGAAGAGATAACGCTGGAAGAGATCAAGTCGGCGTTGCGAAAGGCGACGATTGCATGTGATGTTGTGCCCGTGCTTTGCGGAGCGTCTCTCAAAAACAAGGGTGTCCAGTTCCTTCTGGATTCTATCGTTGACTATCTTCCGGCCCCGTCCGATCTGCCCCCGGTTGTCGGGTTGCATCCTGATTCCGGCAAGGAGGAAACTCGCGCACCCGAGGATGAGGAGCCGTTCTCAGCTCTCGCATTCAAGGTTATGTCCGACACCTACGTCGGCAGACTTACATATATAAGGGTCTATTCAGGAGAGATTTCTGCCGGGCAGACTGCACTCGAGATAAGCTCCGGAAAAAAGGAGCGGTTTGGTCGTTTGCTCTCAATGCACGCCAACAAGACCGAGGATCTGAAGACGGCGAGCGCGGGAGACATTGTGGCTGTGGTAGGACTGAGGTTCGCCACGACGGGCAGCACACTAACAGATTTGAAACACCCGATCATACTCGAAAGAATACGGTTCCCCGAACCGGTTATCTGGGTGGCGATCGAGCCCAAGACTAAAGCTGATCAGGATAAACTCGCGGATGCGCTTCAGCGTCTGGCCGACGAGGACCCGACATTCCAGGTGAAGATCGATGAAGATACCGGTCAGACTGTAATTGCCGGGATGGGTGAGTTGCATCTCGAGGTGCTCGTCGGACGTCTGATGCGTGAGTTCAAGGTTGGCGCCAATGTGGGTAAGCCGCAGGTGGCTTATAAGGAGACAATCACAAGGCCGGCCGTGGCTACCGGCAAGTTCATCAAACAGCTCGGTGGCAAGGGGCATTACGGTCATGTCGAGATGCGTTTCGATCCCCTTGGGGATGAAGATCAGGACTTCGAGTTCGTTAATAAGTCGAAGCAGAACGAAGTCCCGAGCGAGTTCGTGAAACATGTCGAAAAAGGCGTTCGGGATGCTATGGAATCCGGCATTCTCGCCGGTTATCCGACAATCCGTGTAAAAGCGACGCTGCTGTCCGGATCGTATCATGAGGTCGACTCATCCGAGGTGGCCTTCAAGATTGCCGGATCCAATGCGTACAACGAGGCCGCCCGCAAGGCAAACCCGGTGTTGCTCGAACCGTTCATGAAAGTTGAAATCGTTGGTCCTGCTGAGTTCATTGGTGAGATTATGGGAGACCTGAGATCGCGCAGGGGCAAGGTGACCGGCAATGACATTCGCGGTGACCTGCGAGTCATTCAGGCTGAAGTGCCGCTATCTGAGATGTTTGGATACGCCACGAGAGTGCGCTCGTTGTCTCAGGGACGAGCCGTTTATTCTATGGAGTTTTCGCACTTCGATAAGATGCAACAGCAGGCCGCAGACCGCGCCGCGACGCGTTGAAGAAAGGTCGAAAAAAAAGACGCAATTGATTGGCTAAGAACTTGACAACTAACATAAATCCTATTTATTAGGCAGGATATCTCTTGACGGAAATTCATGGGAGGATGTTCGATAAATGGCGAAGGAGAAATTTCAGAGGACCAAGCCACACGTCAATGTAGGGACGATTGGTCACGTAGATCACGGCAAGACGACATTGACGGCTGCGATCACGATGATATTGTCTCGTAAGGGTCATTCTCAGGTCCGTTCGTTTGATTCTATTGACAATGCTCCTGAGGAGCGTGAGCGTGGTATCACGATTGCTACGGCGCATGTGGAGTATGAGACGGACAACCGTCACTATGCCCACGTAGACTGTCCGGGTCATGCTGACTACATCAAGAACATGATAACTGGTGCGGCTCAGATGGACGGGTCTATTCTTGTGGTATCCGCGGCAGACGGTCCGATGCCACAGACACGCGAGCACATACTTTTGGCTCGTCAGGTTGGAGTTCCGTACATCATCGTTTACATGAACAAGGTTGATCAGGTGGACGACCCAGAGCTTTTGGATTTGGTAGAGCTTGAGGTACGCGATCTTCTTTCTTCGTATGAATTTCCGGGGGATGATTTACCGGTAATTCGCGGCAGCGCGTTGGATGCGATGACGAAGGCATCGGATCCGAGCATAGAGGATGATGAGTCGTTCAAGAGCATTTATGAGTTGATGGATGCCTGTGACAGTTACATTCCGGAGCCTGAGCGTGACAAGGACAAGCCTTTCCTTATGCCTGTGGAGGATGTTTTTTCGATCACTGGTCGAGGGACGGTAGCGACCGGCAGGGTTGATCGTGGTAGGATCACGACGGGCACGGAGGTTGAGCTTGTTGGTTTCCGTGACACTCGGAAGACTGTAGTTACGGGAGTGGAGATGTTCCGTAAGATTCTTGATGAGGCTGAGGCTGGGGACAATGTTGGTTTGCTTCTTCGTGGAGTTGACAAGGACACGATTGAGCGAGGTATGGTTGTAGCAGCGAAGGGATCGATCACTCCTCACAAGAAGTTCAAGGGAGAGGTTTACGTTTTGAAGAAGGAGGAGGGTGGTCGTCACACGCCGTTTTTCAACGGTTATCGTCCACAGTTCTATCTTCGCACGACTGATGTGACAGGTTCGATCAAGTTACCTGATGGCGTGGAGATGGTAATGCCTGGCGACAATATCACGATGGACATCGAGCTCATAACTCCGGTAGCGATGGAGAAGGAACTTCGTTTCGCTATTCGTGAGGGTGGCCGCACGGTCGGCGCCGGTGTCGTAACCGAGATTCTGGAGTAGACTGAGATGGCGGCTGGACAGAAGATCAGAATCAGACTGAAGGCATACGATCACCACTCGCTCGATAAGTCGACCAAGGAGATCGCTCGTACTGTTCTGCGCACCGGAGCCAAGCTTGTAGGCCCGATTCCGTTGCCGACTAAGCGGTCAATCTATACGGTTCTCCGTTCTCCGCACGTTGACAAGAAGTCCCGGGAGCAGTTTGAGACGAGAATACATAAGCGCTTGATAGATATTTACGATTCCACGCCGCAGACCGTTGATGCTCTGATGAAGCTCGATCTGCCGGCTGGTGTGGATGTAGAGATTAAGGTGTAGCTACGATGAATACGCTACTTGGACGCAAAATTGGAATGACTCGGATATTCACCGAGGATGGTACAGCTATCCCCGTGACTGTAATTCAGGCCGGCCCGTGCCCGGTGGTTCAGATCAAGACTGAAAAGGACGAGGGATACAACGCGGTTCAGATCGGCTACGAAGAAATTAGAGATACGCTGATTAACCGCCCGAAGCGCGGTCACTTTGATAAGGCCGGTGTCAAGCCGGTTCGACACCTCAAGGAGATCAGGGTTGACGGCGCCGAGAAAGTCGAGAAGGGGCAGACCTTCACGGTCGATATCTTTAAACTCGGTGAGCGTGTGGATGTCACTGGTATCTCCAAGGGACTCGGTTTTCAGGGCGCAGTTCGTCGGCATGGCTTCGCCGGCGGCCCGAAGACTCACGGTCAGTCCGACCGCTGGAGAGCTCCGGGATCGATAGGACAGAGTTCGTATCCATCGCGCGTGTTTAAGGGCACGAAGATGCCCGGAAGGACAGGCGGTGATACAGTTACAGTTAAGAATTTACAGGTAGTGATGATAGACCCGGATAACAATCTCATATGTGTTCGAGGTGCCGTTCCGGGCAAGTCGAAGAATCTACTCAGAATCAGAAAACGGAAGTAATGGGTGATGGCGAAGGCGAGAGCATTCAATAACAGCGGAAGCGCTTCAGGTGAAGTCGAACTGAAGCCGGAACTCTTCGAGTTCGAGCCGAAGAAGTACCAGGTCTATCATTATGTCAAGACCTTCCTTTCCAATCAGCGCCAGGGCACCCATTCGACCAAGACTCGTTCCGAGGTGCGCGGTGGCGGTGCCAAGCCGTGGCGTCAGAAGGGAACGGGGCGTGCTCGCGCGGGAACGAATCGTTCCCCGATCTGGGAAGGCGGCGGAGTAACTTTCGGTCCCAGGCCGAGAAGTTACTACTCGCGCATTCCGAAGAAAATCCGACGCAATGCGCTAAAGAGCATGTTGACGGATCGTGCTTCGGAAGAGAAGATATTCGTAGCGGAATTCCCCGAGTTCGAGAAGCCGAGTACGAAGACGATGCATGAGTATCTTGTCGCGCTCGGAATTGAGGACAAGAGGGTTCTGATTCTCGACGAGAAGCAGGGAAGCCACATACCGCTATCCTGCAGAAATCTGCCCAAAGTCGAATTCAAGCGCGCGAGTCTCGTGAACGCTTACGATCTTGCAAAGGCGGATTTCGTAGTTGTTTCGAAAGAAGGCATGCAGTCAATCGAGGAGGTGTTCGGAAAATGAGAACGCCACAATCGATCATAAAGAGCCACATCGCGACAGAGAAGTCGCATGTGATCAGGGACCAGCAGAATTGTTACGTCTTCGAGGTGAATCGGGACGCTAACAAGGTGGAAATCAGACAAGCCGTGGAGGAGCTTTTCGGAGTAAATGTCAGGAAGGTCGCCACGATGAACATGAGAGGAAAGGTAAAGCGTCTCGGGCGGTTCGTAGGGAAGAAATCGAACTGGAAGAAGGCGATTATCACTCTCAAGGAAGGCGAGACTATCTCCCAGCTTGAGAATATCTAAGCGGCCTCTGGTCCGGATAGGAATAGGGACGCCTTCCCTGCAAAATTCGGGTCAAATCGGAGTTCGCCGATCGCTGAGCTGAGATATTCACAGATTTAGAAGTCGGGTCGAAGACCTACGGGTTAATTAAAGACAGTATTCGTAACGCGAAGGTAGCATAATGGCTATTAAGAAATTCAAACCGACTACGCCCTCGAACCGGTATCGTACGGTTCCGACATTCGAGGAAATAACCAAGGATAAGCCCGAACGCTCGCTGGTTCAAATTCTGAGGAAGAGCGGCGGACGGAATAACAAGGGCAGGATTACATCGAGGCGCAGAGGCGGCGGCCACAAGCGCTATTATCGAATCATAGATTTTAAGCGCGACAAGCGCGATATCCCGGCTCGTGTTGCGTCCATCGAGTACGATCCGAATCGCACCTGCAGGATAGCGCTTTTGCATTACGCTGATGGCGAGAAGCGCTACATCCTGGCGCCGCTTGGTCTCAATGTGAACGATTCAGTGATGGCAGGCGAGAAGGCCGAGATAAAGGTTGGAAATTCCACGAAGATCGGCCGCATGCCATTAGGTACGATGATTCACAACGTTGAACTCAGGCCGGGCAAGGGCGGCAAGATCGCTCGATCCGCCGGTACGCTCGTCCAGATTGCGGCTAAGGAAGGCAAGCACGCCCACGTCAAGATGCCGTCCGGCGAGGTTCGGCTCGTTCCGCAGGAGTGTTATGCCACTATCGGCCAGGTCGGCAATATCGAGCATGAGAACATCGTATGGGGTAAGGCCGGACGTTCCCGTTGGGTCGGCAAGCGACCGCGTGTAAGAGGTGTGGCAATGAACCCAGTTGACCATCCAATGGGCGGTGGCGAAGGTCGCTCGTCCGGAGGACGGCACCCGTGCACCCCGTGGGGCAAGCCGACTAAGGGTGGCAAGACCAGAAGAAAGAAAGCTTCCGATAAGCTGATCGTGAAGCGTCGGAAGTAGTTGAAGATATCAGGAGGTTTTCCGGATGCCAAGATCGCTGAAAAAAGGACCGTACGTTACCGAGAGCCTGTTCGCCAAGGTTGAGGCGCTGAATTCGACCGGCGAGAAAAGGGTCATAAAGACCTGGGCGAGACGGTCCACCATATCTCCGGAATTTGTTGGGCATACGATTGCCATTCACAACGGTAACAAGTTCATTCCGGTATACATAACCGAGAATATGGTTGGTCACAAACTCGGCGAATTTGCACCCTCGCGCACGTTCAGGGGCCACGGTGGCAAACTGGCCGAGCGTTCCAGTGCTCTTAAAGGACTGAAGTAGGTTTGTCATGATACATTCAACAGCAAAGACAAAGTACCTGAGAATGTCTCCGAAGAAGGTAAGGCGTGTAGCCGACCTGGTAAAGGGACTGATGGTTCCGGAAGCGATCGACATCCTCAAGTTTACGCCGAAGTCGGCAGCACGCCCGTTGATCAAGACGATTCGGTCTGCAGCTTCGAATGCTATAGCGGAAGAGGGTTCGGCCAAGGTGAAGGCCGAGGATATGAGAATCATATCACTGCAGATTGACAAGGGCCCGACTCTCCCGAGGATTCGTTTCCAGGGTATGGGCAGAGTATTCAGAATTAGAAAGCGCAGTTGTCACGTGAGTGTTAAGCTGTCAGACGAGGGAAGAGCGGAGGTTCGCGAACAGGCGAAGGCCAAAAAGCGGAGCCGCAAGAAAGCCGCTCCGCGCAAGGCGCCCCGAAAGATCGAGGGCAACGAAGAGTAATCTTTTAAGGAGGAAACTTTGGGACAGAAAACAAACCCCATCGGGCTGCGTGTCGGGGTTATTCGCTCCTGGAATTCGATATGGTTTGCGAGTAAGAAATTCGCAGACTTGTTGAATGAAGATATAATAATAAAGAGATATATCTCGGAGAGGCTCGAGAATGCGGGTCTGTCGAGAGTAGTGATAAAGCGCGCTCCCAAGAAGGTTACTGTCGACATTCATACCTCGCGTCCCGGAATCGTGATCGGCCGCAAGGGTTCCGAGGTGGACAAGCTCCGCGAGGAGCTTCAGCTCTTGACCCGTAAAGAGATTACTCTAAATATTGTAGAAGTCAAAAAGCCCGAGCTTTCCGCGCAGCTCGTCGGAGATTCGATAGCCCGTCAGCTCGAGGGCCGTGTTTCATTCAGACGTGCCATGAAGAAAGCTCTTTCATCTAGTATGAAGATGGGTGCTGAGGGAATCAAGGTTGTTTGTTCCGGCAGACTGGGCGGTGCAGAGATTGCGCGGTCCGAAAAATATATGGAAGGTCGTGTTCCGCTCCATACGCTCAGGGCGGACATCGACTATGCGACCTCCACGGCGAACACTACGTATGGTACGATAGGCGTTAAGATATGGATCTGCCGCGGCGAGATTCTCGATCCATGGGGAGATCATGCCAGGGACAAGGCGAGCGAGGAGGCCGAGAGCAGACTCGACCGTCAGCTCCGCGAATCCGGCAGAGCAGAGCGTGGTGGAAAGGGACCTCGCGAGGGTAAGCGCAAGCGTCCGCCCAAAGGCAGAATTCGGAAAACCGGGAGACGCCAGGGCGATCAGCGCGGCGGCGGAAGACCTTCTCAGTCGAGGGGCGGTCAGCATCAGCCGAGAGGCTCGGAACCGAAGTCCGGAGGCGGTGAAAAAGCAGACAGGTAGTCGACTTTCCGGTTGACATTCGATTTTCAGAGATTTATACTGGAAGTCTTTGACTTAAGAATTCTGGAGTGAATTATGTTAATGCCCAAGCGGGTGAAATACCGCCGACAGCAGCGAGGAAGAATGCGGGGCAAGGCCTACCGCGGGTCGAAAATCTCGTTCGGGGAGTACGGCCTCAGGGCGCTCGAGCCCGCATGGATATCCAACCGTCATATCGAGGCGGCACGTGTTGCGCTGACTCGAAGAATCAAGAGGGGCGGTAAGGTGTGGATCCGGATATTCCCGGACAAGCCGGTCACCAAGAAGCCCGCCGAAACCCGTATGGGTAAGGGCAAGGGCGCCCCGGAGTACTGGGTAGCCGTGGTGAAGCCCGGACGAATCATGTTTGAGGTCGAGGGCGTCAACGAGGAATTAGCGCGCAAGGCTATGCAGCTTGCTGCTAACAAGCTTCCCGTTAAGTGCAAATTCGTATCGCGAAGCGAATTCAGAGGAGCATAGAGGTGAAACCGGGTCAGCTAAGAGATATGTCGATAGAGGAAGTCGAGCATCGCTTGAGCGAGGTCGATCAGGAGCTTTTCAACCTCAATCTGCGTAAGCGCGTGCAGAAGCTCGACAATCCGCTGAGGCTTCGCGTACTGAAGCGCGACCGGGCGCGGATGATCACTGTATTGAATGAGCACAAGAAGGGAATCAGAAGGCTTTCCGCATCGTCTAAGCTGTTCGATTCCGATAAGCAAGAAACTGAGAAGGAGTAGACGATGCCCGAGAGGAATAGCAGAAAGACGCGCCAGGGAGTAGTGGTTTCCGACAGAATGGATAAGACCATAGCTGTCGAGTTGATGCGCACGATGCGTCATCCGCTTTATAACCGCGTTGTACGGAAGCGTTCAAAGTTGTATGCGCACGATCCCAACAATGAATGCGGGATCGGAGATCGAGTCCAGGTAATGGAGACCCGGCCGTTGTCGAAGATGAAACGCTGGCGTTTGGTGAAAATCTTGGAGAAGGCGAAGTAAGATGATTCAGGAGTATACCAGACTGAACGTCGCCGACAACACCGGAGCCAAGAAGGTGATGTGCTTCCGCGTCCTCGGCGGAACCAAGCGTCGTTATGCACGAGTCGGTGATATCATCGTTTGTACGGTCAAGGATGCTATCCCGAACGGGACAGTGAAGAAGAGCGACATAGTGCGGGCTGTCGTGGTGAGGACGACTGCGAAGACCCGCAGGAGAGATGGTAGTCAGATATGTTTTTCCGATAACGCGGCCGTCGTAATAAATGACCAGAATGAGCCGCGCGGCACCCGTATTTTCGGACCGGTAGCCCGCGAGCTTCGCGAGAGAAAATTCATGAAGATCATTTCACTGGCGCCGGAAGTTCTGTGAGGTTGAGTTGATATGAAAGTCAGAAAAGGTGACCAGGTAAAAGTCATAGCCGGTAAGGACCGGGGAAAAGTCGGCAAAGTTCTGCGAGTGATGCCTGAGAAGAATCAGGTCCTCGTCGAGGGCGTCAATCTCATACACAGGCACACCCGGCCGACGCAGAAGAACCCGAAGGGCGGAATTATCGAGAAGGAAGGACCGATTCATCTTTCGAACGTCATGGTCATATCGAGTGATGGCCCTACGCGGGTTGGTTATCGAATGATTGAGAGCAAAGATAAGAAATCGAAAGAGAAGGTCCGGATTTCTGTCAAGAGTGGAGAGATGATCTGATGTCGCGGATCAAAGACATATATGATGAACAGGTTGCTCCGAAGCTCATGAAGGAGCTCGGATACAAGAACAAGATGGAAGTTCCGCGCTTCGTCAAGATCGTGGTTAACTCCGGTGTAGGCGAGGCGATCGAGAACTCAAAGGCTCTCGAATTTGCGACCAACGAACTGTCACTTATCACCGGGCAGAAGCCGAAGATCCGTCGCGCCAAGAAGTCGATCTCGAACTTCAAGGTCCGTGAGGGTATGCCGATCGGAGCTGCAGTTACGCTGCGCAGGGCGAGAATGTGGGAGTTCTTTGACAGGCTCACCAACATAGCGATGCCCCGTATTCGTGACTTCCGAGGAGCATCGCCGAATGGATTCGATGGTCGTGGTAATTACACGCTGGGCGTAAAAGAGCAGATTATATTCCCCGAGATAGATTATGACAAGATCGATAAGGTCAGAGGTCTTGGTATCACGATAGTCACGACTGCTGAGACCGACAGAGAGGCGTACAGGCTGCTCGAAGAGCTGGGAATGCCTTTCGCAAAGAAGGGAAAAGAGTAAGTGGCTAAGAGATGTTTGGTAGTTAAGCAGCAGCGCAAACCGAAATTCAA
Organism: uncultured Ignavibacteria bacterium; assembly: GCA_964415885.1. Taxonomy (GTDB): domain Bacteria; phylum Zixibacteria; class MSB-5A5; order JAABVY01; family JAHJOQ01; genus CAYQCE01. Next base: position 22,611 of record CAYQCE010000026.1, read on the forward strand.
GGTGCGCGCATATAACAGATGCCGCAAGTGTGGACGCCCGAGAGCCTACATGCGCAGGTTTGGCATCTGCAGAATCTGTTTCCGCGAACTGGCGCTGCAGGGCGAAATCCCCGGCGTCGTAAAGGCGAGCTGGTAGGAGAATCAGAATATGAGCATGACCGATCCGATTGCTGATATGCTGACTCGTATTCGTAATGCCGCTAAGGCAAAAAAGCGAGTTGCAGAAATCCCCTGTTCGAATATCAAACGGGAGATCGCTGCTCTCATGCACGAGCTCGGCTTTATTAGAGATTATAAGGTAGTGAAAGACAACAAGCAGAACATTCTGTTAGTCTATATGAAGTATACAAAGAGAGATGAGAGCGTGATAGTCGGAATGAGACGCGTGTCGCGTCCGGGGCTGAGGAAATACTTGACTGTCGATGACATCAAGAAGCTCGGTTATTCGATCGGCACGACCGTAGTTTCGACATCGCAGGGCGTTATGTCCCACGAACAGGCTCTCAAGAATCATATGGGCGGAGAAGCCCTCTTCAGAGTGTGGTAAAAGGAGATTCCGATGTCGCGCATTGGAAAGACACCAGTAAGGATACCGGAGAAGGTCAAGATAAATGTCTCGGATGGCAAGGTGGCCGTTGAGGGACCCAAGGGTTCACTCGAGTATGAGTATCCATCGGAGATCACCGTGAAAGTCGAGGACGATCAGGTCGTTTTCGAGAGACCATCCGATATCAAGCGTCATCGGGCGTTGCATGGGCTTACCCGTGCGCTGCTCGCTAACATGGTCGAGGGTGTGACACAGGGATTTATCAAGTCTTTGGAGATTCACGGCGTTGGATATCGCGCCGAGATGAAGGAAAAGAACCTCCAGCTCATGCTCGGCTTTTCGCACCCGATATATGTGATTCCCCCACCCGGTATCTCGATTGAGCTTGAGGGGAACAACAAAGTCAAGGTCAGTGGAATCGATAAACAACTGGTCGGCCAGGTCGCGGCTTCGATTCGCAGTTTCCGCCCGCCGGAGCCTTACAAGGGTAAGGGTGTTCGGTACGAAGGCGAGATTGTCCGTCGCAAAGCCGGAAAGACTGCCGCGTAAGGCTTTCAATAACCGAGAATTGGTGATATGAGCTCGAAGAAAGAACAGAGAAGAAAAGCGAATCAGCTCCACAGGCGTAAGCTCCGTGTGCGCTCACGGGTCAAAGGAACCCCGGAGCGACCGAGGATGGCTGTGCATCGCAGCCTGAAGAACATGTTCGTCCAGATCGTGGATGACACCAGAGCCATAACGCTTGTTTCCGCTTGTTCTCTCGACCCCGTTGTTAAGGACACTTTTGAGGATGGGGACAACAAGGTCAAGCAGGGCTTTAAGATAGGCCTCAAGGTGGCGGAGCTGGCAAAAGAAAAAGGTATAGAAGTAGTAGCATTCGATCGCCAGGGTTTCCTCTATCACGGCAGAGTCAAGGCCGTGGCGGACGGTGCCCGCAAAGGCGGATTGAAGTTTTAGGAGATACAGGAAAAAAGTATGTATCGAGGCGATGCCAGATATGAAGCCGAGGGCTTCGAGTTAGAGGAAAAGATCATCCACGTGAATCGTGTCGCGAAGGTTGTCAAGGGTGGTCGTCGCTTTTCATTCACCGCTCTGGTGTCGGTCGGGGACCGCAATGGCTCTGTCGGCATCGGACTCGGGAAAGCGTCTGAAGTTTCCGACGCAATTCGCAAGGGAACAGAGGCTGCTCGCAAGGCGATGAGCAAGGTGTCTGTCGTGGAAGGCACTATACCACATCAGGTGGTTGGCAGGTTCGGTGCGGCCCGTGTTCTGATGAGACCGGCTGCTCCGGGAACCGGAGTTATCGCTGGCGGTGCAGTCAGAGCTGTGGTTGAGGCTGCGGGTATCCAGGATATCCTCACCAAGTCGCTCGGATCTCCGAACCCACACAATGTGGTTAAGGCCACGATGAACGGTCTTGCGACTCTGAGAACGAAGGCTGAGGCACTTGACTACAGGGGCGCCTCCAAGCCTCCGGAGATGGAAGTCGAGAAGAAGAATGAAGCTGAAAATCAGTCAGATTAGGAGTTCGATCGGACGCAGGGCCGATCAGAGCGCCACACTTCGCGCGCTCGGAATAAAGAAGATGCACCAGAGCGTAGTGCATAGTGATACTCCTCAGATTCGAGGAATGATAAACAAGATTAAGCATCTGCTCAAGGTTGAGGAGATAGCCTGATGGATCTCGGTAGCTTGGAAAAACCAAAAGGCTCTACACGCAATCGCAGAAGAGTCGGCAGGGGCCAGGGCTCCGGTCTGGGCAAGACCTGTGGCAAGGGACACAAGGGACAGCAGTCTCGTTCCGGCTACAAGCGGAAGCCCTGGAGCGAGGGTGGCCAGATGCCGCTTCATCGCCGCGTGCCGAAGAGAGGATTTCGGAGCCTTAATCGAACGACATTTCAGATAGTAAATCTGGCACAGCTCGCAAACAAGTTCACGGAGCCGACTGAGATAGGTCCGGAGAAACTGCGAGAGGCCGGGTTGATACGGAATCTTGACGAACCCGTTAAAATCCTTGGCGATGGTGAATTGGCTGTCGCTCATACGGTGATGGTTCAGGCTTGCAGCAAGTCCGCACGTACCAAGCTGGAGGCTGCAGGGGGGAAAGTGGAGATTATCTAAATGCTCGAATCATTCCAGAATGCATTTAAGATCAAAGAGCTGAGGAACAGGATTTTCTTCACGCTCTTTATCCTCGTTATATACCGCCTCGGCGGACACATTCCAACTCCCGGCATCGATGCCGCCGCGCTGAAATCATTCTTCGAGCAAAGCGCGTCCGGCTCGCTGCTCGGTATGTTTGACCTGTTCGTCGGCGGTGCATTCGCCAAAGCGACGATCTTCGCACTCGGAATCATGCCGTACATTTCGGCATCGATTATTCTGCAGTTGCTTGCGCCGGTAGTTCCGTACCTGCAGAAGTTGCAGAAAGAGGGTGAGGAGGGCCGCCGCAGGATCACGCAGTACACTCGTTACGGTACGGTGGTGATCGCATCCATGCAGGCCTGGGGCACGGCGATCTATTTGCAGAGCATTACTCTTCCCACCGGGCAGACAGTTGTAAACAACCCCGGTCTTGGATTCGTTGCACTGACAGTGCTGACATTTACGGCGGGCACGATATTCATAATGTGGCTCGGTGAGAAGATCACCGAACGAGGAATCGGAAACGGTATCTCACTAATCATCTTTATCGGTATTGTCGCACGATTCATCCCCACGGTCATCGATGAGTTCCAGTTGATGGCATCCGGAGTGCGGAGCGTATTCACGGAGATCGTCATCGTGGCGTTCCTGATCGCCGTTATCGCAGCGATCGTAATGGTGACGAGGGCACAGCGGAGGATACCGGTTCAATACGCGAAACGAGTCGTTGGCCGGAAGGTCTATGGCGGACAGTCGACGCATCTGCCGCTGTCGGTAAACACCGCCGGCGTTATTCCGATTATCTTCGCACAGTCGATCATGTTCGCGCCATCGACGCTCGCGACGTTTTTCCCGAACAATGAGTTTGTTGCGTCGGTAGTGTCTTACTTCGATCCGAGCGCGCTGACGTATAATTTCATATATGGTCTGGTTATCGTGTTCTTTGCGTTCTTCTACACTGCGATTGTGATCAATCCGGTAGAGCTCGCTGACAATATGAAGAAACAGGGCGGTTTCATCCCGGGCGTCAGGCCCGGCAAGCGAACCGCCGATTTCATAGACAAGGCATTGACGCGTATCACCCTTCCGGGTGCGATATTCTTTGCGATTATCGCGATTCTTCCCAATCTGTTGATGAGGTATGCGGGCGTGACTTATTACTTCGGCGGTACGAGCATCCTGATCGTCGTCGGTGTCGCTCTCGATACCCTGCAGCAGATTGAGTCGCATCTGATCATGCGCCACTACGAAGGTTTCATGAAGAAGGGTCGGATTAGAGGGAGATCGATGTAATGCTGGTGATAATGCTTGGCCCGCCCGGATCAGGAAAAGGCACGCAGGCGTCCAGACTCGCCTCGGAGAAGAACCTCGAGCATCTCTCGACCGGTGATATTCTCAGGAATGCGGTCAAAGAGGGAACAGATCTCGGACTCGAGGCTAAGAAGTACATGGAGGCCGGAGACTTGGTGCCAGATAAGCTGATCCTTGGCATAATCAAGGAGAAGGTTCAGAGTAACGGCAAGAGCTTCCTTTTCGACGGTTTCCCGCGGACTATTCCGCAGGCGGAAGGGCTGGATAAAATGCTCTCAGATATTGGATCGGGCGTTGACTTGGTTCTCGATCTGGAAGTCTCCGATGAGGAAGTTATCAAGCGTCTGTCCGGGCGTTTCTTCTGCCCACAGTGCCAGACTACCTACAATTATCCGAACAACCTTCCGAAGGAGGAGGGTATTTGCGATAAGTGTGGCGCCCGGCTCGAGAAGCGCAAGGACGATACCGAAGAGGTTGTCAAGAATCGACTGAAAGTATACAAAGATCAGACTCAGCCGCTCCAGGACTATTACCGCGATAAAGGTGTTCTGAAGGCTGTTGATGGAGAGCGTCAGATCGAGACGATTTTCAAGGATCTTGCTGAGATAGTCGGTTCGGCCAAGTGATCGGTATGATCGAGTTGAAGACCGAGAATGAACTGGATAAGATGCGGGTGGCGAACAAAATTGTCGCCCAGACGTTGGACCTGATTGAGGAGAACTTAAAGCCCGGTATAAGTACTGAGGAGTTGGACAGGCTGGCCGCAGAATTCATACGGTCAAAAGGAGCGGAACCCGCATTTCTGGGTTATCACAACTACCCGAAGTCGATTTGTGTCTCCATTGACGATGAAGTCGTGCACGGAATCCCGTCCCCGGACAGGATGATCCATGAAGGGCAGCTCGTTTCGGTTGATGTAGGATCTTACATAGACGGATTCAATGGCGATTCGGCGCGTTCCTTCTTCATTGGAAAGGCGCCACCCGAAGTTCAGAAACTTCTCGATGCGACGAAGAGAGCACTTGAAAACGGCGTTTCCCGGGCAAAGGCAGGAAACAGATTAGGGGATATTTCGCACGCTATTCAGAAAACGGCGGAGGACGCCGGGTTCAGCGTGGTTCGAGACCTGGTCGGGCACGGCATCGGAAGAAAGATGCATGAGGAGCCGCAGGTGCCGAACTACGGTCAGCCCGGGAAAGGTGTCGCGCTGAAGGCCGGAATGACGATTGCGATTGAACCTATGGTAAATGCAGGAGACTGGAGGGTTAGGACAAAACCGGATCGATGGACGATCGTGACTGCAGATGGCTCACTTTCCGCTCACTTCGAGCATACGATAGTCATAGGTGAGCACGGTGCGGAGATCCTGTCACTGTCCAACTAAATATGGCGAAGCAGGATACAATACAGGTCGAGGGAAAAGTGGTCGAGCCTCTGCCCAATGCAATGTTCAGAGTCGAGCTCGAGAATGGACACCAGGTGCTGGCGCATATCTCGGGCAAGATGAGAATGAACTACATCAAGATATTGCCGGGCGACAGGGTGACGATCGAGCTTTCGCCGTATGATCTCTCGCGTGGTAGAATAGTCTATCGTTACAAATAGATTTCGAGGTAGATATGAAAGTCAGTTCATCTGTGAAGAAGCGCTGTGAGCATTGCAAGATCATCCGGCGCAAAGGTGTTGTGCGGATCATCTGCAAGAACCCTCGTCACAAGCAGAGACAGGGTTAAGGAGGAAACGTGGCTCGTATAGCAGGCGTTGATTTGCCGAGAGACAAGAGAATTGAAGTGGCGCTAACATACATCTTTGGTATCGGCCAGACGTCGGCCAGCGCGATAATCACGAAGACCGGTGTGAATCCGGATACGCGTGTACATTCGTTGACCGACGACGATATCAGCAAGCTTCGTGGCGTGATCGAGAGCGACTATAAAGTCGAGGGTTCACTGCGCAGCGAGGTCGCGATGAATATAAAGCGCCTAATCGATATCGGTTCATACAGAGGCCTCCGTCACAGGAGAGGGCTCCCGGTTCGGGGGCAGCGCACGAAGACTAATGCGCGCACTCGCAAGGGACCGAAGAAGACTGTCGGCGGCAAGAAGAAAGCCCCGACGCCCAAGTAATAGAAGATTGTCTCAGAATTCATATAGGAGTATAAGTGGCTGATCCTAAACGCAGACGCGGTAAGAAAAAAGCCAAACGTGCCGAGAGCACGGGCGTGGCGCATATCAAGGCTACGTTCAACAATACAATCGTGAGTATTTGCGATACGTCCGGACATGTGGTTTCCTGGGCTTCCGCCGGGAAGGTGGGGTTCAAGGGGTCGAAAAAAAGCACTCCGTTCGCCGCGCAGATGGCCGCGGATTCATCCGCGCGCGAGGCTATGGATGCCGGTGTCCGCAAAATAGAAGTTTGGGTTAAGGGACCCGGTTCCGGTCGAGAGGCGGCTATCCGATCTCTCCAGGCCGCAGGACTGGAGATTACTGCGATAAAAGATGTTACTCCGATTCCGCACAACGGTTGTCGTCCGCCCAAGCGGAGAAGAGTATAGGAGAAGTTCTGTATGGCAAGATATACCGGCGCCGTTTGTAAGCTTTGCAGGCGCGAGGGAGAGAAGCTGTTCTTAAAGGGCAGCCGATGCTACACCGAGAAGTGCGGCGTGGAACGCCGCGGCTTCCCGCCTGGACAGCATGGCATGAACATGCGGCGGAAAGTGTCCGACTATGGGTTGCAGTTGCGCGAGAAACAGAAAGTACGCAGGATTTACGGACTGCTCGAGCGGCAGTTCCATAACTACTATGTCCGCGCGGCTCGAATGAAGGGCGTAACCGGCGAGAACCTCATGGGTCTTCTCGAGAGACGTCTCGACAACTTCGTTTACAGGCTGGGATTTGCGCCTTCAAGAAATGCGGCGCGTCAGTTGGTGAGGCATCGCCACTTCACGGTCAACGATCATATTGTTGATATCCCGTCTTACACTCTTCGTCCGGGCGATATCGTGAAGGTTCGCGACAAGAGTAAGAAACTTGACATAATTCACGCCGCACTCAAGGAAGCCGACAGGTCCGCGGACATCCCGTGGTTCAGGCTTAACAAGGCAGCGTTAGAGGGCGAGCTTCTCGAGGTTCCAAAACGCGCAGATATCCCGGTTGTGGCATCCGAGCAGCTTATCGTGGAGCTATATTCTAAGTAAGGATACAGGGAGGCAGTATTTAATGAAGTGGAAGAATTTGCAGATGCCGAAAGAGGTCGTCAGAGAGGAGACCAAAACTGAAGACCCGAGGTTCTTCGGCAGATTCCTCATGGAGCCTCTGGAGCGCGGATTCGGCAATACTATCGGAAACGCGTTGAGGCGGGTCCTGCTGTCATCTCTGCAGGGATCGGCGATTGTGTCACTGCGCATCGAGGGTGTGCAGCATGAGTTTTCGTCTGTTCCCGGTGTGTATGAAGATGTGACGGATGTCGTACTCAATCTCAAGAACATCTGGGTCAAGATGCTCTCCGACGAGATGAAGACCCTCACACTTACATGTGAAGGAAAGGGCAAATACAAGGCCGACGATATCGAGTGTCCGCCCGAGGTCGAGATTATGAACCCCGATCAGCACATTCTCGAGCTCACCGACGATATCAAGATCAAGATGGAACTGGACGTTGACACCGGAAGATCGTATGTGCTCGCGGACCAGAACAAGCGACCGGATGCGCCGGTCGGTACGGTTTTCGTTGATTCTCTCTTTTCGCCGGTGATCAAGGTGAACTATCACGTTGAGAATACACGTGTCGGCCAGAGAACGGATTACGACAGGCTGATGATCGAGGTAACGACGAACGGCGTTCTTCCTCCTGAAGAGGCGGTCGGTTTTGCCGCCAAGCTTCTGAAGGATCACTTCCAGCTCTTCGTCCACACGGACGAGGAGATCGAGGTCGAAGAGGAAGAGGTCGAGGACGAGGAGACCCTGCGGATTCGTCAGCTTTTACAGACTCGGGTGGACGAACTCGAGCTGTCGGTCCGTTCCTCGAATTGCCTCCGAGCCGCAAATATACAAACTCTTGCAGATCTCGTCCGAAAGACCGAGTCCGAGATGCTCAAGTACAGGAACTTCGGTCGCAAGTCGCTGACAGAGCTCAACAATATTCTCGATGAGCTTGGATTGTCGTTCGGCATGGACGTTGACAAGTATCTCGAATCCGCCAAGAAGGACTAATCTAAGATGCGTCACGGTAAAAAGATACACAAACTGGAAAGGCCGAGAGAGCATCGACTGGCGTTGATCTCGAATCTCGCAACAGCTCTCATCACACACGGCCGTATTACAACGACCGAAGCGAAGGCGAAAGCGCTGAAACCGGTCATAGACAGGCTGATCCGCACGGCGAAGATGAACTCCGTGCAGTCCCGCCGTCAGGTCGGCAGGATGATTCGCAACCGCGACACCCTTCGCAAGCTGTTCGACGAGATTGCCCCTGAGATGCTCGATCGCACATCCGGCTACTCCCGGATCATGCTGCTCGGTCCTCGCCGCGGAGACGGCGCAAAGCTCGCGGTTATCGAGCTCGTTGCAAAAGACAGCGAAGAAGAAACCGCGAGAGAGAAGAGCGGAAGGAAGAAGTCCGCTCGTCAGGCCAACGCAAAGGCTAAGGCCAAGCCTGCCGAGGCGAAAGATAAACCTGCTGCAGCTCCGGCTGCCGAGCAGGAGGTTACCGAATATCCCGAGGCTGGTGTGGAGGAGACTCCGGTCGAGGAAAAGGTCGACAAGGGCGAGGCGGAGGCTGCTGAAGAGGCTGAAGTTCTCGAAGCAACTGAAAAGGCAGAGGAATCATCCGAGGAGCCTGCTGCCGAGAAGCCTGAAGAGACCGAGAAGCCTGCCGAAGAGAAGCCCGAAGGCGAAGCTGACGATAAGGACAAGAAAGAGTAATTCAGCCTTTCAAACATGCTTGCCGATAGATTGCGGGTGGGACTCATATCCCGCCCGTCTTTATTTCTGGAAAAATGTTCATTATCCCGGAAAAACTTTCCTGTATTTCGTGCCACCCATCCGCACAAGCCTCACACGCAACTTTGTAACCGACTACGAGACAACGCGATGTGCTCAGGGCAGCCTCTTGCGAGTAATGGCACAGAAATTGCAATAATGGTGGGTGGAGGAATGCTATGGGCAATGTTATCGAGAACGCCATATTGAACAAGACTTCTATACCGAAGCTCGGCAAGCTGCTGGACCTGTCGGTAAATCGTCACAAGTTAATCTCGTCGAATATCGCCAATGTCACGACGCCCGGCTACAAGGCCAAGTCGATTGATTTCGATAGTGAGCTCAAGAAGGCAATGACGCCGGATAGAGCGCCGCTCTCTGTTACACACGAGAGACATATACCGCTCTCTCGATCTCGTCATTCTCTTCCGAAGGTTAGTGAGTCGGAACACACGGAGAACAGTACGGGCATAAACTCTGTGGATATCGATGCCGAGATGGCTGACCTGGCACAGAACCAGTTGGTATTCGAGCTGGGTGCGAAACTCGTCGCGGGCAAATTCAAGGGACTGAAGTCGGCTATCAGGGGCCGTGCCCTGTAAATGGAGAGATAAACCATGAGCGATCTATTCTCATCACTTAAGATTTCCGGTTCGGGCATGTCGGTCCAGCGCAAGAGAATGAACGCGACCGCCGAGAATATAGCGAATGCAGAGACCACGCGAACGCCCGAAGGTGGACCGTACAGCCGCAAGCGAGTGATAGTTAAGTCTGAGGACGTTCCGGTGAGCTTTGCCGGCGAGCTGAATCGGGCACGTGTCAATCTAAGCAGAACCAGCAACGATCATTTCACCAATACGAGACGGTATTCCATCGGCGATCTCGATGTATCACATGCATCCGCGAAAGTCCATCAGAGTCCACGACCGCCGGTCAAGATGATCTATGATCCATCTCATCCGGATGCAAATGATGAGGGATATGTAGCGATGCCGGACATCAACGTTGTCACTGAAATGGTGAATATGATGTCGGCTTCGAGAGCATTCGAAGCGAACGTAACAGCCGTCAATGCCACCAAGGGAATGATTGCCGAGGCATTGAAGATATAGGAGGAAGTCAGTGAAGATTAACCCGGCGTACATCCAGTCATATCAGAATATGAGCCTGCCATCGAGAGTTGGCAATGCAGCACCGGCAGGTCAGCAGGTCAATAATGGTCAGAAGACTGTCCAGAGCGGATCGGCCAACAGGATTGATGGGGCCGAGTTTTCATCATATCTGAGCAAGGCTGAAAAGAAGTTCCTCGTTGAGAAGTTCTTCGATGCCGGTGAGGCCAGGCGAAACGAAACAGCGGCTCCGGATCGGACTCGCGGATCACTATTGGATATCAAGGCATGAATCCTGTAAAGATCAACCCTATAGACCAGACCGTCGGCCCGAATTTCATCAAGCGGCCGGAGATTGAGCCAAAACCCAAGGGTGAGTCGTTCGGTCAGTTCCTGAAGTCGGCCGTAAACGACGTCAACGAGCTCCAGAAGAACTCAGTTGCAATGGAAGAGAAGTTTCTGAAGGGAGAAATCACTGATGTCCATCAGGTAATGCTTGCATCGGAGCAGGCCTCGGTAGCTTTTGAGCTTCTGATGGAGATTAGAAACAAGCTTCTCGATTCCTACAGGGAGATAATTCGCACACCAGCATAGGATAGCCTGAAACCATGGATTGGTTAACGCAAGTCTACGAGCACATCAAGAATTTCATTCGCGACATGACGGGATCTCAGATGGTCCTCGCCGTGGCGTTCATCGGAGCGATGATCATCACGGCGCTTCTTCTGGTCGGAGTCTTCAAGAGTGTAACCTATGTCACGCTATATAAGGACCTGGATGGAGCAGCGGCATCAGAAGTGATGGACGAACTCGATCAGATGGGAATACCGCACCAGATAACGGATGGCGGTTCCACTATTGAAGTGCCGAGCGGTGATGTCTACAAGGCACGGATCAGGCTGGCGTCACAGGGATTGCCAAAGAGCGGAACGGTCGGTTACTCGATATTCGACAAGACGAATCTCGGGATGACCGAGTTTCTGCAGAAGATGAATTTCCGTCGAGCTCTCGAAGGCGAGCTTGCCAAGTCTGTTATGGAACTCTCGGCGGTAGAAGCTGCGCGCGTGCACGTAGTGATTCCGGAACAACATCTCTTCGAAGAAGACCAGAAACCGCCAACGGCGTCCGTTCTCGTCAAGCTCTCATCCGGCGGCGTTCTTACCCCGAGGCAGATCAAAGGCATTACAAACCTGATTGCGTCCTCTGTAGAGGGACTGAGTCCGGATAACATATCAATCATCGATTATCATGGCAACCTGCTGACACCTCAGAGTGGGTCTGATCCACTTGCCACCCTCTCGTCTACTCAGCTCGAGTTACGGAAGAGTGTCGAGAAATACCTCGAGAACAAGGCACAGTCGTTCCTCGATCAGTCGATCGGAAAAGGGAAATCGATCGTGCGAGTAACGGCCGAACTCGATTTCGACCAGGTGGAAAGAACGAAGGAGACATTCGATCCGGATAATCTCGCCGTACGAAGTGAGGAGAGGATTGAAGAAGGCAGCAGTGAAGAGTCAACGACCGAACTCGACCCTGCTACGGAAGCGAGCGCGTCCGGGGTGAAGGAACAGATCATTGTCAATTATGAGGTCAATAGAACCGTCGAGCATATTGTTAACTCCGTAGGGAATATCGACAAGCTTACGATAGCGGTTATGGTAGATGGGCATTACAACGAGATTGAGGGGGAGGACGGGGAGACGATCCTCGAATATCAAAGCCGTGATTCCAATGAGGTCAGGCAGATCACCGCACTGGTGAAGAATGCTGTCGGATTCAGTGCCGATCGAAAAGATGAAATTGAAGTCGTAAACCTTCAGTTTGACACAAGAGACCTGACGAGGGAACAGCACCGACTGGATACGATTGCTACTCGATCATTCTACATCGATATTGGGAAGAAGGTACTATTTGGGATAGCGGCCATACTGCTGTTCCTGTATGCCAAGAAGAAAGTCGGCAAAGCGTTTGTCGCACTTTCGAAGTATGTTCCGCCGCTACCGCCACCACCGGAGCCACCGAAACCACCGCCACCGCCGCCTGAACCTCCGATCGAGGTAAAACCGCAACAATCACGGATGGTGGATCAGTTGAGAAAGACGGCGGAAGAAAAGCCTGATGAGATGGCAAAAGTGATCAAAACATTGATGACGGATTAGTGGACGATGTCACCATTAAGGTATGAAGATCTGACTGCCGCACAGAAAGCCGCGATTGCTCTGATAGCTTTCGGCAAGGAGGTCTCGTCGGATATACTGAAGTCGCTCGATGATGCTGATCTCGAGAAGGTCACGATTGAAATCGCGAATATGCGTGATGTGTCCTCTGATCTCGAAGACAAAGTCATGGAAGAGTGTCACGAGATATATCTCGCGCGTCACTACATTTCTCAGGGTGGTATTGACTATGCCAGGTCAGTCCTCGAACAGGCTGTAGGTAAGACCAGAACGGTTGCTCTCATGAACAAGCTCGAGAGCTCACTGGTGACGTCAGGATTCAACCTCCTGAAGAATATCGATCCAAAGCAGCTTGTGCAGTTCATTCAGAACGAGCATCCTCAGACGATTTCGCTTATACTCACTCAATTGACGCCTCAGCAGGCATCGGGCATACTCTCTGAACTGCCTCCGGAGCTGCAATCTGAGGTCGCACTCAGGATCGCGACAATGGAGAAGATATCGCCTGAGATCCTCAAGCAGATCGAAGCAACTCTCGAAACTCACTTTGCGACAGCAGCCGTGCGTGATCTATCAGTGTCCGGCGGAGCCAAGGCAATTGCCGACATTCTCAATCTGGTGGAGACGTCGGCTGAAAAACACATTTTACAGACACTCGAAGCCGAAAACGCAGAACTCGCGGCAGATATCAAGAATATGATGTTCGTCTTCGACGACCTCGTCTTGCTCGACGACAGGTCAGTACAGAGGCTCCTTAAGGAGGTCGAAACCAAAGATCTCGCAGTTGCGCTGAAGGCCGCATCCGACGAGGTCAAGAATAAGATCTTCACGAATGTCTCCGAGCGTGTCTCGATGATGATCAAGGAAGAGATGGAGTTCATGGGACCGATGCGGCTCTCGGATGTCGAGGCCGCGCAACAGCGTATTGTTGAGACTATCCGCAGGCTCGAAGAGGAGGGTCAAATTGTGATCTCCGGGCGCGGCGGAAAGGAAGATATCGTTGTCTAGTGTTCTGCACGCAGCGAAGGTTGCAAGCCGTTCCAGAGTCATCGGCGAGGTTCCCGCGAAGGAACCAAAAGTCAAGATGGTGCCCGAAGCCGATTACAAGCGGCTGGAGGTGCGTGCCCAGCAGGAGAAGGAAGAGGCATATAAGAACGGTCACAGCGACGGCCACCAGATGGGTCTCTCAAAAGGAATGGAACAGGCCAACCGCATCGCTGCAAACTTCAACAATCTCATAAACGATATCAATCGCCAGCGTGAAGAGATATATCGCGAAGCCGAACTCGAGGTAATTGGATTGGTGATCGCGCTCGCACGAAAGATCATAATGGCGAAAGCGGAGACCGATCCGGAGATCGTGATTGGTTCGGTGCAGAGGGCAATTCAACTGCTGCTCGAGAAGTCTAAGCTTCATATCAAAGTTTCACCGGATCAGATCGAATTCGTGCGAGAGAACTTGAATCGTCTCTATGAGATGGACGACAGCATTCAGCGGATAGAGCTCGAACCGGACAGACGCGTGGGAGTAGGCGGCTGCATAGTCGAAACCGAAGCCGGCAACGTCGATGCGAGAATAGAAAAAGAATTCGACAATATCGCAGACGCTATCCGTGAGGTCAATCGCCGTTCGCGGGAAGAGTTATGAACACGCGATTCCAGAAGTATCACCGTGTAATAGAGAATTTTGTGTCTCTTAGTCAGCAGGGTAAGGTCAAACAGGTCATCGGGCTTGTTATCTCGTCTACCGGTCCATCGACTTCGGTCGGCGAGCTTTGCAGAATCTATCCCGCCGACGGGGGAGAGCCGATACCGGCTGAAGTAGTCGGATTCAAAGACAATCAGGTTATGCTCATGCCATTCGGGTCGATGCAGGGCATAAACCCGGGCGCGGTAGTGGAAGCCACGGGTGAAAGGCTGAAAGTCCCTGTGGGGAATCATCTTCTTGGGCGAGTCGTGGGAGGCTTGGGCGAGCCGATTGACGGACGGGATCTCGACAGTTCTGTTGAGCGCCGCGAGATACACGCCAAACCGCCCCATCCACTGCTTAGAGAGAGAATCAACGAAACCATCTCAACGGGAATAAGATCGATAGATACACTCGTCACGGCTGGAAAAGGCCAGAGACTTGGAATCTTTGCCGGCTCCGGAGTTGGCAAAAGCGTGATGATGGGAATGATTGCAAGGCACTCCAAGGCTGATGTGAACGTAATCGGCTTGATCGGCGAGCGCGGAAGAGAAGTGCGTGACTTCCTCGAACGCGATCTCGGCGCTGACGGTCTGTCGCGATCCGTGGTCGTTACCGTTACGTCGGACCAGCCGGCTCTCATCAAGGTGAAGGGCGCGCTCGTGGCAACCTCAATAGCGGAGTATTTCCGCGATCAGGGGAAGGACGTTATCCTGATGGTCGATTCGGTCACCCGCATTGCGATGGCGCTGAGGGAAATCGGCCTTGCAATCGGTGAACCGCCCGCGACCAAAGGATACACACCTTCTGTGTTCTCATTTCTGCCGCAGTTTCTCGAACGGCCGGGAAATACGAGAAATGGAAGTATCACCGGGTTGTACACGGTTCTTGTCGAAGGGGATGACTTCAATGAGCCGGTATCTGATACTGTGCGCTCGATCCTCGACGGGCATGTTACGTTGTCACGGCGGCTTGCGAACCGCAACCACTATCCAGCGGTGGATGTCCTGGAATCGATATCACGAGTGATGCCGGATATAATTGACGATGAACACAAAGCCGTCGCAGGACGGACGCGGCGTCTTCTGGCATCGTATCGAGAGTCGGAAGATCTCATCAACATTGGTGCGTATGTCAAGGGATCAAACAAGCTTACGGATGAAGCGATCGCCAAGTACGATGATTTGAACAGATTCCTGACGCAGGACATGAACGAGGAAACCGATTTTGAGCAGGACATCTCAAGACTCAGGAGCATAGTGGATCGTGAAAAAGTTCCGGTTCCGGCTGGAGAAGATCAAGAAGCTCAGGGACGACTCCAAGCGCAGGGCACAGCAGAGGTTCGCGGAAGCCAGGCGGAGTGAGGAGTCGGAGCGACAGAAACTCCTGTTGCTTAATGAAGAAATTCAACTCAGGCGAAAGCTGGAGAAAGGAAAGAGATCGAAGCGGGTGTATCCCGATCGATTGAAGAATGGTACTGACTACATTCTGCAACTCGAATTCCTAATCCGATATCAGAAGGAGCAGGTTGCACTCGCCGAGAATCGAACTCGTGAATGTCGTGCAAAGCTCGAGGAGGCATCACGCGAGGTGAAGAAGCTCGAGAAGCTTGAGGAACGCAAGCGGGAAGAATACTTCAAGGATTATGAACTTTATCTCCAGAAAGAGAACGACGAAATCGGAATTCAGCGGCGACAGAAGCCGATTTGACCACATACGGTGATCCCGCGATAGACTACTACTTGTCAGGCCAAAGCTCGTCGTCCCCCGCCCTTAGTTCATCGATAACTGCCCTGTCCTCTTCATCGAAGTCTTGATAGTTGTACATGGAATCGACGTAGAACTTCGCTTTCTCGTTGCTTACATGTTCCTTCAGGAATCTGTAATTCGTAATTACACCGGCGAGCATTCGATCCTGGGCCTCCAAGTCGGCTGCCTGCATCTTGCGACCTGCATAGATCATCCCATTGGCTTCGAGGAACGAACCCCAGTCGGCAAGTGTACCGGGATAGAGCAGGAAGTTATCGATGTAGGCCGCGTAAGCGGAGTCACGCTTTTCCGGTTCATCAAGATAGTGATAGACAAGAATCATGACTGCCTCAAGCTCAGGCGAACGCTGATTGCGTTTCAAACCCCATTCCGCAAGAGCTTTCAGGCTGTCATATTCGTTTTTAAGGAATAGAACACGAGCCGGGAATTCATAAGAATCCATGAATTGAGGAAACCGCCTGATTCCACGATTAAAATAGTGGAGTCCGAGTGTTGTGTCATTGTCGCGAACAGCGGCATATCCCATGCGGTAGAATGCTACCGCGGAAGTTTCGCCGTGCGCCATAAGCTGTTCGTATTTTGAGATGATTGAGTCGTTCACTTTCATCTTATCATAGGCGTATGCGAGCAGTTCGAGAATATCTACCGTCAGGCTCTCTGCCGCTGCCCGCTCCAGGCGGGTAGAGCCATACGACGGATTAGCCCCTCTGAAATAGGCTTGCCCCATGCGGTAATTGAATTTCCAGAACATCTTCTTGTCGCGCTGCAATATCAACTCAGCAGTCTTTAGTGCCTCGACACCTTCAACAAGATTGCCGGGCCGATTTGCTTTCGACCAACCGAAATAGAACAAGCCGATGGCTTCGGCTGGGTACCTCTCGGTGTACCTTGCCAGGAATAACTCGCTTTCTTCGTATTTCTCTGTATCGTCTATGAGCATCGCGCCCGCCATGAGCGGCATTATTCCTCTATCCTCCTTTGGGCTGAAGGCAGGCTCATCCGCGACATGCTTCGCGAATGTCTCCGCGGAATGGTCGGGCGAGGCTATGCTGAACAGCAGGAGCAGTGCGGCGAGGGAGTTGACTGCGGCGATCGGAATCAGGGATTTGCGCAAACTGTCGAATTCCAGAGATGATGCTGCGAAGTGCGCGAGCCAGATTGCAGCGGGCAAGAGCACAATCGCTGACGCAGGATAGCCGAGAATCCATCCATAGTCCGAGTAGCCAAACAGGTGGTATGCAAGTCCTGATGCGAACCAGCCGCCGAGGAAAATGTCTGTCTGGGAAATCTCACCCTTTGCGAATCGCGCAATAAGTGAGACAAGCGCGATTGCCCAAAGGAAATGTCCGACCATGAACAACTGATTCAGAAATCCGAAGATATGTTCGCCGCCCAGTACGGACGCTGCCACGGATTTCGGAGATACGGCGGAATCAAAGGGCGCGAGTCCGAAAATCGAAGCCACCGCCCCTACAGCGAAAAGCGCCAGCAGGAGAATACTCGGCACTGCACGACTATCACCTTTGCCCGACAGTAATTTGGCAGCGATGAGCGCGATACCGATAAGAGCGAGCGAAGGATGGAAGATGACCGACGCGATTAGAACGAGTCCCACAGCCCAGAATTTGGAGCTGTCGCCGAGGAAGACGAGGCCTGTGTACGCTGCGGCCGCGGCCAGGAGCAGGTAGATCGAAAAATCGCCCGGCAATGTGAAGATTGCAAACAACCCCACTGTCGCGAGTAAGAAGAAAGCTGCACGCGCGGCCGCTCCCCGCTCAGTTAGTTTGCGCACAATCAGATACAGAAGCAGCGCATAGACGACGCTAAATAGTGCTGTAATTAATGCTGTGCCTGACGGGATACGCCAGAATGGTACAACGCCCTCTCCCGGTGGCGTGGATCGATAGCTCGCGGCAATTTCCGAGAATGTACCGAAAAGGCCGATATGATCCGCGAACAGGTTGCGCCAGAAGAAACCCTCACCCCCGAAGAGGAATGAGAAGACTGCGAACGAAGCCGCTGCGACCAGGCCATAGGTAATCGGTACCGGCCGATCCGTACCTGTGGTTCCTGCGCTTCTTGTGAATATCGTCATCAGGATCACGACTACCAGGGCGACTCCCAGCGCGATCGCAACAGAAGTTGTCGATTGTGCCGTCTCGGTTCCCCAGAGCGACCAGTCCACGATGAATCCGATGACAAACAGCACCAAAGCGGCGCCTGACAAAATTAGACTCAGCAGCTTGAAGGTTTTGTCATTCATTTTTTCTTCTCAAAATATAAGTTGTTACTAATGAATATCGTCATTCAAAAAGAGTACTATAGGTGTATCGGACGACTATGGCAAGCCGTAAATGATTCTACCCGAGCGGGCATCTCTTCGTTCCAGCCCGGTAATGGGGTCTCCCATGATTCAGGCGAGTTTATCCGCTTACCTCAACCTGAGCTGATCCATAGCCTGGAGCCTGCCAATCGGATAGAGATTGATGTCGGCATCCCAATATGGCGACTTTTCATAGAAAAACTGGAGTCTCGCTCGAGGACTGCCGGCAAATGTGGTGTCGCTCCTGAGGATAGAATCGAACTCGACCCTCATATCCGGCTCATCATTCAGCATCTCCCGGGCTATTTGCTCCATGACATAGCTCTCGAAGTACTCCTTCTGGCCGAAAATAGTGCTAAAGAAGCCCCACCGGATGAATGAATCTCGGGATTCCGGCTCCAGAAGATGTATGGCGACTTGATTCGCTCGCTGGTTAATTGCGATAACGGCGGAATTGTCCGGGTAGGTTCGTGTGATCGAGACATCTTCGATTTCGAAATCCCTGACCATCATGTGTCCCTCGTAGGGATCGTCATACCATTCTACGTCATCGAAGCGATAAGTTGTGACATGGAGCGTGTGATCGCCATCGAGCCTCTCTATCTGAAGGCCATGCGCCGCGAGCGCCTCGATTTCGTCCGTCCATTCGGGGGGTATAATGTAAGCTTCGGGGACGACCACAGAGTCACTTGGCTCATACTCGCTCAGGTATGGAACCGCGTAGTCTCTCGGTTCGTTCTCCCATATCACCCATTCGCCGCCGGAGATGTCGCTCTCACGTACCGTTACAGATACTCCCTTGAAATTGAGCATCTCAGTTGTATCCTTCGTTCGATCATAGGCAACTGTATAGAATGTCCCAGCCAGATTTCGCGCCACTTCCCAATCGGCCACATCGACCGCTTCCTCGAGCGTGCTTCCGTTCTCATCGAGACAGCCAATCAGCTCTCGGAGAAGCGTATACGTCCCTTCCACCCGGGTTTGATAGTTCTTCAGCATATGAGTCTCGACGAGCAGTGCGGGCCTGTTCTGAATCGTCCCATAACCGGTGGAGTAGCGTGGGCTCCACATAATTCCGATCAGGCCGTTTGTTATGTGCTTATAATCGCGCGTGATGACATACGGGATGAGCGGGAAGCCGTGTGATATCATCCGATCGTTGATGTTTGGCAGAAAGCTGTCGTTGACCCACGTGCGGACAGGCTCTGTGAGATTCTCGTGGGTCTCGATGCCGTAGGTAACAACATACTGATAGTCTGCTCCGTCAGTTACGTGAATATCAACGAACATGTCCGGGAGCCACTTATTGAACAGCCTCAGCCAGGAGCGCATTTCGGGGGAGTCGGCCTTGAGAAAGTCGCGGTTCAAGTTGAAGCCCTGTGCCGTGACCCGGTAACCCATCTCCTCAGGACCGAGTTGGTTTATCCGATTGTATGGGCTGAACTTTTCGTGACCGTCGACATTGAAGATCGGAATGAAGAGCAGGACGACATTGTCAAGTTCCGAACTCAGTTCACCATCCCGCACGAAGTCTCGTATCATCATTAGTCCGGCGTCTTTGCCATCCGACTCGCCGGCGTGTATGCAGGCGAAGACCATCAGCCTGACCCTATCGTCATCGACGGGTTCGAATTGCATTGACTTGTCGACAATCAGAAGCGGCAGATCGCGGCCCTGTGGAGATGTGCCAAATGATGTGTAGGAGACGTATTCTGATGCCTCTGCGAGTTTCTGACAGAATTCGACTGTCTCGACATAGCGAGGAGTCTCCCGAAAGCCGGATTTTTCGTATTCAGTCAGCAAGTTCTGGCCGTACGATGCAGATGAGGCGATCAATATGACAAGGATTGATAATACCATCAAAGCTCTCATTGTGGGTTCCCTTCGAGTCGCATTTCAGTTCGTATACTATCTTAGACGGCTGCGGTAGTCAACCTAATTCAAACTCCTTGCTGGGCTTTTGATTGACCGCCTGTCGCCGTCTGGCTATATTCTGATTGAGATTGTCGTAAGAACAGCAGGAATAGGAGCAGGTATGGGTGCGAGGAGATTTACTATTGCGATCGCGATCATGCTGGTGGTCGCAGCATCGTCATTTGCGAGCGATGGGGGGCTGGCTCCCGAGACTATTGAGAGGATTCGTGGTTCATTCCAGATGGATGGCCATACGCGTGCCATGTACAACGCAGTTACGAACACCGGGATCAGGGATATCGCCCTTAACCGCGATGTCATCAGTCAGCACAACGATGTCTTCAGTCACAAGATCAAGGCGAAGGGTGTCACGAATCAGAAATCGAGCGGCAGATGCTGGCTGTTTGCGGGTTTGAATGTCATGCGGCCGGCCGTAATCGAGAGATACAAACTTCCGAAGTTTGAATTCTCACAGAACTACCTCGCCTTCTGGGACAAGATGGAGAAAGCCAATTGTTTTCTCGAGCAGATTGTCGAGCTTCGGGATAGCGATCCGCTCGATCGGGAGATGACGATTCTCCTTCGCAGCCCCTGGGGTGATGGTGGATGGTGGAACTATGTCGTTGACCTGATCGAGAAATACGGTGTTGTACCCAAGGACGCAATGCAGGAGACCGCCAGCTCCGAGTCTACGGGTATGATGAATCGGATTGTCAGCAGAAAGCTCCGCGCTAATGCAGTGAAGCTGCGCGAGATGTACTCCAACGGCAAGAGCGTTGATGAACTCCGTGCCGAGAAAGAAGGAATGCTCGAGGAAATCTATCGTATGCTCGTCGTTAATCTCGGAGAGCCGCCGAGCGAGTTTCCGTTCAGGTTCGAGGACAGGGATTCGAATGTCAGCGAGATGAGAGTCTATACGCCGTTAGAATTCTATGATGAATTCGTGGGTGTAAACTTGCGCGAGTATGTTAACATCTTTAACGATCCTACCAAGGAGTATGGCAAGCACTATCGAATGGCAATGACACGCAATATGTATGACAGGGAGGACGTTTCGTACGCCAATGTCGAAATAGAGGAGTTGAAGAACTCCGCGATGCAATCGGTTCTCGCGGACGAACCGGTGTGGTTTGCATGCGACGTGGGGGAGGACCAGAACGGCGAGCACGGGATCATGGCAATGGACGTGTATGACTTTGGTTCGATCTATAATGTTGATATGGGGATGAGCAAGGCGGAGCGAGCCCTCTTTCGGGAGAGTGCGCCGAATCATGCCATGGTTTTCGTCGGCGTGGACGTCAAGAATGGCAGGCCCGTGAAATGGCTCGTGGAGAACTCGTGGGGGACAGACCGGGGTGACAGGGGCTACTGGACGCTGTACGATACATGGTTCGACAATCATGTATACAATGTGATTGTCAAACGGGAGTTCGTACCGGACGAGATCCTCAGAATCTATGAGCAGGACCCGATCGAGCTACCGCCGTGGGATCCGATGTACGAATTGTTCAAATGATGAACGGCAGATGCCGCAATCTTCAGAATGCCGTCGTTTGTCGGCCTTTCTTACGCACTGTGCGCCGTTGCCGGGAACAATCTCGGCGTATGCGCATTGTCAGTAGTGAACATGATGAGGGCTTATATTAAATGTCTACCGCAGTAATCATAGTATTGATCGTGCTCGCTGTCTTACTCCTGACCCGCAAGGGAGGAGGCGGCTGAAACGTGCCGTAGTTTGATGCCGGCGGCATCGAGAGGCTTAATAAGTATAGAAAGAAGGCGGATTGTGTTATCGATCCGCCTTCTTAGCAATGTCCCGGTTCGAAACCCGACTATACTTTGAGCACCATCCGATACCGAGCCTTATTATCCCTGACTTTCCGAATTGCGTCGTTCACCTTTGAGAGAGGCAGCACTTCTGTTTTGGCCTCGATCCCATGTCTCGCGGCAAAGGCGAACATCTCGTTCATCAGAGTTCGACCGCCTATCGGGCTGCCGCAAACGGTCTTCTGACCGGCAACCAGGCTCATGGCATGCATCTGCATTGGCGTTGGCGGCACTCCAAGGAAACAGAGTTTGCCCTTGGGCCTCAGCAGATCGAGATACTTGCTCCAGTCGAGATCGACATTAACGGTGTTGAGGATAACATCCTGTGACCCGGCGCACTGCTCCAGCGTGCTTTCGTCTCTTGAGTTCACGAATTCATGTGCGCCAAACGACCGTGCTTCCGACTCCTTGTCCGGTGAGGATGAGAATGCT
>CAYQCE010000027.1:0-42662 GCA_964415885.1 uncultured Ignavibacteria bacterium
GCTAATCGTGGAGGAAGGAACTATGTCAAGACACACCTATCAGATCCGCAGTCTCATAAGATGCGGAATCGTGGCAGTTCTCACCGTATTGTTACTAAGTACGGCGTCAGCACTTGCAGACGGAACCAAGGCACGTATAGCAGTAGGCACTATCGAGGACAAGGCCGACGGATGCAATGCATCCAAGGCAAAGTCGCTTGGTGAGATGCTTGCGAATGCACTCGAGAACAGCGACAAATTTGTCATAACTGCAGAAATGAAAGATGTCGATGGCTCGGGAGACCAGCTTCCGAATGTCGATGTCATCGTCAGAGGCAAGGTGAAGGAATTCGAACCGGATAAGAAACAGGGCGGCATGCTTGGCGGGTTGAAGAAGAAAGCCATGGACGCTGTCGGCTCAAAGTCGAAGAGCGCCGAAATTGAATGGGAACTGGAGATAACCGACTTGCACACCGGCAAGCATATCGAGAAATTCAATGAGAAAGCCAAGTCGACGGATTGGTCCGCAGATGCTTCCAGATCGATTCTCTCCGATGAGATCGGCTCATTCGGCGAGCTGTCAACGTTTGCGGGAGAGCCGATGGAGGATGCGATTAACGAGCTGCTCTCAAAGACGGTGTCCAGAATCGGCGGTGTCGTCCCGGGTGAGTATTTCAAATACTCCGATGACGTGAAGTATGCATCGGCCTCTACAGAAACCGGCTCATCGGCTCAAACAACGAGTGCCTCGGCAGCCGGTGCCGCAGCCAACGAAGGATCCGGGGAGAAAGCCGACGATATGCAGTTGTTCACCAGATATGATTTCGTTCCCGGCAACAAAGTCCTCTTCTACGATGACATGGCTAACGAAGAAGTCGGCGAGTTTCCGCTCCGATGGAATCTCGTCAGAGGCGTGTTCGAAGTGGTCAAGTACGGCGGCGAGTTCTGGATCATGCCGACGGATGATGGGAAGGTACAGCCCCGATATACCAAAGGTCAATTGCCGGAGCAATACACCGTTGAGTTCGAGTTTTACTCCCAGGGTCCCGACGTGCCGGGGAATTACTTCTATCTTGAATGGGTCGATAACAAGGACAAAGTTGTCGGCTATTTCATGGTCTACGGCAAGGATGCCACACACGTGTCAATCAACAGCAAGACGATGTCCGACAAAGTCCTGCCACGCGAATTGGAGAAGGGCGTCCATACGATGCGTGTTATGGCCACGAGCCGATCTCTCAAATGCTATGTGGATGAGGTTCGAGTTGCGAACATTCCGAGAATGGAGGGTTTCAATCCGGCCGGTTTCCAACTTAGATTTCGACCGAAGAACGATGCGTCAAATCCTACGCTGTTCCGGCACTTCCGTTTCGCCGAGGGCGGCAAGTCCATGCGGGACCAACTCGACGAAACCGGCAGGATCATCACACATGGCATCCTGTTCGATTCCGGGTCGTGGAGGATTAAAGGCGAGTCGTATAAGACGCTGAAGGAAATCGGTGAGTTGCTCGGCGAAGATCCGAGCCTCCGTCTTTCGATAGAGGGCCACACCGACAGCGACGGCGACGAAGCTTACAACAGCGACCTATCGCAGAAACGTGCGGAATCAGTACGCGCATATCTTGCGAAGACTTACGGTATAGCAACAGATCGCCTTGAAGCCAAAGGCTGGGGCGAGACTAAGCCGATTGATACGAACAGTACCGCGGAAGGCAAAGCCAACAACCGACGTGTTGAGTTGGTGAAGATATAGGGTCTTTTTGCCATACGATTTGAGTGCCGGCTTCAGAACCAGACGCCGGCGCTTGCCACGGAAAGCCAATTCGGCCTGCATACAAAATCTGTAGCGAAGACGACAATGAAAGAACTTGTGTTATTCGCTTAAACGTGCTAAATTCCTGCCGATAGAGATTTAGGATAGACCAAATTTCCGGAAAGGAGAATTCATGTTGACCGCTGCATATGATGGTTCCAGGATTCGTCCATCCGGGTCGGCTTGTCTTTAGACCTCCCCTCTTTTGATCTAACGACTCCACCCGGTTAGTGGAATCTTTCCACTTCTTGCTTGTACCGGGCGAAATCTCCGGAACGATCGAATCTGACTAACAACTAATGCACTCATGGTTGATTTATGTCGAGGCTGAAGTGTACTCGCCTTGCCATAACGACTGAGCCTGATTTCGCTTTATCAAGGAGATTAGAAAGTGGATTTGACGACTTTAGGTTGGAATAGAGGTTTCGAACTCGAGTTCGACGAACTGAAACGAGGGAGCTCATTCCCTGCACGCGTATCCATCGTTTCCCGCGATCGCTACACAGTGATTTCGGAATGCGGCGGGATGATTGCCGAACTGCCCGGGTCGTTCCGGCACAAGGCGAGTTCTCTTGCCGACTTTCCCGCGGTAGGTGACTGGGTTGCGGTCGAAAGGGATACGAACGATCACACCGCGATGATCCATGCCGTATTGCCGAGGAGGTCATCTTTCTCACGAAAGGCGGTTCTCGGCGGAGAGAAGACCGATGAGCAGGTAATTGCCGCTAACATCGACACGGCATTCATAACCGTAGGGATCGACGGCAATTTCAGTGTAAACAGAATAGAACGGTATCTCGCTATTGCCTACGACAGCGGTGCAATGCCGGTGATAATACTCAACAAGGTGGACATCGCCGACGATCCCGACTCGATTCTGGATGAGGTCGAACATGTGGCGTTTGGAGTGCCGGTGCTTGCGGTAAGCGCTAAAGAGAATCGAGGAATCGAAGACGTCGCAGCTCATTTCGAGCACGGCAAGACCGGGGTATTTATCGGCTCATCCGGCGTGGGCAAATCGAGCCTGATCAACTGTATCCTCGGCGAAGACCGTATGACTACCACGAACGTTCGCGCGAGTGACTCCAGAGGTCGACACACGACAACCCGCCGTGAGCTGATTGTTCTGCCGAACGCTGGTATAGTCATCGATACTCCGGGACTGAGGGGCATAGCGGCGTTCGAAGATAAAGGCGGTATCGAGAGAGCATTTGGCGAGATAGATTCGCTTGCCGAATCCTGCAGGTTCAACGACTGCTCGCACACGAACGAACCCGGTTGTGCCGTGATTGAGGCTCTCGAGAAAGGCGAGCTCGACCGAAGACGATATGAGAACTATTTCAAGCTGCTCCGTGAGAAACGCTACCAGTCGCTAAGGACGGACGTTGCGGCCAGACGGCGTCAGGAGCGTGAATGGAACAAGAAGATCAGAGAGGGAATGAAGCGCTTGAAGCGCTCTAATCCCAAGCATGGCAGATAACGATCGGAGAGGCGGAGTTGAGTTACACGACTGCCGCCCGGGCGTATGGTACCGCCTCGGGCTTCATCAGGCGCGAATCGAGCTCGTGCAGTTCGACTCCGCCATCCTGATCGATTGTGACGTAGTTCGGCGCGTGCTTGCCCGTCCAGCATCCCGTGTTGTAGTAAACAGTATTCTCGTTTTTGAATTCAATCGTTTCGGCGAGATGAGTATGACCGCAGAAGAGTGCGTCGTACTTCCGGTCAGTCTCCGAGGCGTAGTTGACTATGCCGCGCGCCACCTCATGGTTAATCCGTAACCAGGTCTTGCTCTTCTCCTTCACGTAGCGGCTCACCCGCTGACGGGGACTGTCGACCTGCTGGATGAAGGTATACATCCATGACGGGATCTTCGAAAACCTGGGGTAATTCACTATCCACTTGTCGAACTGCTGACCGTGCATGCCGAGGAAGCGCTTGTCGGATACGTTCCATTCGTATTCCTCGTAGACAGCAACTCCGACCAGATGAGACATGAGATGAGTCAGAAGCTCGTCGTGATTCCCGAGCACCCAGATTACCTCTGCGTTAGATTCCTCATCGGTGATCTCGCGAAACATACCGACTACTTCCCATGCATGTTTCTTGAGCCGTTTGAAGTTGAGATCATCAAAGATGTCACCGAGCAGGATCAGCTTGCGGAAACGCCACCGGTGCTTGCCGTCCCGATACGACCTTAGAAGTCTCAGCAGATCGCCCGCACGACTCACTTTCGAGCCGAGATGGACATCAGAAATGATGAGGCTGTCGACGCGGGGCGGGACAAAATCTCTGCAATCACTGAACATTGCCCTCTCCATTCTTGGGTGCACGTTCGAAGTTAGAAGACACACATAACCCTCATCCTTTAAATCGTTATTAGTATTAAGCTCTGATGAAGATTCAAACAGGATTGCTGTCTTTTTGGATGAAGAAAGTATTAGTAGAGCAGATTGGGGCTAATGCCCTGTCACACCGCATCTTGCGCTCGCCTGTGCCAGCTTCCTGCCGTCCACAAACGCGGTCCGCCAAGTCAAGTCCAGTGAAAACGAATCAGGCATTGACTGACGCCGACACGTTAACCAACATATTTCCGGGGTTAATTCGGGCGGGTACACTCGAGCGCATAGTTCACAAAAGCCGCTCGTTCTGAAGATTTGCTGTTCCTGTCTCGTCCAATAGAAACTACGGAGGTGGCATAGTGACAGCAGAAGCGACAACGGACAGCTCGGACCAGTTGCCGGCGATATCAACAGACTTTATTGCGAAATAGTACTCGGTGCCGGGGTTCAATCCAACAACCCAGACTACTTCCTGATATCCGGGATTTTGCGGCACGGGATCATTTGTCGCAAGCTCTGCGTCAATCCAGCTCGCGACAGTCGCTGAATCTGTATGGTACCTGATCTCATACTCGAATACTCGCGGGAAGTCACCTTGATCCGATGGCGCACTCCAGATTAGCCTCGCTTTGTATGCCGTGACGGAATCGGCCTGAAGATCAGTTATCGGATAAGGCGGCAGCGAATCGATGCTGTAGAACACCTCCACCCCGCGTGCTTTTAGCGCTGGAATGTGCTCGAGAAGCGATGTCTGGCTCAATGGATTGCGGTCGAGATAAACCGTATCTCCGAAGTCGAGTCCGGCGTTCAATACGAGTGGCTCGATGTCTGTTACATCGTTGCTGAAGAGATCGAGGATATGCAGATTGGTCAAATCAGAAAGTGGCGCAATGTCTTCCACCATGTTGTTCCCGAGGTCAAGAACCACGATATCTGCCAGATTTGTGAGCGGGGTCAAGTCGGCGACGAAATTATCCCGCAGCAGAAGATATCTTAACATAGCACAGCCGGAGAGAGGACTGATATCCGTGATTTGATTTCGCTCGAGGTCAATGACCTCAATCGAATCGAGCGAACTGAATGCACTTAAGTCACTTATATCGGCGGATTTGCCTGTCAATAATCGCAGATATGGAAAATTGGCTATGGCAGATATATCCTGCACATGGTTGTGATTGAAATCGAGTTCCACGAGATTTGACAGGCCGGCAAGCGGCGACAGGTCATTTACGTAATTCAGCCCGAGATAGAGCCCCTTTAGCTGCGAGAGACTGCTGAGTGGCGACAGGTCGCCGATCTCGTTCTCCCAAAAGACGGCCGATTCCAGATTGCGCAGATATTCGGCGCCCGAAATGTCCCCGATCATCCGGGTCCGCGCATCGAGACTGTCTAATTCCGCAAGTTCGGACGCGAATAATGGACCCGTGGGCTTCTCCAGCGCCTCTCGTATCGCCCTTTCAAAATTGCTGTCCGGGATATAGATCGAGGAGTCTGTGACAGCACCCGACACGTCGATCACCTGACCGTCGAAGTAGATAGTAGACGTATCGATTCCACCGTCCGAAGTAACCAGGCTATCCGCAACAAGGCTCACATCGAGCCGACCGGGGCCGATGGCGTAGAAGCGCAGATCGGCGAGAATATTCAGGTGCTCGTCAATCTGATCGTCTGCTCCATCCGGGCGCTGTATGTGGACCTCGATCGTGTCCCCATTCACATAGGCGGTCTTTTCCGCATCTACTACCGCAGAGCCGGAGACATCCACGAGTTGGTCGAAAATGGCTATTCGCCTGTCGATAGCGATCTTGAGCTTCGCTGCGTGAAGTCGATTGATATTGTGAATCTCGAGACTCGTAACAAAAGTCCGGCCTGTTTGAGCGGTTCTGAAGAAGGGCGTTAGTTTGATCATAGGCACTGCGGGTTCGAGCCGGATAGCCAACTGAGAGTTGGCGCCACTTTCGATCTGCACCACCGTATCCGCCGAGTAAATAACGGTCCTTGCCGCATCGAGTCCGGCAACAGTAAGATGTGCCCTTCCGGCAGGTAAATGGACTAACCCGAAATCGAAGGCTCCGTCTGCAACTCCGGTCGAATCAACGAGCATCGTGTCCGAATCGGAATATGCACGTAGTACAACGACCTCCACTTTACTCGCGAGCGAGCTCTGCGCCATCGACAGCACCAGTTCCGCGCCAGCGCCGTGCGGAGACGATGGTTTCTCCGACGTGCACACTGTGAGCACACAGACCGAAAGAGCGAGCATTGTTAGAGCAACTAATCTCTTCATTTTTATCTACCAATATCTGAGCGAAACCGCAGTGTAGAATCCGAACCCGTCCACGCCGCGACCGTCAGCGCTTCCGATGAAGTAGTTCCCGGCCGCACTCGCTGCGAAATAGAGCGAGAGCTGGTACGATAACCCGAGACCAAGACCGGCATAATCGGATTCCGGACGGTAGCGTCGGGTTCCAACGTCGTATTCGTTGGATGTGAGATACTTGTATTCGAGCCTTCCAAGACCGCGGATATTGTTACCAAGAGGCAGTGAACCACCAGCGTAAGCGTAGTATTCGTTCCTTCCGGACCGAAGTGCCTCCTCGGTCAGGATATTATCCGAGCTGAGAATCCTGGCGTTTCCCCGGGTGACAACCGATAACCCGGCGTGCGCCTCCGCATTCGCGATATAGTCCGCGCGAACCGTGAGAATAATGCTGTTGCCCGATTGATAAACCGATCTCGATTCGAATTCGTCCTCAGTATAGACAGCGTAGCGAACGCTGCCTTCGAGTCCGAATCTGTCTCTCTTCACGGATGCCGCCAGTTTGCCGAAGATTTCATCACCGAATTTGTAATCGAATTCATCAGTCGATAGAAGACGATACCCGCCTTTGTGCGTATATCCTCCGCCTGCGGAAAAGCCGACATCCCCGACCCTCGGGTGCCAGTATGCCTCTCCGCTCAGGTCGAGTCCCTGGCCGAAGCGACGTACAGCAAACTTGCGTGAATTGTCAGCGACTGCGGCCGCCACCGCATACTCGCCAGGTTTGAGTGCGTCCGGACCGGTTGGCAGATTGGCCGAGAACCTGAGCGACGCTGTATTGTCTCCAAGCGAGTATCTTGCGCCGATGCGCGTGTCATTCAGAGATGAGAGCGCTGCCTCGCTCGAGTTGTGATTTAGGCGAGCGCGCGTGAAAGTACTCCAGACACTTACCGACAACCGACTGGTTACCGCCTGATCAACGCTCAGTCCAAGGACGCCCTCGCCAACCTTTCGGGAACCACCTTCAAGGTCCTCCTGCCAGTTGTTGTACAGGTAGAAAAGTGAGACGGCTGAATAGCGTTCGGAGTACTCTGCGCCCTGAATCTGCGCAGTTCCGAGCAGAACAAGCACCAGAAGCTGGATCGCTGTTATTGTCTTTCTCATCAGCACTCGCTTCTGCCCTATCTGATATGTCCGGTTAGCCATACAGCACCAGTCTCCACAGTCGGATCATCGTCATCCCTCGGGTTGACGGTCGGTTCCGTTATCTCAAATATATCTGTCGTGAAATCGAATCTCGGCGGAGGATTGTGCCTCGGTGGAGCTTGCGCCCGCTCACGGTGATGCGTGCCGTGCCCGGCGGTGCCATGCCGACCGGAAACAACAGAAGCGGAACCCGTCTTCGATTTCATCTTGGACGCCGGTTTGTACCCGGGATCGAGAGCGGCTGCCTTACGGAACTGATCGTTCGCCGCCTCATAGTTTCCCCGATCCAGTTCCTCGATTCCGAAGCTGTACGCGAGGAACGCATCAAAGCTCGCAGCCTTGATCTCGCGAAGGGCATTCCGCTCTTCAGGAGTGATTGATATGTCGAGACTGTCGATAATCGCAAAGGTCAATTCCTTCTGAAGTTTCATGATTTTCTGAACCATATCCTGAGCGCCGAATGTCGGCTTGAAATGAGCCATCTCTACGTCCACCAGCGCCGACTGCAGAGCGATGATCTCAACGGCGTAGGACAACTGGCATTCGACAAGATGAGTAGCGCCCGCCAACCTTCCGAGCCTCGCCGACTGAGAAGCGTCAATTAGACCCGTCCTAACCAAATCAAGCTCCTCCAGAACATAGTTGAGTCGCAACCTCTCAACCGTGCGGATACCACCGAGCAACGAAAGGTCGTACATTACAGCAGCGGATAACCCTCTACCCAGAGGCCGTATGGAATCCGGAGCGCTTTCGGAGAAAGTGAATGGCAAAACTCCTACGGTTGGAGAGCCATCAGAAGACATCGCAAGTGACTCTTCGTTCTTCAGCGCCTCCTCCACTTCCCGCCTGATCCGCTCACTGTTTGCATAGACGAGACGTCCCCTTATTTCCGAACTTCGCGGGTCTTCGGGATAAACCTCCAGAAAACGCTCATACAGAGCTTCCGCCCTGTCGAATCGGCTGAGTCCTTCATACGACAAGCCCAATCCTATCACTAATGCGGAATTCGAGGAATCAGTGGCGAGAGTGCCGGACAGCAGATCGACGGCTCGATCATATTCCCCGTTGCACCGAAGCGCAGCCCCAAGCTTGAGGGTTGCCGACAGATCTTTCGGGTTCTCCGAAATATACCCTGAGAATATCGCGATAGCTTCCGCGCACTCACCGTTCTCGAGAGCATCGGAACCGTCCCTGATCAGGCTTGAGCTGCATCCAATGAGTGAAGCAAGCAGAAGTCCGGTCATGATGAGAAGCGTCGCGCGTGTCTTGCTTTCTATTCCGTACATGATCATTCGCCACCATGAAGTGTGAGATATTGGATACTTATCGTATCGGATGTTGTGCTTGCGAAGTTAGCAAGTGGCATGCAATAGACTCGAGTTAAAACCTGATACGATCTATCCTTTTCTATCTTAGACTGATCTCGTATCAGACTGGAACGATTTTAGGAATTGCCTTTGAACAGGATATAGACTACTTTCTATAAATCTAATCGCTGAATTCAGACAGTCAGGCGGAGAGGATTTTCATCTATGGATAATGATAAAAAGCTTGGATTTAACTCCCTGGCGGTGCACGCCGGCTATCATGCAAGCAAAGGGCCGGTTAACCCACCCGTAGAAAGATCATCGACATACGTATTCGAAAGTTGTAAAGACGGCGCTGAGCGGTTTGCCAGTTCCAGGAAGCAGGGTATCTACTCGCGGCTTTACAACACGAACTGTGATGCTCTCGAGAGAAAGCTTGCGGCGCTCGAAGGCGGTTTCGGGGGCGTATCGACCGCTTCAGGAATGGCGGCGGTCGAGACGGTCTACTATGCTTATCTCGATCCAACTTCGCACATAGTGTCGACAGGCTCTCTGTACGGTCCGTCTCGCAGCATACTCGAGAAGGACGAATACTACGCCAAGTGGGGAATTCGCACAACTTTTCTCGACACATCGGATGCAAACAAGGTCCGTGAGGCGGTAGAAATCCCGCACACCAAGATGCTGTATATCGAGACACCGGCAAATCCCACTCTTGCGATTACCGATCTCGAGCAGATGTCGGCAATAGCAAAAGAGGCGAATATTCCGCTCGTAGTGGACAACACCTTCTGCTCGCCATATCTGCAACGTCCGATCGATTTCGGCGCCGACATATCATTGCATTCGATGACCAAGTCAATCGGCGGGCACGCCAACGCAGTGGGAGGGATGCTGATCGCGAAAGATGAGAAGACATACTTCCACCTGCGAAATCTCGTGCAGAATCGGGGTGGAATACTCTCTCCCGACAATGCCGATCTGTTTACCACCGGCGTTAAAACGCTCGGCATCAGGATGGAACGGATGCAACAGAACGCGATCACGATAGCCGAGTATCTGGACAACCATCCGAAAGTCGACTGGATCAGATATCCGGGGCTGAAAGACCACCCTCAGTACGACCTGGTAGCGCAGGGTAAACAGATGAAAGGTCCTGGATGTATGATGACTTTCGGCGTCAAGGGCGGGTACGAGAAGGCTACGGTACTCTTGAACAATCTGAACCTCATCACCCTTGCCGTTTCACTCGGTGGCGTCGAGTCACTGATACAGCATCCGGCATCCATGACTCACGCAGGAGTACCGGAAGAAAAGCGGGTGGAGGCGAATATCACCAACGATCTGGTGAGGCTCTCGGTGGGAATCGAGGATATCGACGACCTGATTGCCGACTTCGATCGGGCTTTTGCCAAGGTCTAAACGGCAATTCCATCAACAAACATAGAGAAGGCGCTTCGCATGAAGCGCCTTGATTTTTTGCGAGAGTACGAAAAACCACCTTATGTCGTGTGTTCTTCCTCCTCGATTTCCTGCTTGATCTCCGGTTCGGAGGTGAGGATTCGGAGACCGGTCTCCTCTTCCATCGGTTCAGGCTGAGTCCATGTCAGTTCAATTGTGAGCCGCTCCTTGCCCTTTTTCTGGGAGGCCTCCACCTCGAAGAGCACGTCGTCGGTCGGCTTAAGAGCTACATATTCATCATCATTCTGAACAAAAAGGGCATCATTCTTCAAACCGGCAAGAAGCTCCTCGATATAGGCTATGGCCTTTGACTGAGCAATCCGACCTTTGAAACTGATCTCTCTCTTACTCATACTATCCTCCGTTATTTTGATTGTTTCTGTTCGCTTGACAAAACGCAACAATGACACTGATTCGAGTTATTTATATCAATGACAGAATCGCTTCCATGATCTTTCGGCTGTCGAGAAGTGGGCCGCTCTCGTCGCTAATCAGGTTAGTATCAATTGTACCCGGCCCCAGAGCCCGAATGGCTTCCAGATCAAGTCCCCCGGGATATTCGCCATGCCTGGAATCGACCAACACAAAGTTAAGCAAATCCGACGTTGATGTCAACTTGCGAGCGCGTTCATCGAGCTTCTTCACGAGTGTTTCGACGCAGTCGGTGACACTCATCCCAAACTGTTCGGGATCGATTCCGCAGTTTGGAATATATACTTTCGGGCAACCGTTCTCGGCAATCGCGTCCGCAACCCCTCCCGGAAGGAGATTCGCCATTATGCTCGAATAGAAGCTCCCGACCGGAAAGCAGATCAGTTCAGCTTGTGAAATCAGCTCACGCGCTTTCTCACGTATCTCGAGATCGACACGATTCGGCTCATTGAGACTGTCGGTGAGCCAGACATCCTCAACCTTCGATGTAACAGGCGGCACTTCTTTACCGGTAAGGTTCCGCTGTCCCCGAACAATCTCCCCGCTTTCGAGTCTGGCTGCGAGGTGAAGGCTCCGAGACGTTATCGTGCGCACAGTCCCCTTTGCCTCGACGAGCTTCGAGAACATGAATACGACCGGATCGATATGACGCTCATTGTTGAGAAATCCGCCAACCAGAATGAGATTGCCAATGCTTGCTTCCCGCAGGTCGAAACCTTCCGGCATTGAAGCAAGGAAGAACCTCAGGTGATTGCGTATGATCTTCCGCATCGGATCCGGAATTGCAGCTACCAGATCATCCTCACCATCGACCATCGATTTCAATCGCGCGCGCAGTTTCTTTGCATCATCTTCCTTCGGCAAACGGTGAGCGAAGAGCCGATATATCTCGGGATGGCCGATCACCGAACGGTCAGCGAGAGCCATCAGCCGACTCCGCATATCGCCAACCGACAACATGTTGAACGCTTCACGGAGCACACGAGAGCTTCCACCCGAATCGAATGGCGTTACAAGATGAATCGAATTGTGAGTATACTCGGTGAGAATGCGAGACGCTGCGTTGAGAGCGGTACCGCCGCTGAAAAACAGGACTCTCGGACCAAGTTCGGGTGCCTTGCGGAATCTCGCGAGTTTAATCCGCTCCGGGATCGTCACGTTGCGCCATACACGAAGATTCATAGTGATCCCGAACCGATCTCAATGGGTCTAATGATCCGCATATGTTGTATCTTCGGATTTGATTATGCCCAGGCAGGCTTGTGTCGCCCGCGCGAAATCTACGCCCCCGGTAATCTCATAGACCCTGCAGTTCGACAGAATCTCGAGGTATCTCTCCTCACTGAAATCGAGATCGCGTCTGCGCCTGCCGGGGTAGAAGAAGAGCCCGGTTCCCTTGATGAAAGCCGACAGCAGGTCCCGTCTGCAGAGCAGGTCGACATTGCGAATCACCACCGGCTCGCTTGTGCGTGTCCAGTTCAGGATAACCAGTGAGTCCATCGGCGAATCAAGCACAAATCGGTCCTTCCCGAATACCTCGTCGACGATCACGTCATACTTGTGCTCCAGCTCCCAGAGTTCCTCATTGGACAACCTCTCGAAGCGGTCTATCTCATGCTGAGGGATAACCTCTTTTAAATCCTCATTATTGATCGCTGTGCCGGGGTTGATCCTCGGATGTTTCGGAACCCCGTGCATCCTGAGATCACCGTCACGCTCTTCTATCATCAAACGATCATTGCTTACGAAACGCAGTTCTTCGCTCATTAGATGTAACGCCAGAGTTGATTTGCCCATGCCCGAGAAACCCGCGAGAGCCATACCGCGCTCGCCATGCACAACACCGGCAGCATGCCCGAGCAGACAACCCCTCAGGAGGAGCCATTGTATATAACGGTTGTTCACGAAATTGATAACCTGATTGAGATTCTCGCCGCACGGACCGATTGCGAGATTCTGGTCGCTGTTGAACAGAAACAGCATTCCAGTCAGGCGCTTACGAACTATGCGGCCGTCCCGAAACTCGACGTACTCTTCCTTGATCTTCGTTTTGCCGGGGTCAGGCAGCTTCCGAATGAAATGATAGTCGAACGCGGGAGGTTCATCCTCGATCGCGTTGACTACTATGTTCGGCTCGCTCTTCTCTGTCCTAAACTCGCCGAAATAGTCTCGCAGGTATTCGGCGTTGTCTTTGGAATTCAGTCTCACCTCGATAACGCACTCCCCAAGCTTGAGCGTCAATCGATGTTCGAGCTTGTTCCTCAACAGAAGCTCCCTGATGTGATCCTTAACAGATCGATAAAGCGGCGTCATTTTCCTATCTTCTCCAGAACGTATTTTGCGTACATGTCTGCAGCGTCGATGCCATGGGCTTCCCGCAGTCCCCGGAATCCTCCAAATGCTGAAACCTCGAATACTACCGGTCCATCCCTGGTTTCCGCGATATCGACGCATGTGAAATCCAGGCCGAATAGAGCCTGCGCCCTTGTGGCAAGGTCAACTATAACATCCGATGGCTCGTGTGGCTCGTATTTGCCACCCGTCCTTATCGTGGTGTTCCACGAGTCTCCGTTCTTGACCCGCGCATAGGTAGCGACGTAACTCCCGCCGAGGAAGGTGATCCCCAGATCCCGTCCCGGGAGATCCATCATTTTCTGAACGTATATGAGACGGTTACCTCTCAGACGAAATCCCTCTATCTTTTCTCTGAGGTCAGCGCTTTCCTCGACGACCTCCATGCCGCGAGCCTTCGACGTGTACAGCGGCTTCAGAATCGCCCGACCGAACCGTCTGACCGCCCTGACTGCCTCGTCGGCCCTCTCAGTGACGACTGTAGGCGGCATCGGGATATCGCCGACACGGAGCATCGCCGTGCAACTGAGCCTGTCTATGGATCGTCCCATTGCGTCCGGATTCGAGAAGACCGGCAGTCCACTTCTATAGAGAAACCTCAGCACCTCGAGCCGGTCCATCAGGTCGGGGGAATAACTAGCGGCAATCTTCTTGACAATGAGAGCATCGAACGTCGTGATGTCAACATCATCCTGCAGGACTCTGCCACCCTCGACATCGAATACAACGCGATCAAGCTCAACCAGGCAACGGTATCCGGTCAGGTTCTCGACAGCATCCGCGAGTCTGTTGGAAGACCACCCTTTCGAGAGACCTACAACTCCGATTCTTTTCCTGCCATTGACTTCTTCCATGAAATCCTCAGTCGTAATCCATCAATGAACGAGAGCGCCCTTTGGCAGCTTGAAATCACTCCACGGCTTTCCCTTGTGATCGAGCATCTTTTCGAGAAGGAATATCGCGCGAAGATACATCATCTTTGCGAATTCTTCCTCGAGTTCAAACCTTGTGGACGTCGTGAATGATCGTATGAGCCCGAGCGTCAGCCGGGCATCAAAAGTCTGATCATCATTATCCAACGCGAATTCACGGGCAATGCGGTAAGTCTCTTCGGCTACCCGGTCCAACCGCGCTCGCGGCTCCTCATCCAGCACGGGGAGCCTGAAATTCGACACTATGAAGACAGACACATCCTGAACATAATCGAGATTTGTTGATCTGTGCAAGTCGATGAAGTGTATTCGCCGCTCGTTCTCGTTGTATATCACGTTGTCGATATTCAAATCGCCGTGAATCAACACGGAGAATGGTGCGTTCAGCTCCTTCTCAAAGTGCATTGCCTGGCTCAGCATCTCCTCGAACGACGGTGCCTCGAGCGATCCGATCTTGTTTCCGGGGAACTTGTAATCCGGATGAACCTTGTGCACGTCACCGATTCGATCCCGAAGCTGTTTGAAGTGCATCGCATTGACCTGTTCCACTTTCCTGGTAGCGGTCCACACTTCGAGAAGCGTGCGTGCGATGAGCTTCAGTGCATCTCGAACAAATGTCTCATCCGAATCGAGTACCAACTCCTTGAATGTCCGGCCGGTGAGATACTCGAGCAACAGAGAGCCGTTCTCCCCATGCTGCTGAAAGCTGAATATTTTAGGGACAGTACCCGGGGATACACCCGCCCACCGTTCGATAGCCTGCTTTTCTGACTGTACTTTTCTAAGCTTGCCTTCCTTGAATATCACTGCGGTCGACTTCGCCCCTGCCTTGTCTTTGACGCGAGCTATCCTGCAACCGGACTTGGTCTCCCATATCGACTCGAAGGAGAAGTCATCGATCGACGCTGAAATTTGTGCGCCCTCAAGAGCTTCCTCGAGCGCCTGAAACTGGTGTATCTTTAGCTTTTCGCCGATCACCGCCGAGATTACGGCTTCTCCTACATTCAGCAGGCAATCGCCGATCCTCTCGAGGTAGCGGAATATGAAGATGCTTGTGAGCAGATCTTCGGGCTCGCTCGCCTCCCGGAGCTGATTACGAATCTTGTGAAATGCCTCGTTGTACAACTCGTCGAGTCTCAGTTCGGCCCTGCAGATCTCGAGAGCGAGCTTGATATCCTTGCTGAACGTCGCACGGTAGACCTTGTCCAGGGCCTCGAAAGCCTCCTCGAACAGCGGATTATAATCGTACTGCTTTATGAAAGCTCTGTCATTGTAGTACTTCATCTGTCCGACGATGTTCACCGCATAGTCGGCTATGCGCTCAAGATTTGTGGTAATCACAACAACAGCCTTGACAAGGTCAACCGTGGATTTGTCCAGTTCCGCAATATGCAGGACCTGGGAGAAAGCCTTGCTTTCTATAAGCCCTTTCAGGTTGTCGATGTAATCATCCCGAGCGTCTATATGTTCGGTCGATACTTCCTCGGCGCCTTCGATGACCATGCGTGCTTCCTGCACTTGAGACGTCACCTCCAGCACGAGAAATCTGAAGTGCTCGTCAATTTCTTTTCTGAACGCCAATTCAGGCCTCAGCTACGCTTCTTGCCGATGATCAACGGCTTGTCGTCCCTGGATTCAATTTGCTCTTTTTCTTTCCAACTGATCTTCATCGATAGCTTGTAGCGGCCATCTTTCTTCTTGGCCTTTAGATCAAGCTTCAGAAGACCTTCCGGCTCCAAAACGATGGGAGCATCGCCGTTAGCGAGGACAAGGTGCCCTTGTCGGAAACCTTCGCTGATTGCATTCAGATACTTGACGATAGTATCGCAATCCTGCAACGACTCGTGCTTGAAATCATTATTGTCATTTGACATTTCGTAGTGCCTCTAAAGATACAATTACGTTACTTTTCAATCTTTCACATCCCGGGTCCGGAATCAGCTGAGTCTGATCTTGTATTCCTGGATCATCTTACGTCTGTCGATATTAGCGAGGATAAGGCTCTTTCGTACCGCAAGATCATCCCACGCCGGCTGGAGTCCGATCTCCCTGCTCGCCTTTTCGGGATCCTGCAGCCGTGGCTCCTTGACCTTCTCTCCCATGTGGCAGTCATCTCCCATGCAGATCAAGAGAGGCTTCTCGCCGTGCGACAGCTTCTGATTCTTGCGATTCACTACGTTGATCAGAAAATTCGTGTATTCTCTCGACTGCGGGTTCCAGACCTCGTAGCCGTCGACGTCATAATCCGCCAGTAGTATAGGCCAGAACTGCTCCGGGTGCGGAACCAGTATGCCACCACCTATAGACCTGACCTCCTCTATTACCTGCTGCGCCTCATAGAAATGAGTCAACGAAAAGTGCTCTTTTACGATCCTCTTGACAGCCTGGAGGAATATCTGCGCCCGGTTGATGAAGCGGTCGTCATACTCAACTCTGAGAGAATCGATGAAGTACTTCAGGAGCTTGTTTCGAACCATATCTTTCGGTGTGGAAGCGTAGTTTGCATCAATAAGCTCCTTCACCTTCCAGACGCAGAGTCGCACAAAGGCTACGAGATCCTCATCAGCACCCGTAGCCGCTGCGGCCTGTTGTACGCGATCCTCAAATCGTCTATCGAGAATTGTATCGATGAACTCGTACAGCTGGCTCTGGCGATACCGGAATGTGTGATCGAGCATGCTCAGGAATACGGACGCATTCTCGAGCCGGGATTCTTCGAAGTGCACTAACAGTTGCACCTTCCTGTTGAATCCCTGTGAATAGCAGTCGACCTCAACCCCCGAAAATCCATCGATCGTCATCACCACGTTGTGCTGCGTGGGGATGATCAGATCGAGGTCGGAGTTGGGATACATGGTACGCACTCGACGGAGTATCAGATCGATCGGAATGAACTCCGGGTGCCAGTGCAGAGCGATGATAGAATCTTGCCTGGGATAGGTCGCGGACGGATTGACAATGCGTTCCTTCTGCTCAGGAGTCAGATCCGTATTGATGATGCTGAAGTATGCCCGACTGTCCCTCTCAGTCACTTCCTGAGACAACTTTCGAGCTTCCATTCCCGCGGATTTCATAGCCGTTTTTCTGCCTTCCCTGAGTTACTGTGACATTGAAAGAACGGTCAAAGTCGAAAAGCAAGATACCTTTCCGCTCCCAACGTGTCAATGCCCCTAACTATTTCCTAACACATTGCTAACAGAATTAACCGGGGGGTCACAACCATCAATCTCGTTCGTTATTTCTCTCCTCACTCACTTAGATGCGAAAGCAGAGCGTTTTGTTCCGTATTCGCCCGACAATTCCGCGCACTGTCCCCTCTCTGACTGGTCGACTGCTCGGCGCCATAGCTTTAGTGTGACACGCGCGAACACGCATTCCACTTTCATTTGGTTGACTCTGATGCGAGCTCAGCATACTTTTATCTCGCGATGAAAAGTAGAAACAAAGACAAGTTCCTCTGGGGTGTATCCACCTCGGCGTTCCAGGTGGAAGGACATGTGGAAAACGACATGACTGAGTGGGAGCATCTTGGCAAGTTCATGAACGACGGACTTGATCCGAGAGTTGCCGACGCTGTCGACCACTGGAACCGCTGGGAAGAGGACTTCAACCTGTTAAACGAGCTGGGGATCAATGCCTACCGATTCTCGGTTGAATGGGCGCGGATAGAACCGGAGAGAGGGAAGATCAATCAGGATGCGATTGAGCAGTATGTCAGGATGATAGGCAAGCTTCACGAGTTCGGCATTGCACCGATGCTCACTATTCTCCACTTCTCACACCCAGCCTGGTTTCACCGGAGCACTCCCTGGCATCATGAGTCATCTATCGAGTCATACCTCAATTTCGTTGATATTCTAATCGAGAACTTCCTCGACCGTGTTCCATTCGTAGTTACCTTCAATGAACCGTTGGTCTGGCTCCTTGCGGCGTATGGCGACGGCAAGTTTCCGCCGGGTAAGCGAGATATCAGTCAGATGATGACATCCCTGAAAAACATGCTCACCGCGCACAGACGAGCCTACGACCTGATCAAGGCGAAGTATCCGAGATGCGAGGTCGGAATAGCGCACAACTTCATGGTCTTCAAGAAGGCCCGACCATTCTCAATGGTCGACAAGCACTTGCGGCGTACAATTCATTACTTCTACAATCTAATGATCCCGGACGCATTCATTACGAACAGGCTCAAGTACTTCTTCCCACTTTTGGTGAACTACGATTCCGCAATCGATCTCGATAACAGCATCGACTTCTGGGGTGTCAACTACTACTGCCGTATCCATGTCAAGTTCCGGCTGCGGTTAAACCACCCGTTCGATCTTATCTACCTGCCGAAAGCTGGAGAGGGACAGTCAGATCTCGGCTGGGAGATTTACCCAAAGGGGCTTCGTCGCGTTTGCAGATGGCTGGAGTCCACAGGTAAGCCCATATACTTTACTGAGAACGGCATAGCTGCAGATGATGACAACCTGCGTGTCAGATTTCTCGAAAAGCATCTGCGCGTGCTACAGAAAGCTCGGAAAGACGGTTACCCGATCAAAGGCTATTTCCACTGGTCACTTCTCGATAACTACGAGTGGCTGGTGGGCAGAAGCGCGCGGTTCGGCCTGTATCATGTAGATTATGACAATTCTCTCGAAAGGTCGATGAAACCATCCGGCCAGTTCTACCGTGACTTTATTCGACAAGAGCTAACGCGTTAACATATCATGCCTTACTCCCCCTCATGAACAATTAATCCAGCCTTAATGCTATCCGAATCAATGCTGTCGACCTTTTGTGCGAAGGCTGTGTATAACTTAGTGAGGGAGAGTCCTCGACATGGATATGAGTATAATAGACATGATCTTCATGGTCGTAGTATTCCTCGGTCTTGGATATACGGCGACGATGATGACACTCATGCTTCTCGAACGGCGGGAGTGCGGCCGATCGAACATGCGACGTTCGGAGGCGCCTCCGATATCGGTCTTGAAGCCACTTAAAGGCCTCGACGATCAACTGAAGTCGAATCTCAGATCATTCTTCGAGTTGGCGTATCCGCGCTTCGAGCTTGTATTCGGCGTCGCGGACTACGATGATCCCGCGGTCGATGTCGTGAACGAGTTGATTGAAGAGTATCCGGAGGTCGACGCCCGAATTGTAATAGATGCGCGCAAAGTCGGCCTCAATCCAAAGATCAACAATCTGATAAACATCTATCGTGAGGCTGTTTACGACACTCTCGTCATAAGCGACTCCAACGTCTGGGTTCGCAGAGGCTATCTCTGGGATATGGCCGGCCGCATAAGCGATCCTTCTGTTGGCCTGGTAACCTCAGCAATTAGAGGCTTCGGTGCGGTATCCCTCGGGGCGGTGCTCGAGAACCTCCACCTCAACACTTTCATTGCCGGAAGCGTACTCGCCGTTAAGAGGGTATTCGGCATACCAATCTCGATTGGCAAATCGATGTGTTTCAATCGCGAAACTATAGAGAAGCTCGGAGGATTCGAGGCTTTGTCACGCTATCTTGCAGAGGATTATCTGCTCGGCAGGAAAGTCGAGGAGATGGGTCTCAAGGCGGTTCCGTCGCCGTACTGGATTGACTCTGTCAACGAGAAATGGAGCCTCGTCAAATTCGCAAGTCGCCATTACCGCTGGGCACTCATGAGGCGGTACACGAACCTCGGCCACTATATCCTCGAGCCACTGTCAAATCCCGTGCTCTTCGCGGTGATCTATGCTTCAGTCACCCGGACACTGATTTCACTTGTCGTGCTCGGACTAACGATCTACCTCAAGATGCTCTTCGACTATGTTTCGGCACAAACGATGGATGACAGAATTCGATTCCGAAGACTCCTCCTCGCCCCGTTCAAGGATCTATTTGTCGGTCTCATATGGCTCGTCCCACTCGTGAACAGAACGGTCTCCTGGCGCGGCAACCGTTTTAGAATAGCGCGCGAGACCAGGCTCTTGCCAACTACACAGGGCATCTACGACCTCTCAACGCTGATCGAACGTATCGGCTCGTTCGGCGAGTCGCTCCACGAGGTCCTGATCAGGAGACTCCTCCGGCTTGCGCAGTCCGCCGTGCGAGCACTTTTGTTCTGACCGATCATCCGACGCCAACGTGCACCGCGATTACGATTAATGACTGCATTTAACTTGACATTTAATGCACCGCGATCTAATTTCTGCTGCATGTCAGGATTTGTATTGTGTTCGGGCTCACTCAACGAGTCAGTATAGAGTGAATTTGAGATTGCGAAACAGTTGGGATGTTCCGCATGCATGAATTGTGACTCAGGTTCGGTCCATTGAATCCTGCACCAATTGATGTTTCGGGATATCCAAGCGAGATATGGGTCTTGCGAGGAGTACTTCAT
This sequence comes from uncultured Ignavibacteria bacterium, assembly GCA_964415885.1. Lineage (GTDB taxonomy): Bacteria > Zixibacteria > MSB-5A5 > JAABVY01 > JAHJOQ01 > CAYQCE01. The sequence continues at coordinate 20,453 of CAYQCE010000027.1, forward strand.
TGACAAGTCGCAACATAATAATCCTGGCTTCGATCACCGCCGGTATCGCCGTATGGCTGATCGACGGTGTACTTGATCACCTTGTCTTCTTTGAAAATACCACGCTAATCGGTTCGCTTCTCACTGACGTCAGTCCGCACGAAGTCTACGTCCGTTTGATCACGTTCGCCATTATTGTCGCGCTGGGAGTCGTAGCCTCAAGCCTTTCGAGGAGAGTCGAAAGGTCCAGAGAAGATCTCCGGAAGCGTGAAGAATGGCTCTCCACAACTCTATCGAGTATCGGCGATGCCGTTATCGCAACCGACACCGACGGCAACGTGACTTTCATGAATTCGGTCGCGGAGAAGCTGACCGGCTTCAGTTCGGACGAGTCGCTGGGCAGCTACATTACAGACATTTTCAAGATAGTGAACGAGTTCACTGAACAGGAAGTAATCTGCCCCATCGAGAGAGTTCTGAAAGAGGGAGTCGTTGTTGGCCTTGCGAATCACACCGTCTTGATCGCCAGAGACGGTAACCAAATCGCTATCGATGACAGCGGAGCTCCAATCAAGGATGACAAGGGGAATATCCTCGGGGCGGTTCTGGTATTCAGCGACATCACTGAGCGTCGCCGTCTCCAGAAAGAAGCTGAATCGGCAAGGAAACGTGCGGAGAGCATTCTTGAGAGCATCAGCGACGGATTCTTTGCGATTGACAGTGATTTCCGTGTGACATACTTCAATTCCGCCGCCGAGCAGCTTCTCGGTGTGAGGCGAGACGACGTCATAGGCAAGATTATGTTCGAAGAGTGCTTCATCGAAGCGAAAGATTCGATCTTTGAAACCAACTACAGAAAGGCTCTCAAGGATCGACGCGGGATATCCTTTGAGACATACTTCGAGTCCAAACCGTACGAGAACTGGTATCAGGTGAGCGTTTATCCGTTCGATAACGGCATTTCAGTCTACTTCCAGGTTATAACGGATCGAATAGAGGCTGAGGAGGCTCTCCGAGAGAACGAACAGCAGCTAAACAGCATATTCGCGGCTACCCCGATCGGAATAACTGTCATGCACAAGAGAAAGATCCGATGGGTTAGCAACAGTATCCTCGAAATGACCGGTTATGACCGGGACTTCCTTGTAGGCAGAGCCTCTGACTTTCTCTACGAGTCCGAAGAGGAGTTCGAGAGAGTAGGAACTTACCTCTACGACAATATCGCTCGGGGCAACGTAGGCTCGATTGACACGAAGATTAGAATCAAGAGCGGCGAGCTGATTGATGTTCATATGGAAGCAGCCGCTATGGACCCGTCTGACCTTTCAAAGGGAATTACGGTCAGTGTTCTCGATATCACCGATCGAATGCATGCCGAGCGCGCTCTGAGGGAGAGCGAGGAAAAATACAAGCTCCTTGTCGAGAATCTCCACGAGGGCATCTGGGCGGTGGATTCAGAAGGCATCACGACTTTCGTCAACTCTCGAATGGCCGAGATGCTCGGATACGCGAGATCAGAGATGGTTGGAAATCACATAAACAGCTTCATTCATACTGATGAGCATGATGATGTTGCACAGTTGATGGAGCGCCGAAGACAGGGCATTCGCGAGCAGCACGAATCCCGGCTCGCACGGAAAGACGGTGAGGTATTGCACTCGCTCATGTCGGCGGCCCCAATTGCGGACGATGAGGGCAAAATGATCGGCGCCATTGCCAGTGTAACGGACATAACCGACAGAATTGAACACGAGGAACGAATCGACCACCTGAATCGAGTGTTGCGAGCGATACGGAATGTCAACCAGTTGATCACTCACGCCAAGTCCGAGCAGGAGTTGATCTACGGTGCCTGCGAGATGCTCGTGGAAACACGCGGGTATTTCAGCGCATGGATTGTTCTGAGGGAGAAGGACGGGCGTGTGACGCATTCCGCAGAGTCCGGTATCGGGGAGAAATTCGACGCATTCGTTGATTTGATCTCGGATGGCTCTCTCCCACACTGCTGGAAAACCGCGGCCAAAGACAAAGACGATGTTTCGATTCTGGTACCGGCCGAGATCTGTGCTGACTGTACTCTGTTCAGCGCTGAAAAGACGAACGGTATATTATGCAAAGTGCTCCGTCACGGCGGCAGTGTCTACGGTCTCATTAACCTCTCGGTACCCGCCGGCCTGATGGATGACAAGGAGGAGAGGCTGCTCTTCAACGAGGTTGCCGATGACATCTCATTTGCATTATACAGCCTTGAACTTGAAAAAGAGCGCAAGTTTGCTGAGCGGGGTCTTGCCGAGGAAAAGGAGCGACTCGCCGTCACTCTCGAGTCGATAGGAGATGGCGTGATCGCCACCGACCAGCACGGTCGAGTAGTCCTTCTAAACAAGGTGGCACAAGAGCTTACAGGCTGGGATGACGCCGAAGCATACGGGCGCTCTCTGGAAGAAGTCTTTAGTATCATCAACGAGGATACGGGTGAGAAGAGTGAGAATCCCGTCGAGCGAGTGCTTCGGAGCGGCAAGGTCGTGGGCCTGGCGAACCATACGGCGCTCATTTCGAGAGATGACTCCCGGAAGCTGATCGCAGACAGTGGTGCTCCCATATGGGACTCGAACAAACGAATCATCGGAGTAGTACTCGTATTCCGTGATGTGACTGAGACACGCAGGCTTCAGGAGTTCGCGGTCCGTGCTCAGCGACTCGAGACGGCTGGACGAATCGCAGGGCAGGTCGCGCATGACTTCAACAACCTCCTCGGGCCGCTCATGGCGTACCCAATGTTTATTCGAGAGCAATTGCCGCCAAATCATGCCGCAATCGAATTCCTCGACGAAATCGAGCAGGCAGCTACACGAATAGCGGATATCAACCAGCAGCTCCTGACGCTCGGACGGCGCGGCCACTACACAATGGAACCGCTAAATGTGAATGGGCTGATCGAACAAGTTATCGATCAGATGAAACCGTTCCCCGACACGCTGGTGATTGAGCGTGAATTCGAGAAGCCACTCATGAATGTCAGGGGCGGATCCTCGCAATTGATGAGAGTATTCTCGAATCTGATCCGCAACGCCGCAGATGCAATAATGGATGTCGGAGAGATCAAGATCAAGACGCAAAATTTCTATGTCGATTCACCAACCGGCATCTATGGAAGAATCCCGCGCGGTGAATACGTCAAAATCTCAATTGCAGACACCGGTTGCGGAATCCCGCCCGAGGCGCTTCCGAAAATCTTCGATCCATTCTTCACTACAAAGACGGTCAACAAGAGTCGCGGCTCCGGGCTCGGTTTGAGTGTGGTGCACGCGGTCCTCGAGGATCATGGCGCACACATTGATTGTGTGACGAAGCAGGGTGGAGGAACCACCTTCTTCCTTTATCTGCCGGTCTCGAGAGATGAACTGACACCACCCGAGAGGGAGGCAATCACCGGAGGCAGCGGCAATATACTGGTCGTCGACGATGACGCGTCACAGAGGGATGTTACTCAACGCCTCCTGGAGAAGCTTGGCTACGAAGTTACAGTCGTACGCAGCGGCGAAGCTGCAGTCGCCGCGCTCAAAGAGTCAGACTATGAATTGATGATACTCGACATGATTATGCCGGAGGGCATCGACGGCACCGAGACATACAGGCGTGCGCTCAAGATCAAGCCACATCAGAAAGCAGTCATAGTCTCCGGCTATGCCGAAACCGAACGGGTTCAGGAAGCGCTTTCACTCGGCGCCGGAGCCTATGTACGGAAACCACTCACATTGAAGAGCATCTCAATGGCAGTGCGGCAAGAGCTCGACAGACCAGTCAAGAGCGAGAACTGATCGATTAGACGGCTCGGTCTTTCCGGCGGCGTCTTTTCAGCTCAGACATACTTGCAACGATAAGCGCGACAAATATCAGCAGTCCCCCTGTCCCCTTGTGCATCACGAAATCCTCTCCCCCCAATGTCCAGGCTGTAGCGGCGGCAAATACCGGCTGCAGAGCAAAGATGAGCGACACTCTGATCGGGCGCGTGATCCTCTGCGCATGCATCTGAATGACGAACGCGGATAATGTGGGCACGAATGCCACGAACAGAACTCCCCAGAGCGCGACATTCGTTTCTATACCAAATGGCATACCGAGTGATGCGGATGTCACTATACCAAGAGTGCCCACTATCAGAAACTGCTGGCAGCTAAATCGGTACGGATCGAATCCGGCTTTCATGTATCTGTCCGACAGCAGAACATGAAGCGCGTACGCCACAGCCCCAACGCCAGCCAGGGCATCTCCGACATTGAATTGAGACATCCCGCCAGTCAGAATCCAGAGGCCCGTCAGCGAGATCACGGAGGCGACACCATCCCAAACGGATGGGCGTGTTCTGAATACGAGAATGAGAAAAATCGGGATGAACAGGACGAACAGCCCGGTGATAAAACCCGAGTTTGACGCAGTTGTATACTTAAGCCCCAGCGTTTGTGGCATATGAAGCAACCATAGAACGACAGAGATGAACAGCGCGTGCTTTAGGCCGACGAAGGGGTTGCGTCCTGTCACAAAAAGGAAAACAAGGAGCGCTCCGCCGGCGATCAGGAATCGATACCCGACCATCACGACCGGATCGATACCGGGGAGTGACGCCTTGATGACCGTGAACGTAACACCCCAGCTCAGAGCTGCATATAGAAGACCTAAGTCGGCAAGTACTCCTGCTGAATGCGAGCTACGATTCTCCATCGGCTACCCTCGCACAGCGCCGCTCATAGGCCGCCACACCTCAACTGAACTGGTAGAGCATCAGGTAGACAGCGATGCCGGAGAGCGAGACAAACATCCAAACCGGCCACAGCCACCGCGTGATCTTCTTGTGTCTCTCGAACTGGGCTCGCAGGGCGAACAGCACAGCAGCGAAAATGAACGGTACCATTACTGTTGCAAGTATGACGTGTGGAATCAGGATCGCGAAGTAGAGCGGTCGAGTCCAGTCATATCTTGGGTATGGCACCGAACCGGCATTGTAGTGATAGATCAAGTAGAATACAAGAAAGAGTGCGGACGATACGAGCGCCGCCAACATGTATTTCTTATGCGCATTCGGATGCCCGCGTTTGATCTGAATGAAGCCGAACGTCAGCAAGACCACGCTCAGCGTATTCAGGGCTACATTCAGATGCGGCAGATCTACAGCGTTCATTGATCGATATCTCTCGCCAAAACCCGCACATTCTGTTTCAGCACCTCGATCGCGGCTGGATCGAGACCGTTGTGGTAGCTTCGAATCCGATTCTCAGCATCTACCAGCGCGAACTTGGCCGTGTGCCCGCCGGGCAGATCGTCCGCGGCGAGCATGAAGCCCTCTTCGGAAAGCCACTGCACTTCCTCCACCGGTGCACGGAGAAAGACCCAGCGGTCATCATCGACGCCGAATCGCTCCGCATATGCCCGCAACGCAGCGAGAGTGTCGTATTCCGGGTCTACCGAGACCGAGACTATCCTGACCAAATCTGAATCATCGTAGAGATCGTAAAGCTCCGCAAGGTGTGCGGAGGTTGTCGGACAGATCGACTTGCACCGAGTAAACATGAAGCTCACGATGTTGACCGTTCCGAGCATATCATCACTGCCGAAAGGCTCGCCGCTGCGCTCAGTGAATGCGAAGTCAGGCACCACACTATAGACCGGCATATCTTCCCGAGACTTCTCTGCGCGGCTTACCACAAAAGAAGCGACGAGGCCCAGAAGTACTGCGGCTATGACCAATATGACGAGTAATTTTGGGTATGACGCGTTCATCTAAGCCTCCCTCGGTTTGGTCGAAAGCGCGCGATACGTGGCGATCAGAAGCGCGAAGATAACGGCCGCAGTCCACAGATGCAGTACTTTCATAACGGGTGGCAAATCAAGGATATACATCCCCAGTCCCACGAGAATTTGAACAAACGACATCCCTATCAACGCCCACACAACTTGATTCAGCAAAGGCGGAACGTCCTTGCTTCCGCCGACTATCTTAAATGATACGAACCAGACTGCAGCGACCGCGATGATTCCGAGAGTCATGTGCAGATTGAACATCCCTTCGAGATATGCCAGTAGGTCGGAGCCGAAAACGAGCGGATTGGCTGCCTGCGTATCTTCGATCTGAGCTCGCACATGGGTACCAAGCACAATCTGTCCGACAGTGAGAATTCCCACAAATACGACCAGACCCCGCGTCAGAATCGGGAACCTGGTCGAACGTTCTTCCGGGTGATCCTCATAGTAAGATCGCTGTACGACGAGTACGAGCAGCGCGGCGATGATTAGAGCGAGGACGAAATGTGTCGAAACCAGGACAGGCTCCAACTCGCGCATTACGACCTGTCCCCCCTGCCAACCCTGGTACGCCACGAGCAACGCAGCCAGCACGGACGGTATGAGTATTCCCTTAATTTGACGGTAACTGACTATCGCGAGTACCGCCACAACTGCTATGAGCAATCCGGTCGCCATCCCGAACAGCCGGTTGAAGTACTCGATCCAGGCGAGTGTGAAGTTGAATGTCGAAGGGTCGAACTCCCGCGGGAGCTGATCGATACTCACCGGCGGCACCCAGCTGCCGAAACACTTCGGCCAGTCCGGGCAGCCAAGTCCGGCACCGGAGACGCGTACGAGTCCTCCGAGGAAAATGAGTATGAAGACCGCGACCAGCGCGGCGACCGCAAGCAATCTAAATGATCTCAAATCGGCCTCCCTGCATCCCTGTTAGAAGGCAATAATCGAATTCCCCCAACCCAATGTCAATAAAAACAGGACAAGCCACTCCCTCTTCTCCGCATCAAATCAGTAACCCGGAGGTTCATCATCGTCCTGGTCATGAGTGACAGAGTCCGCAGTACTGCTCGTAGTATCCGAGACGGTATCCTCATAGATTATTGCTCTTTCCTGGATTATCCTCATTCTCTGCTCATCCAGTTCCGTGCGCGTAACAACATCAAACATGGTGAACGATATGAATACCGCGAGGAACAAAATCGCAAAAATGAAGATGATCGCATTGATCGGCTTGTCATACTTCAGATGCATATACACGAGCACAACGAGCGATGCCTTAACGGATGCAATCAGCACAGCCACCACCGCGTTGAAACCGCCCAGGTCGACAAACGACACCGCAACGGTAACCCCGGTCAGGATGAACAGCGCGAGTCCGACTCCGAGGTAGACCTTCAGCGATACTACGTGATTAGAATGTGCATTCGAATCATCAGCCATTTGATCAACCTATCAGATACAGAAGCGGAAAGAGATATATCCAGATCAAATCCACCAGGTGCCAGTATAGCCCTGTACATTCAATCGGAGTATAATAAGCCGACGAGAAATCCCCTCTCAGCGTTCTACGCAACATCCACGCTATCACTCCGATACCCCCAATCACGTGCAAGGCGTGAATTCCCGTCATGCCGAAGTAGATACCAAAGAACAGATGCGGGTTGGTGCCCTTCAATCCCTCAAACGTGTAGTACTTGCCCGGAAGCTGCCCCAAGTCGAACTTGTGCGAATACTCAAAATACTTGATTACCAGAAAAACACCAGCCAGCAGCAAAGTCCCGAAAAGCAGCGCCGCAGTTTGCTTCTGCTTCCCAAGCTGAATGGCGCGGACCGCGAGCGCGACTGTGACCGAACTCGTAATAAGAACGAACGTATTGATTGTGCCAAGAGTGACATCGAGCTGCTTGTGCGCCTCGATAAACATCTGCTCGTTCGCGGATCGAAGGTACGTATACGCACAGAACATCCCGCTGAACATGAGAACCTCGGTGAGCAGAAATATCCACATTCCGAGCTTCGCCGAATCAGCCTGCTGCTCGGAATCAGTGAAATGGTGCAACACATGCGAATGTGAACCGTGACTGCTCATTTCTCCGGTACTGTCCTCTCAACAATGACTTTGTCGTAGTCGTATGGTCCGTGGCTCGTATCGGGCATCTTCTCGAAATTCTCCGGATGCGGAGGCGAAGTCGAATTCCACTCAAGTGTCAGCGAGCCCCAGGGGTTATCGCCCGCCGGCCGTCCCTTAAACAATGAGTGTATAAGATAGACCGCCATAACCACAAAGCCGAGTCCGAGAATCCAGGAACCATAGGTAGAGAAAGCGTGCAACGGTTGATATTGATCGAGATAGCTGTAATAGCGTCTGGGCATCCCCCGCGTTCCCAGAACGAACTGAGAGAAGAAAGTGACGTTAAATCCCGCGAAAATGAGCAGCGCCGCAATCTTGCCCCAAAACTCGTTATACATTTTCCCCCACATTTTCGGCCACCAGTAGTGCAGACCGCCCAGAAAGGCCATAACCGTGCCACCCATCATTACATAGTGGAAGTGCGCGACCACGAAGTATGTATCATGCAGATGGACATCGGTCGCCAATGCACCAAGGAAAATACCGGTCAGTCCTCCGATGGTAAACAGGAATAAAAACGAGAGTGCATATACCATCGGAGTGTCGAAGTGTATTTGTCCCTTGTATAGCGTGGCGAGCCAATTAAATACCTTGATGCCGGACGGTATGCCGACCATGAATGTCAGAAAGGAAAATATCATCGCCGCGAGCTCTGCCTGGCCGGAAACGAACATGTGGTGTCCCCAGACCAGAAAGCTCACAAACGCAATTGCAATACTGGAGTACGCAATCGCCTTATAGCCGAATATCGTCTTGCGAGAAAATGTGGCGATGAGTTCACTTATGATTCCCATACCCGGAAGGATCATGATGTATACCGCCGGATGCGAGTAGAACCAGAAGAAATGCTGATAGAGTACCGGATCTCCGCCCATCTTGGGATCAAATATACCGATCCCGAACACACGCTCCAGAATCAGGAGTATCAGCGTTATAGCCAGAACCGGCGTGGCGAGCACCTGGATAATTGCGGTAGCGTACAATCCCCAGACAAAGAGTGGAAGACGGTACCATGTGATTCCCGGCAGGCGCAGCTTGTGGATCGTTACAATAAAATTAATGCCCGTGAAAATCGACGAGAAACCGAGGATAAACGCCCCCAGTGTCATCGAGACAACCGACGTGTTCGTCTCCGCACTGTACGGCGTATAGAAGGTCCAGCCGGTATCAACGCTGCCCGCGATGATCGAATAGAGCGCGAACATTGCACCGACTATGTAAATCCACCAACTCGCAAGATTCAGCCTCGGGAATGCCACGTCCTTCGCTCCGAGCATCATCGGAAGAATGAAGTTGCCCAGCGACGCAGGAATGGACGGAATGATGAACAGGAATATCATCACCGCGCCATGCAGCGTGAAGAGCTGGTTGTATGTCTTGGCACCCATGAGATCCTGACCTGGGCCGAGCAGCTCCAGTCGAATCAGCATAGCGAAAACACCACCGAGGAGGAAGGCTGCCATTATGCTGTAGAGATATAATATCCCAATCCGCTTATGATCGAGCGTGAACAGCCAAGACTTGATACCCTTCTCGGCGTTAAGATAGTTCACCTGCGGCAGCGCACCGGCAGCTTCACCTGTGTTTGGGTTGTTACTCATCTATCGACTACCACCAATCATTCTACTTCAGCGATTTGATATACGCGATAAGCGCATCGATTTGATTGTCTTTTAAGATACCCTGATAGGTGGGCATCACCGGCTGAAAGCCCGCCACAATAGATGTTTGCGGTTCGAGTATCGATTCACGGAGATAATTCTCATCAGCCACAACAGTACCGCCATCCTCAAGTGCGACCTCCTTGCCGAATAAACCGTCCAGATGCGGCCCGGTCTGATCCTGACCCTCCACACTGTGGCAAGTATTGCAAGCCTTCTGGGTGAAGAGCGTTCGCCCGAACTCTTCTATTGACATTCCTTCACCGGAGACTGTTCCCGCCTCCAGCCATTCATTGAACTCTCTTTCAGTGACGACCTTGATCTCTCCAATCATCTCCGAGTGACCATCACCACAGAATTCCGCGCAGAACAGAGAGTATGTCCCGGGATTCGTCGCCTCGAACCATGTCGTTGTGTATCGATTCGGTAGAACATCCATCTTGATTCTGAAGTGCGGCGCGAAAAAAGAGTGGATTACATCCTTCGATGACATCAGGAGCTTGATCGGTTTGTCAACCGGCACGACGAGTTCATTTACCGTGTTGATCCCCTCCGGGTAGTCGAATGTCCAGAACCACTTCTGGCCGGTGACCTTTACCTCCATGGCATTTCGCGGGACCACACTCATCTTCATAAAGACACGAAACCCCCAAACGAAAACTATCACAACCAGGATAAGCGGGATGACCGACCAGAGGATTTCGAGTCGCGTGTTGTGCGATATGCCCGAGGTGAGACGACTCTCTTCCCCTTTACGTCGTCTGTAGCGAAGGCTGAAATAGATCAGTCCGGAGATCACAATGCCGAACAGAACAATCGATGCATAGACCAGAAAATAGAACAGCGCATCGACCTCGTGAGCGACAGTCGAATGAGCACCGGGCATCCAGAATGTACCGGTCGAATCCATCAGCCAGTTCCCCCCGAAACGACACCGTCCCGTACCGCATCGGCCTTCTTACGTCTCTCTCGCACCCAAAGCACTCCGAGCAAAACTCCCAGAGCAATCAGAGTAATAGCGCCACCAAGCTTCATAATGTTCCCGGCAAAAGCGACATATCCGCCGCTGTTGGGATCATAATGATAGCAATAGAGGAGCACCTTGTCGAGTGCACTCCCGACCCTGCCCTCGGACGCCTCCATCAGCGCGAATTTCAGATCCCTCGGGTTGTACTGTATCCCATAAAAATATCGAGAAATCATCCCCGCACCGTTCGTGACGACTATAACCGCAGGATGAGCGTACTCCCTGCGCTTTTCGTCATAGTAATATTCGAAGCCGATTGCATCTGCGATCTCTTTCGAATTCTCTTCCTTGCCGGTCAGAAGCACCCATCCGTCTTCGATTCCCGGCTTTCCGATCTGTTTCAGGTAGTTCTTCTTTTTCGCCGTTGCGACAACCTCGGTCTCTGTGGGATCGATGGATACCATTACGATCTGAAACTCATTGCCCGGCAACCAGTCCATCTGCTTGACCGCGTCAGCGACTCCATTCATCACAAGATTACACAGCATCGGGCATGTATAGTAGCCCAGAATCAAAACCACCGGACGCCCCTCAGTGAAGTACTTCCCCAGCGTGATCTGCTCACCTCCATCGTCCGTAAAGGTCAGGTTCAGTGGTATCGTGTCACCGGTATGCTCCCGAACATCGATACCCTTTAGCTCTTCAAGATCTTCCTGCAGAATCTGAGACATCGAGTCAGCTGTAAAGAGGAGTATTGAGAGCAAAACTGTGAGGATTACTGAAATGCGGGATTTCTCGCAAATTAGGTACATTGCTATGAATTCACCTGCCCCGTTCGCGTACGCTCTCTATGCTGTCCTTGAAAGCCTCATCCGCGACCAGCTCGATTGCTCGATCGATCGGTATCTGATACTGTCCTGCAGATGAGTCGATTACCGTATAGCTTCCGAGCGCCTCTGCTTCTCTTGCCCTGAGTTCGCGGAGTTCCACCGACTGTGGCTTCATGTGCGTCTCGTATAAGAGCTCTTCCTTGACACCCGTGAAATAGTCATAGAGACCCACCGAAATCGCGACGACTGAAACCACAATAATCAGCGTGAGAATACTGAGGTTCCTGAGATTGACATCTCGCTTTTCGTATCCGCCCGAGGCGTGTCCGGAATGTTCAGGATTGTCACTCATCTATCGACCCCGATCAGATATTGTGGAAGTGCATCGATTCCTCGAGTCCCGGGTCTTTGACCGGCAAAAGCGGATGCGCCGTCAATTTGTTCCAAAACACGAACATGAAGACTCCGCCGATTCCGAGCATGGTCGCTGCATCGATCCATGAAAGATGCACTCCGTGATGATGCAGGCTCGGCATTACAACCCAATATAGATCGACCCAGTGCATCAAAATCAACCATACAGAAACAATCTTGAGAGCCGTAACGTTCCGCTTGACCGGCTGCGGGAAGAGGAAGAAGAATGGTATCACGAACTGCCCGAATACGAGCAACAACGAGAAGCCCTTCCATGAATTCTCCCACCTGTGAAGGAACCATATGGTCTCTTCCGGAATATTCCCGTACCAGATCAGAAAATACTGCGAGAACGCCATGTAGCCCCAGAAGATGACAAAAGCGAACATGAGCTTACCGAGATCATGGTGATGCTCCGACGTTACCTCTTTGGCGAGAACGCCGGATGACTGCATCTGAAGCAACACCAGAGTTAGTACAGCAAGAAATCCAAGGAAACAGCCCGAGAAGACATAGACGCCGAATATAGTCGAATACCAATGCGCATCAAGCGACATCAGCCAGTCAAATGATGCAAAAGTTATTGTAAGCGCAAACAGAATCATCCCCGGTGCACTGACGCGCCGAATTCTCTTAACCAGTACATCGCTGTGCTCACTATCCTGCTTCAGCGACTTTCGATACAGCCAGTAAGACAGAAGCGACCAGACAACAAAGTAGATAATCATCCGGGCGATGAAAAAACCGGTATTGAGAAAAGCCGACTTACCCTGAAGTATCTCATCCTCCGCCACAATCTCCGGATGCGACCAGTGAAAGAGCTCCTTGATACCGAGCAGCACCGGTATCGCGAATATCGCCATGATCGGCACTACCGCCATGAAGGCCTCTCCAAGCCGCCGCAAGACAATCGACCATTTTGCATCTACAAGATGATTGAGCATCGTGAAGAAGAGCCCGCCGAGAGCGATGGTCAGCCAGAAGACGAAGGCGACAAGATATGAATGAAAGAACTGCGCGGAATCAGCGAAATATCCGGCAGCGCTCAACGCAAGACCGAGCATCCCGGCTATGAGCGCGAGTCTTCCGAAAATCCCCGACTCGGTAATCCGATATGTGCTCTCATCGAATCTCATACTCTACTTGACCTTCTCTCTCAGCTCCACCGGAATATCCCCGAGCGTCGCATTCTGTGCTCGCTGCAGCGCACGCAAATAGGCAATAATCGACCAGCGATCATCCGGCGGAATCTGGTGCCTGTACGATGGCATATTCCGAATTCCATTGGCTATAACATCGAATATCTGACCGTCAGGCATCTCACGGATTCTGTCGGAATGAAACGTCGGCGGTGGCACGTAACCGCGGTTGACCATAATACCGCGCCCGTCTCCAATCTTGCTGTGACACGGAGCACAGTAGATATTGTAACGCTCCTGCCCTCTTCTCAAGCGCTGTTCCGTATAGAAGACCGGGGCCTCCTTCAGATACTCGCCATTGCTGTTCAGTCCGCGGTAAAATGCATCATCGTCCCGGAGATACCCGCGCGCCACGGTTCCTGGAACGGGGCTGCGCATTGTTGCGCCATCCTCGAAGAATGCGCCTTTCGACTGCGCCTCGTATCTGGGCTGATTGTCCATATCAGGATTCAGATGGATCGGTGTTCGCTTCGATGGTCTCCCCCGTGAACAACTCGATCCCAGGGCCAAAAGAAGCACCAGTATAGACAAGAGGAGCATCAGCCACACATTTCGATCACGCGCCATCATGACTCTTCGAGTACCTCCACGTTTCGACCGCCGATTCTCTCGAGGAGTATCCGGGTCACCTCCGGATCGAACTTCGGATCACCGGATTCAACGCTCACGAAGAACCCGTCCGTCGAGAATCTGCTGAAATTCTGCGAGAAAAATACCGGGTGCCAGAACTTCGGGAGACCGTTCAGGAAGATCATCCCGAGAAGCGCTGCGACGGCGGACAGCAGGACTCCGAGACCGAATGTAATCGGGACGAACGCCTGAAAGCTGAAGAACGGCTTACCGGAAATCACAATCGGGTAGTCCACCGCGCTCGTCCACCATTGCAATAGAAGCCCCCCTCCGGCGCCGATCACAGCGAACAGGCCAACAATCCACCCCAGCGGCGACCGCTTCAGTCCCATCGCCTTGTCCATACCGTGTATCACAAACGGCGAATGACAGTCGAATTTCTTGTATCCTTCATCTCGCATCTGCTCTGCCGCATACAATAGCTCGGCCGGATTATCAAACTCGGCGAGCAGGCCGTGGACGATAGTATCTCTATCAGCCATTCTGCCCTCCCTTGTTCGAGCGCACATAGTTGTGTGGATCCGCCTCCGGCAGCACGGTCTTGACCTCCGACATCGAGATCATCGGGAGGAACCTGATGAACAACAGGAACAGCGTGAAGAACAGGCCAAAGGACCCTACGAACGTCAGAATATCCCAGATGGTCGGGCTGTAATAGTCCCAGCTCGACGGCAGGAAGTCCTGGGCCAGCGATGTCACAACGATTACGAATCTCTCGAACCACATTCCCACGTTTATCAAAATCGACGCCACGAACATCACCGGAATACTTCGTCGGAGCTTCTTGAACCAGAATATCTGTGGCACCAGAACATTGCACGTTATCATTATCCAGTAACCCCATGCATACGGTCCTATCGCCCGGCTTATGAAGATAAACTGCTCATAGATATTGCCGCTGTACCAGGCTATGAACATCTCGATGCTGTACGCATAACCAACCATCATACCCGTCAGCAACATGATCTTATTCATCTTCTCCAGATGGTCGACAGTAATCAGATTCTCGAGGCTGAATATCTTTCTCGCTATAACGGACAGCGTAACCACCATCGCGAATCCCGAGAAGATAGCTCCTGCAACGAAATACGGCGGGAAGATCGTCGTATGCCATCCCGGGAGAATGCTGATCGCGAAGTCGGTACTGACTACTGAATGCACAGAGAGCACGAGCGGTGTCGAAATACCGGCGAGCAGCAGATATGCGAGCTCATAGTGCTTCCATTGACGGTTCCCTCCCCTCCAGCCAAGAGACAGCAACCCGAAGATGATCTTTCTGATCTTGGTCTTCGCGCGATCGCGGAGCGTGGCCAGATCGGGTATCAGTCCCGTAAACCAGAACAGAAGCGATGCTGCAAAATATGTCGACACCGCGAAGACGTCCCAAAGCAGCGGTGATCTGAACTGGGGCCACATCTCCATCTGATTCGGCAGCGGAAACATCCAGTGGACGACCCAAACGCGACCGATATGAATAGCCGGGAAAATCAGCGCACATGAAATCGCGAACAGCGTCATTGCCTCGGCGAATCGATTGATCGACGTGCGCCATCTCTGACGCAGGAGAAAGAGAATCGCAGAGATAAGAGTTCCGGCGTGTCCTATACCGACCCACCACACAAAGTTGATAATCGCCCAGCCCCAGCCTACAGGATTCTGCACGCCCCAGATTCCGACACCTTCAAAAATGAGGTATCCGATCGAGCCGACAAGTACCGCGAGGAGCGACAGTGCCGCCAGAAATGCGAGATACCAGATCCTCGGCGTCGGACGCTCGATTATGCCGCTAACGCTATCGGTAACGGTAGTGTAGTTCTGCTCACCCTGGAGCAAATAGGGCCTTGCGCCTTCGACCAGTTGACTATTTCGACTCCGGGTATTCATAGATTAACTTGGCCTACTCCCCGCCTCCATCATCGTATCGAGCTGCAAGTCTCGGGTTACGATTCCTCACCTTGGCGAGATATGAATTTCGCGGCCGCACATTGAACTCACCGAGGAGATCGTAATTGCGGCTCAGGCTTTTCTTTCGAGTAACCTCGCTGTCTTCCTGATTGATGTCACCGAATGTTATGGCCTTGGCTGGACACACCTGCTGACAGGCGGTCTTAAGCTCACCATCGCGCACCCTGCGACCATCCTGTTTGGCTTTCTGTTTGGAGCGATTGATTCGCTGTATACAGAAAGTACACTTCTCCATCACACCACGGGAACGCACTGTGACATCCGGGTTCTGTACCATCCTGGTCGTCTCCGGCATGCCTTCGATATAGTTGAAGAAGTTGAATCTCCGAACCTTGTATGGGCAGTTGTTCGAGCAATACCGAGTACCGATGCATCGATTGTACGTCATCACATTGAGACCTTCATCATCATGCTGCGTGGCATTAACCGGACAAACCGATTCGCACGGCGCATTCTCACAATGCTGACACGGCACCGGCATGAATACGACCTCGGGATCATCCTCAGTACCGGTGTAGTATCTGTCATTGCGAATCCAGTGCATCTCGCGGCCGTGACTCACCTGCTCGCGCCCCACCGGCTGGATGTTGTTCTCGCTCTGGCATGCTATCGTGCAGGCGCCACAGCCGATGCATGTGTTAAGGTCGATAACCATGCCCCACTGATAACCCTTCGAGTAGTCGAACGGCTCATAGATGTTCTTCAGTGGCGGATGCTCAACAGCTTCCTTTGCGAAGTCCGGGTGCTTCCTGTATTCGTCGAGGGATGCCTCCCTGACAATCGGGCGACCAGCCATCCTGCCATGATCCTGAGTGGTGACGAGCTTGTGCGCACCTCCGGTAGCAGTGACCTGCACGCCAACACCCGAGTACATCGCCTTCGAACCGCGAAGTTCGAGTACGTCGACGCCGACGCCGCTTCCGACTTTGCCTGCGACACTTCGGCCGTAACCTGCGGGAAGTACTATCGTATCGTCAGCAACTCCGGGTACGGTCATGACTGGAATCTCAATCGAACGACCATCGAAATCTATCTTCGCAATGTCATTTGTGGACAGACCAATATTCTGCGCGGTCGTGGGGCTCATCAATGCCGCATTATCCCAGGCGAGCTTGCTGATGGGATCCGGAAGTTCGAGGAGCCATGCATTGTTGGCATATCTGCCGTCGTAGAGTATCGATGGCGTGAACTGGATTTCGAGGCCCTCAGACCTCGTGTCGGGCTGTCGATGTGCCGCGGACAGGGCTGCACCGAGCCTGTCAACCTTCTGAACCGGACTATGTCCATCGAAATAGCCATCGTGGAGTACCCGCCGCCAGCCTTTCTCGAATGTACCGTCGATTACGCCCTGCCAGGTCTCGCGAACAATATCATAGCCACGAACATCCCGTCCGGTGGCAATGATTGAGTACAACTCCACATCAGCTTTGGTCCTGTATAACGGGGCAATCAGCGGCTGAATCACGCTCTGCATTCCACGTATATCAGTCGTATCTCCCCAGCTTTCGAGAAAGTGCGATCGGGGAAGATGCCAGTCAGCTACGGAAGATGTCTCATCAACGAAATGACATAAGTGAACCGTGTTCTTCACATTCTCCATCGCGTCCGCAAAACTCAGATCGCGTGGTGCATTGTAAACGGGATTGCCGCCCAGAATCAGAAGCGTCTCAACTAAACCGGAGTTCATGTCATCCACCAGAGATCCAAGCTCCGCGACATCGGATGTGACAGCGTGCGGCATGGTCGCAAACACTATTGTATTCCCTATCGCCCCGAGTGCAGCGTTGAGTCTAAACACCAATTCATGAACAGCTCTCGGCTGTGACCTGCCCGCAACAATCAAACCGGTCTTGCCCGCCTCAATGAGATCATCGGAGAGCGCATCGATCCACTCGGCATCGTACTGATCGGGATTGGCGGGCGCGACAGCGGCAGTATCTACACCCTTAGTTGACAACACACCGGCGAGTGCATTGAGAAAACGTCCAATATCTGATCTGCGGACCTTGAGACGGTGATCCGCGGAGGAACCTGTCACGCTCAGAGACCCCTCCACGCAATACAAACGGTTCATCTTACCGCCTGTATCCTCGAGCCGACGTCCATCCGCGAATGTGCGCGTATTTCTGACGCGATCTGATTCCGACCAGAGAAAATCGGAATCGAGACCAAGTATGACATTTGCGTTCTCGAAATCGTATACCGGACATACAGACTGCCCGGTTACCGCTCTCGCCGCACGATAGATATTGTCATCACCGAACGGCTCATATCCCACCCAGCGAGCATTCGGGAATTCATCTTCAATCGTAGACTTGAGTCGTGCGAGCGTTGGAGATGAAAACGGCTCCGAAAGTAATGCGAGGCCTTCTCCCCCATTCTGAAGGTATCTCTCATATAGTTCGCGCCAGAATCCAACAAACTCAGAGTAGTCGCTCTCAGCACCATCGTGCAAGACTGTCTTCGATCTGTCAGGGTCATAGAGACCCAGTGTTTCCGCTTGCGTCCAGATGTCTGTCGCTCCGAGCGAGGATGGGTGCGATTCATTGCCCTCAATCTTCGTCGGACGCCCCTCGTGCGACTCAACAACGAGACCGATTGCTGACGAACCAACGGGCATACTGGTCGCATAGTGATTCGGCATCCCCGGCGTCACTTCCTCTGGCTGAGTTACGTACGGCACGACCTTCTCAACCGGCTTGCGACAACCGGCGAGTCCGGCGAGAGCCATCGAAGCGCCGAGAAGAGTTATGAAGCTGCGTCGCGACAGGCCCTCCGGCAACTCCTTGCTCTCACGGTAGCGAGCCAGAATATCCCTGCGATACTCTTTGCTCTCCTTGAGTTGATCGAGGCTCGTCCAGTATTTCTTCCTGTCAAATTTGCTCATCTATGACATCCAGAACAGTTTGTTGGCGGCTTGATGTTCTTTTCCTCAATCATTTTTTTCGCGAAATCCATCTGATTCGAAGGAGGAGTCCATTCCATGTTGGTAACCTCAGACTCGGGTCGCAAGTGCATCTCGGGCTCACGGTGACAATCAAGACACCAGCTCATCGAAAGCTCTTCCCACTGCTGTACGACCTCCATTTGATGCACCGGGCCATGACAGCTCTCACATCCGACTCCGGCGTTCACGTGCGCGCTGTGGTCAAAGTAAGCGTACCCGGGCAGCATATGCACCTTCACCCATTCGATCGGCTCCTTCGTCGACCAGCTCTCTCGGACCGGCAGAAGCTTCTCGCTTTCGGGTAGAATCATGCTGTGGCAGTTCATGCATGTTTGCGTTGGCGGAACATTGGCAACCGGAGAGTCCTCGACATGATTGTGGCAGTAACGACAATCAAGACCGAGATCATCGACATGCAGCTTGTGACTGTATGGTATCGGCTGTGCGGGTCGATAACCTACGTCCGTATATTTGGGGGAGCCATAGTACCAGATAAAGAAGATAGCAGCAAGCAAGAGCATCGTGCCGCTTGCGCCCACGACGTGGTGAAGGTTGTTAGTCCATCTCGGAAAGATCTGCGGCAATCTCGTCCTCTTCCATCTTTCCAGTTCACTTCAGACAACAGATGCACTTGGTCGTGCGAGCTTATTGAATTAATACGTCGATAGATAATGAAAATAACAGACCAAATAAATATAAAATCGAGAATTTGAATACCGACCAAATAGACTGGCGTGTCCGTCTTATTCTCGCGACAATCACCTTATGCAGGAATAGAGCGTTCAAAATCACACTCGCCACAAGATACACCCAGCCAAAATTGACAAACAAGATCGCGAACGCGACAACGGCGAGTATGATTGAGTAGACAAGCATCTGATTGAGTGTCGATACATCGCCGCGCACGACCGGCATCATCGGAAGTCGAGTCCGACGGTAATCATCCTTAAAACAGATAGCGAGCGCCCAGAAATGCGGCGGTGTCCAGAAGAATATCAGCAGGAACAGAAGCCACGGAACGAGCGCGGTCGAGTTTGTCGATGCCGCCCATGCCCCAACAGGGGCCATCGCTCCGGCAATTCCGCCAACCACTATGTTCTGGCTGGTCGTCGGTTTGAGCACCAGCGTGTAGATTAAGCCATAGAAAACGATCGTGCCGGTCGCGAGCAGGGCAGTAAGCAGATTGAAGACTGTCCCGAGTATCAGAATCCCAACCACGCCGATCGAAACAGAAAAAACCAGAGCATTCGCGGCGGATATCTCTCCCTGCGGAAGCGGCCTTCTTGATGATGTTCGTATCATCTGTGCGTCGATTTTACGCTCAAAGTACTGGTTCAGTGAGTTAGCGCTGCCGCCGGTGAGATAGAGCCCAAGCAGAAAGGCTCCGACCTCGATAGGCTTCGAAAGCATGCTACCCTCAACGATAAGTGCGGTCGCGCCGGAGATTACTACAAGCAGCATGATCATCGGCTTTGTAAGCTTCAAATAATTCGATATTGCATCCCGCATCACGCAAAACCATCCGATATCCGAATCAGAATTATACGCAGCATAAACAGGCTGTCTTTGAAAGGCGCTTTGTCAATTGCCGCTTCATTCAACCTGACCGAAATCTGAACATGTCATTTGACGATTTGTTCCTCGAATCGATCTTAGCTTCTATTCGATGATAACAAACTTCGATCTCACTCGACAAGATAATAATGCCCGAAGCCACCTCCGCACCTCCGCATTCCGGTCAACTCGAAGTATATATTTTCTTCAACACTGTCACTCTATCGCCGACAAGATACTGAAGGAGGTATGTGGTATGAAGATGAAACAAGTACTTGCGATTTCCGTAGCGGTGGTGTTTGTGGCCGGCTGTTCGCAGACACGCCAACCCGGGCAGGCAAGCAAACTCGCGGAGTTTCCGCTCAACTCCGTCGAGGAAGTGATCGACCGGCATCTGGTGGTTCTTGATCGGGCTGTCTCGAGCGATGGAAGTGGTTCGATCAAGGTCGAATTCGACAAACCCGCGACAATACATCTCGGAAACTTCGCAGCAGAAGAGATCGCCAACTCACGACTCATCTATCGAGCGAGAGTGAAAGGCGAGTATATCAGCGGCAGGGCGTATCTCGAAATGCTCTGCTTCTTCGAGGATCAGGGCGAGTTTTTCTCGCGCGATCTCCAGTCTCCGGTAACCGGCACGACCGACTGGACCACCGAAGAGACCTACTTTTTCCTCAAAGAGGGCGAAAACCCGGACATGGTCAGGCTGAATCTCATCGTTGAAGGTGAGGGAACAGTCTGGGTGGATGATATAAGCCTTCTGCGAGCGGAGCTTTAGTCTGCAGTCACATATCAGAGATTATTCGAGGCGATGTGTGCGCGACGCGCGCCATTCGTCCCCGAGTATAGTCTCGCCCTCCTGATCGGCGTCCTCCGCAAATTCACGCGGTACCATAACCGAATACGATCCGGCAATCGGCAGAAATGCGGATATCCCCATCTGGCCGGTTCTACCGAAATAGCCCGTGCTGGACAGAATAACCGCCGGAATCGATTTGGCCCGCAAAGCCTCAAGTATCATTTCGGCATACTGGGATGACTTCAGCCTTGCAACCGCCACCCATTTGCCATGCTCGAGTTCTTCGCGGCTCAGCCAACGCTCCTCGGGCAATTCATCTACCAGCCTCTCGCCGCAATCAGGACAGATCTCGATTCCTGGCGAGTACTCATATTCACATTTGGGACAATATGGCAACTTTCTCACAACCTCAGGCTATAGGTTAGAATCCTGCTTCCAATACCTGATACATGAATCCAATACACTTCGGTCCACAGAAAATTCAATAGCGCCCTCGGAATATGGCCCTACCTCGTAAGGATTGAAGCGGAATACGATGTTTGAATCGGTCATTAGATAGTTCTCGGGCAGGTGGAAGAGACTATCCGGAAACCAGTAGCCGGAATCGGATAGCGCCTTGTTGGGCTTGAGATTTACTGCGGATCGGAATGCCTGTTCTCCCAGTGCCCTCAGGCTGTCCGCGCACCCAGGTTCAACCAATTTCGCAAGAGAAATGTACTCCGCGTTACTCCTGTCAAAGTTCAGATAGAAGGTCAAGCTGTTTGGATGCGCGCCGCCGGTATAAGTTGCTCGACTGACCGATATCCCCACAACCTGCTCCAGACTCACGGCGACCTGAACGATAGTGCTGTCAAACCACCGCTGACGTGTATCCGGGAATTGCCGGACAAACTCCTCGTAGGCAGCCGAAAGCTCCCGTCCCTGGCATCCCGCAAACAGCCCAAGGCTCTCAGACTTGCAGGAATCAATGAATGAACTTACAGATCTCGAAATGACCGAATCTTCGATAACCGACCGAAGGTCGTCATCGAGCGTCAGCAGATCCACGAAACCGAAGTAGAATCTCGCGCAGTATCCCGAGGTATCAGTACATTCGCCGTAGCTGAAGCTCACCACGCCGGCCTCGGCCACGGATTGATCCGTCATAGATTTCGTTTCGGCCTGATCCGGTTCACCTTCAGAGCCGCAGGCGAGCACCAACAGAAGGCAAGAGAAACTCAAGGAGATGATCCGAATTGCGAGACCCCTCTTTGATCTCAAAATCCTATCCTCCAAAGCGGACGCATAACAAATACCCCCGGCAGGACTCGAACCTGCTACCCTCTGCTTAGAAGGCAG
>CAYQCE010000028.1:0-42171 GCA_964415885.1 uncultured Ignavibacteria bacterium
AAACCTCACCACCCTGTCATTCCCGCGAGGGTCTGCTGCTAAGCAGGCCCGAAAGCGGGAATCCAGTGCCCGTCTTATTCGAAAGATACGCTTGAATGTAACAGGCGTGAATCCTCGACCTCGCGTTCGATCTGACCTGACTTCAGGCGCATTTCGAGACCGTACGGGTGTCGACCCACGATAATCGCGACTGAACCAGCATGGGATGCCTCATTTCCTCCGAAGCTCGTTGAGCACGCTGTCGATCGTTGCCTTATCGACCGCATTCGAGTCGTGCATCATAGCTTCCTCGATCGCGATAGCCTCGAAATCCGGCTTGCTTCGATATATCTTCGGCCTAAGGGTGAATCCCTTGAAATGCAGAATAGGCTTGTAGTGAGAATAGAGCGGATCGTCCGCGTCAATGTTGCACTCGCAGATATTCTCCGTGCCCAGATACCGAATGGTCTCGGTCGAATCGAAGGCCATGTAGAAAGTTATGCTCGATTCTGATCTGCCGCTTCCGGCGCGAACATCCTCCGCAAAAACCGAAAACTTCATAAACGAGAACCCGAAGTATCGCGGCTTAAACTGAAAGCTCCCCTCGAAAGTCTCGCCGAGTTTGGGACGCACCTCCTCCGACTCAGGATAGCCTTGGAGTTTCAGAGTCGGGTAGTATGCCCACTCGAACTGGATATTCTGCATGAACCTGCGGTTCGTACTCACCACGTAGTCGACTGTGGACCATTCGTCCACTTTTGGAGTCGGGTAGATGTCGAGCTCGATGTCGAATGCAATTCCCTGTATCTTCCACAAATCATCGAACTTGTTCAGCTTCACGATGTGGAACGTGTCACGGTTGGCGGTCATGAACTGGCCAGTGCATCTCGCGACCGGCGAGCGCGATTTGCCGAAATAGATCAGATCGCCGCTCGGAGCGAATGTAGCGACGAGTGAGTATAGAGCGTGCGGTTTGCCGATAAGGTTTATTTGCTGAACCGTGATCTCGTAATTACCGCCAAGCTCGAATACTATCGGGATATAGATCCAGAAACGCTCGTCCTTTTGAATCCCGCTCCAGACAACCGAGTCGAAGGGCGTCGATGCGTAGTCATCGGGCCGAACTTTGACCGTGAATGTCCGGGGCTTCTCAACATCGCGTATCGAGATCAACTCGATCATGATACGACTCGTGTCCCCCACAACCGGATCGCCCACAATCTCCGCCTTCGTGTAGAACGGGAAATCCATCTCGAGATGATACACCGTGTCGACCGGATCGAAGGTGACTATTCGGGAGTCAGGCAGAGCGACCGATGTTAGCATTAGAAGTGTGAGCGCTACTATAATCATTGAACTTCGCATAATTGCCTCGGTTTATTTTAATCGACGAACGAATCTGAGTTTGAATCTGCTATTGTATCGGCCGCGCGAGCATTTTCCGCACGAACGGTTTCGAAGCATTTTGCGGCTCGGATACTGCTCGCCGCACTCTGGACATTCATAGATATATTTCATAGCCTTGAGCATCCCGGGGTACGCCTTCGAATAGCGGCTTGCTCCGATACGTTTAGCCTCGTCCTTGAAACCCTTCCCGTGATTCGGATGAATCAGGTGGATCATCTCGTGCTTGAGCGTATCGATTATATCCTCGGGATAGTGCTTGTGATATGCCACTCCGAGTCTGATTATCCTCTGTTTCTCCTCGCATTTGCCGGCGTGGATCATTCGAGTCGACCATTCGATTCTGGCATCCGGCATCCGTCCGTCGAAATATTTGAGGTTGAGCTTCCTGTAGAGCTCCGCGAGATCGTTCTCCGTCGGGAAGAAGACGCCGTTCTTCAGTCGTTCAACGAACTCCTCTTCCGGATCAACCGCAAAGAGCTCGTAGTTCAATTCTCGTAGTTTCTCAAATTCGGCGCGACGCATGGCTATTTTCCTCGGAGAAGTATAGTCGCGTTCAACCTTGCTTACAAGCCCAATTTCGGTTAGATTCATCAAAATCGCAATCATTCAGGGAGAAGCAATGCGAATCGTACTTTCGAGCATTATAGTTGCGGCGGCTCTGTTTGCGGGCTGCGCGGAGAAGGTGGATTATGGCGGCAATGTTGTCTTTGTGTCGGCGCTCGGAGATGGTCGGGTCGGTATCGGCAGTCAGTATGATCCGTACCGGTCGCTCGAGGTCGCTATCGACGCCGCCAAGGACGGTGTGCTGATCCAGGTATCGCCCGGTACATACGAAGCCAATCCGGAGGAGTATGTCGAATCTGAGTGCGGCAACTGCGAGGAACACCTGACGGAAGTTACTGCGTCCTCCGGGTTTCACATCGCGGGGAAGACCCTGGACATTGTCGGCACTCATCGCGACAGCGTGATTCTCGTTACGAAGGCCGGTTACGGCGTGCTGTTCGAGCAGAGCTACGGTTCGAAACTCGCGAATGTTACGGTCACTGGCGGGGTCCGTGACGAAGACGGCAACGCTACCGATGCCGGGGTCGTAGTCAAATACTCCCGCGTGACGATCGAGAACTGCAGGATAATCGATAACGAATACCAGGACACCTCGGTGGTGGTAGGAATAGGCGGTATATTCGGGCGGGAGTCCTCGACGCTCATCGTTCATAACAACATCATACACAACAATGGCTGGGATGGTATCGCGCTCTATCGCGGCGCGGTAGCGCTGATCACCGACAATATTATCAACGAGGGGCGCGGCGCGGGTATTGGAATCACCTGGGATGCGCAGGCGCTCGTGCAGCGGAACCGTGTGTCGAACTACTGGAAAGGTATCGGGACATTCGGGCATTCGCGCGCGGTCGTGCAGAACAACATAGTGCATGACAACCTCGGATGGGGGATAATCCTTACGGGCCGCTCGACGATGGAGGTCCGCAACAACAACATCGTTCGCAACGGCAACTGCGGTCTCGCCTGCTGGTCAGAGGAGGCGCGCGGGTACGCGATCAACAATATCATCGTGAGCAACGGCTGGCGCGAGGAGTGGGTCTGTCCGCTGGTCGGAGTCCAGATGTGGGGGACGCTGCCGAATTTTCCGGTGTCATACAACGATGTCTGGAATAACAAAGAGGGAAACTACAACGGTATGCAGGAATGGACCGGCCGGTATGGCAATGTTTCGGTCGATCCGATGTTCGTCGATTCGCTCGATTTTCACCTGCAGGATGACTCACCGCTCTGGCACGAGGGCGACCCGTACTATACCGATCCCGACGGCACCCGTTCGACAATCGGCGCCTATGGCGGCCAGGGCATGATCGAATGGCGCCTGGGCATCGATCCCCTGTCGGATACGGTGGTACCGATGCGGTGATGCCGATTAGCGCGCACACCTGTTACTTCCACGACGGCTTAGCTGAAGCCAAAACTCTTCTCTCTGTCATTCCCGCAAGGGTCTGCTGATAAGCAGGCACGCAAGCGGGAATCCAGTGCCCGCACGATGCGAGTAATACGCTGATATGCAACAGGCGGGAAGCCGCGACCTCGCGTTCGCTCATTTCCGCGCCTGCGGCGCGAACGTCAGAAGCATAGAAGGTAGGTTGGCTTTTGAAGTTAGCGAAGCGAGCGGAGAAACCCGACCTATCTCTGATGAAAAACCGCGAACCACCTGCCTTTGCGAGCGAGCATGCCTGGCGCGGCAATCTCAAGATTGCCCGGTATAGTGTTGCCTGACTATGAGATCGCCACGTCGTCCCGCTCTCGCAGGACTTTTCGCGACGGCTCGTATTCCTCCGAGATTCACTTTTTCAACAGCCTGCCTCCGCGGGAATGACGTTCTGATTGCGCTACCATCCAGTTGGGTGCCTTTCCAGTTGAGCAGGATTACTTTCAGGTGGGCACGCACTTTCGAAGATCGGCTGCAGGGTTACCACGCCCACCTAATGCTGGAGAAAGTTACTCAGTCTGTCGTAGAGAGTGATCGGATTTCGCGTCCAACATTCCCAGACTACAAGAACTTTCCAACCCATCTGCCTTAATCTTGAAATGTTCCGCTTATCTCTTGCAACCGTGCCGTTTCGTTTTTCTTCCCAGAAACGAGCGTTGGTTTTGGGCTTCACCTTCCCGTATCTGCATCTGTGCTTATGCCAGAAGCACCCATGGACAAGAACTATTTTCTTGTGTTTGGGGAGTACTATGTCCGGCTTTCCAGGAAGGTCTTTCCTATGCAAACGAAATCTATATCCCATTGAGTGGAGAGCGCTTCTGACCTTCTTTTCGGGTTTTGTATCGCCACCCTTTATTCGAGACATACATCTTCTTCTCTGCTCTTTAGTTAGAACATCCACCATAGTCAATAAACCTTATTGTAATCAGATGATTCGGTTGGCTTTCCACCGAACCATAGCTGGATCAAGATGATGCTCGAAGAACTGCTCGAAGGTAATCACGTTGGTTTTCGATTGGTAGAGCCGTTTCTTTATCCCGAGAGGTACAACCAGGTAGATACGGTTCTTAAGCATTTCGGGATGATCTCGCTCGGCGACATTTTCGTCAATCGTCGCCAAGTAGAAAATGTGTCCGCGAGTTCCCTCGGTCGTTATCTGTCGCCATCTCTCTCGTAGTGTGCGCTTGACGGTAAAAATAATGCAGTCTATCGCGTTTGAATCGAAGTGAGCCTTACTTGGCAGCAGAAAATCGGGTTGACCATTGATGACAGGTTGTGCAGAGTACGGATATTCAAGTAGCTTAAAGAGTGTTCTAATCACATGTTCGAAGGCCTTCCCGGCCCTCGGTCTTCTTCCCTGTGTTAAGCTCAGAAAAAAACGGTCGAGCGCCCAGAAGTTACGTTCGAGAACATCAAAAAAGTCATCACTGGTTGGATTGGCAGGCAACTGGTCTTTTAGTGTCGACCGGATCGCCCTTATGGCGGCCGGCCTCTCAGCCTCCAAGTAGACCTTATACGCTTCCATCTGAGTCGTTTCGACTAGATAACTGAAGTTGGCCTTAATCCACTCAGAATTTGCCTTATTGTCTCCCAGGGAATTAACAACTGCCTCGGAGATAATGGACTGCCCTGAAGGCAGAGAGAGGGCATTTTTGAGACTGTGCAAAACCACTGATTCATCAATTGTCATGGCTGGCTCTACTCCGAAATTGAGTCTTTCTGTAATTGCTGGCCAACGATGAGCGGGTTTCTTCCAATTCGGTTTTCTTCCGCAAGGCGCATCCGCCGACGGCTGACACAACTGCGGGAACCACTGCATTTCCAAATTGCTTGTAAGCTTGAGTGTCAGATACCACAATCGGGAGGCTATCCGGGAACCCCATAAGTCTCGCGGCCTCTCGGGGAGTCAGACGACGTGGATTTCGATCGACTCCCTGGCTGATTAACACTTCAGAGCCGTCCTTATAGTATCGGGCACTCAAAGTTCTGGATATCCCATCACTATCAGTTAGGCCATACCCGAAGCCATTGCCCTTTTCCCTGTGTTTCCGTGCATAATCCTTCAGATATATCCAGAGTCGATCCGAGAGGGTATATTTTGAGTCTGGATAGGATTCGAGTATGTCGCGGAACTTTGGTCCTGATGCGATATCCTCCACATTCGGAAATGCAAACTCTGATATCTTCGGATATCTGGCTTTGTCGAAGCATACGATGAATATTCTCTCTCTGTGCTGCGGAACCCAGTGCCTGGCATCCAAGACGTCAGAATAAACCTCGTAGTTAATGCTCTCAAGAGACGACTTTATGACATGCCATGTGCGACCTCTATCGTGCGACTTCAGGTTCTTGACGTTCTCCAGTATCGCAATGGGCGGTCTAAGAACCCGCATTATTCGGAGAATGCTAAAGAAGAGATTACCTTGGTCTTGATCATCAAAGCCGTGCATACGCCCGAGGCTCTTCTTCTTTGAAACTCCTGCTATTGAGAATGGTTGGCAGGGAAATCCAGCGGTCAAAATATCATGCTCGGGAACAACTCGTTGGATGTTACTAACTGAGTCCAGATCCCTTATGTCTCCGAAAGGGGCTTCGCCGAACCATGCCGCGTAAGTCTGCTGGCAGAATTTGTCGCGTTCGCAGCTGAACACACATTTGCCACGCAGCTCCTCCATGCCAAGCCTAAATCCCCCTATTCCCGCAAACAAATCAATGAATGTGAAGCTATCCGGAAGTTTGGATTCTGTCCTGTTTCTCCAAATGTCAAACTGCATGGCAGGTCACTCTTGAGTTAGCAATCCGGCTAGTGTATAGTACAATCATACGTTTAGGCTCTCCAAGTGTATTATACACAGAGTTTCTTCAGTCAGTCAATCATTTATACGCGAGCTAAAAAGATGTAGTCTTTGCCCTCTCAAAACCTCCACCTAAACACCAGCCCAACCGTCCCCTCGTTTTCCGGGTCGAACGGCGGGGTGATGTCGATGTCGAAGTTGGCGAGGTGGGCGTCCACGTACGCGTCCACCATCGACAGGAATATCGCCAGCCCCGAAAAATAGAGATAGAGATTGCGACGGTCCTTGTGGAAAAGATACTCGTTGTTGTAATACTGAAACCGGAGAGCGTCATCCTCGGTGCTCGTGTACCGGTCAAACCACTCGTCGGTCTTGCCCCAGTAGCGCACTGCCTGCACGACGAGGAATGTCTCCCCGCCAAACACGATCATCGCCTTGAGATATTTCTTGTTGTATAGCTGCCCCCATCCGGGGAACGCCATCGATCGCAGCATCGCGCCGGTGGGAGATCGGGTCTGAAGCTGATCGTAGGCGACATCCTCGTATTCTTCGACGACCAGCCCGGTGTCTACAACCGGCGGTTTCTCCATCTCCTGCGCATGGGCTGGCGGGAGAAGGACCGTCAGGATTGCAAGCGCAAGTAACGCCAATGTCGAAGCTCTCTTCATATCGATTCTACACTCCAGTCATCGGGCACTTTCCAACTTAGATCACACAGGTGGACTCTTCAAGCAAAAATCACTTAATGGCTTGACCGGCAGCGTATCTTTGGCAATATTTACGCCGGTATGTATGAACTATCGCAGGAACTGAGGAATCTGCTCAAGCCGGAGACACGCATCGCGGTGCTGACCGGTGCGGGAATCTCTGCCGAGAGCGGAGTACCGACATTTCGCGGCACCGATGGCCTTTGGGCCAGGTTTCGGCCGGAGGAATTGGCTAATGTCGACGCGTTCATGTCGAATCCGGATATGGTGTGGGCATGGTATCAGCACCGGCGGGAGATAATAAGTGAAGTTGGTCCGAATCCGGGGCATTATGCGCTCGCGCAGATGGAGGAACTGATTCCCGAATTCTCGCTCATAACTCAGAATGTCGACGGTCTCCATCGCAAGGCCGGCAGCAAACGTGTATACGAGTTGCACGGCAACATCCAGCGTAACAAATGCATGGACTGCGGCAAGTTTTTCGAGAAACTACCCGATGAGGCGTCAGACAAGGTGCCGGATTGTGATGACTGCAGCGGGAAAATTCGCCCGGATGTCGTCTGGTTCGGCGAAATGCTCCCGCAACAGGTTCTGAATGACGCGTTCGCAGCGGCCGAACAGTCCGTGCTCTTTTTCTCGGTGGGAACATCCGCTGTCGTTCAACCGGCGGCATCTATTCCGATAATGGCGAAACAGGCGGGTGCGTATCTTGTTGAGATAAATGTCGAACCGACCGCAATCACGAATTACGCGGACCTCTTCCTGCAGGGCAAATCCGGGGAGATTCTCCCGGCAATCCTGGAGGAGTGCGGGCTCGCATGACTCTTCCAATCTCAGATAAACACGTGAAAGAACCTACTCGCGATGATATAGACAATATGCTGGCCCGTCTCGCCGACTGCGATCTCTGCCCGAGGCAATGCCATGTCGACCGCTATTCCGGCTCCGACGGTGAATGCGGGATGGGTGCAGAACTGAAGGTATCATCGGCTAATCTTCACTTTGGCGAGGAGCCCCCGCTCTCGGGCAGCAGAGGTTCCGGGACTATTTTCCTGACCGGCTGCAACCTGAAATGTGTCTACTGCCAGAACTATCCTATCAGCCAGCTTCACCACGGCAGGGCGCTCTCGCTGGATGAGTTCGTAGAAACGATGTTCGAGCTGGAAAGTCGCGGTGCTCACAATATTAACTTCGTAACGCCGACTCACTTTTCCGCGAATATCGCCGAAGCAATACTCGAGGCGAATTCGCGCGGGCTCAGAGTTCCGATAGTCTGGAATTCGAGCGGGTATGACAGCGTCGAGGTATTGCAGAATCTCGACGGCCTGGTAGATATCTACCTTCCGGATATGCGCTATTCCGAGATACGACACGCCGAATGCTATTCATCGGCTCCTGATTACCCCGAAATCAACCGCGCCGCGATCAAGGAGATGTTCCGTCAGGTTGGGCTTCTCGAAACCGATGAACACGGTGTAGCGACCAGGGGTCTGATAATTCGTCATCTTGTGATGCCGGAGTTTGTGTCCGGGACGAGAGATATATTGAGATTCATCGCAGAAGAGATATCCAGGGAATGTGCGGTCAGTCTGATGGCGCAGTATTTTCCGGCACACAAGGCATTTGAAAACGAGACGATCTCCAGACGTATAACGTCAAAGGAGTATAAGCAGGCAGTCAAGTGGATGAAAGAGTTTGGTCTCGAAAACGGCTGGAGTCAAAATGAAGAGCTATAGGCTGATACTGATCGCTCTCCTCGTTCTGGCGAGTGGTTGTGTCTATTACAATACGTTCTTCCTCGCGAAGAAGAACTTCAACGAGGCCGAGGATGCCCGAAAGAAATCGGGCCAGGAAATAATCCGTGGCAGCGGCGCAAATCAGTACCGGACCGCGATCGAGAAAGCCTCCAAGGTTCTCGAATTGCATCCCGACAGCAAGTATGTCGATGATGCGCTGTTCGTGATCGGCAAATCGTTCTATCATCTCGGCGAATTCATCAAGGCGGAAACAAAGTTCCGTGAGCTTCTCGCCACATTCCCGGAATCGGAATATGCCGAACGGTCGTCGTTCTATCTCGGGAAAACGCGTTTCCAGAAAGAGGACTATGTCGGAGCGCGCGAGTCGTTCGAACTTATCGACTCGACCGCCGGGGACGAGGACATCCGTGCAGAAGCGACTTTCATGCTCGGTGAGATACACTATACTCAGGAAGATTGGGATGATGCGATAAGATCTTTTGGCAATTACCTCTCGGACTTCGGCGGCGGTAATCAGGCCGCAGTCGTTCAGTATAAAATCGCGAATGCGCTTTATTTCATGGAGGATTTCGTTACTGCCAAAGATGAGTTCCTGAAAGTGGAGAAGTACGATCCGATAGATACGCTCTGGTTCAATTCCCGTTTTATTGCCGGCGAATGCTACTATGAGATAGAGAAACCGGACAGCGGGCTCGAGATATTCGAAGACCTCGCGAGCAACGAGAAGTATTATGATTACCTGCCGAAGATTTATCTCAAGATTGCGAAGGGCTTTGAGATGCAGGAGCAGTACGAGGAAGCGATGGCAACGTACGACAAGCTGATCGAGGAATTCCCGAGAGTGCCGGAGGCTGCATCGGCGTTCTACTATCTCGGCAGGATACAGCAGGATGTGTTCTACGATTTCGAGACCGCCAAGGCAATGTACGATTCGTCTGCCGCCACTTTCCCGCGGGCGGAACTGGCGAAGGAGTCAGTGGCTCGATCTGCGGACATCGCCAAGCTCGATTCATATAGAGAGGGCAAGACCGCAGAAGCCATGGAGGATGCTGTCGAGAGCCAGTTCCTTCTCGCCGAGCTATACCTGACACAACTCAACCAGCCGGACTCGGCATATCAAGAATACAGCTCTCTCGTGGACAGCTTCCCCGAGTCGAAGTTTGCCCCGCGGGCTCTTCTCGCTCTCGGCTGGATATACGACAACATTCGCGGCGATACAGTCCGGGCGAGCGACTATTACATGCGTGTGGTCGAGGACTACTCCAATACGGATTACGTCGTTGATGCGATGGAAGAGCTCGGGATGGATCCCGACTCCGCCGACTTTGATTATCCTGCGAAAAGATACGAAGAGGCGGAGCGGATTCTATTCCAGACCGGGGACTATGAGCGTGCGAACGAGATATTCCAGTCGATAATAGACGATTCTCCGAATAGCAAGTTTGCCCCGAAGGCCGCCTGGGCCAAGGCGTGGACGCTGCAGCAGTATTATGACCTGGCGCCGCCCGACTCGACCGACAGTGCAAACGTGGTCATAGATTCGACCTACATTCTCGCATTTCAGAAGGTGACCGAGCTGTATGCCGACACCGAATATGGTCAGAGGGCCGAGAGTATCCTCACAGGTACGGG
This sequence comes from uncultured Ignavibacteria bacterium, assembly GCA_964415885.1. Lineage (GTDB taxonomy): Bacteria > Zixibacteria > MSB-5A5 > JAABVY01 > JAHJOQ01 > CAYQCE01. The sequence goes on from CAYQCE010000028.1 coordinate 10,277, forward strand.
TAATAAACCGCGCCAGCAGCAGTTCATCGATGACGAACCGCAGGACACACAGCTTGCGGATACAGAGTTTGACTCTCTCGCATATCTGGATTCGGTATCCAAGGCAATCGAGGAGGAGATCCGCGAGCTGACCGAACTCGAGGAGCGACCGATAGCGGTTGGAGAGTTCGTCTATCCTATTTCGGCATACAATGACCTCTGGGAGGGCGAGATCACATTCAAGATTAAGGTTGATTTCACCGGCAGAGTTACGGATGCTGAATTCCTTAGGCCGTCGAGAATCGATGACATCGATATCGCGGCGAAAGAAGCGCTTCTGGATGAGACCTACTTCGATCCGGCGGATATCGATCCTCTGGATTACGGGAAATGGCTGGTCTTCCGATTCCAGGTCCGACTACCGGAAGAGCTTCGGGACCAGAGATTGAGGGACCAATGAGTATAGTGCATCGGGATGTTAGGCTTGTCGAGAAGCAGGTCTTTACCGGCGATACATTCCAGTTGACCTTCGAATCGAGTGGCCTTGCGGCATCGCTCGAGCCCGGGAATTTTATTCACATCAAGACAACGCGATTTCTCGATCCACTCTTCAGGCGCGCGATGAGTATTCACTCCAAGAGTGCGACCAGGTTCTCGGTATTCTTCCGCGTCGTAGGGCGGGGAACCAGGCTTATGTCGGAGATCGACGAGGGCGAGCTGGTGGATGTCGTAGGTCCGCTCGGCAACACGTTCACGCTGCCCAATCCGGACGAGACAGCGGTCATGGTTGCCGGGGGCACCGGAATGCCCCCGATGTATTTCCTTGCCCGAAAACTTCTCGACAACGCCATACTCCCGAAAGAACAGATCGTGTTCCTCTGCGGGGTGTCATCATCGCGAGACAAGCCGATAGTGGACCACCCGAAATCGCTGAATATCAAGCTGGGGATATCGAGCGATGATGGATCAATCGGACACAAGGGTTTCGTGACCGAGCTACTCGAGCAGGAACTTCGAATTCGCGATATCGACAAGCTCCGTGTTTACTCCTGCGGCCCCGAACAGATGCTCAGTGAAGTCGCGAGGCTGTGCCTCGAGTATGGCGCAGCGTGTCAGGTATCGCTCGAGGGAGATATGCCGTGTGGAGTTGGCACGTGCCTTGGGTGTGTGAGAGAATCTCGCGACAACCCCGAGGAGTTTCATCGAGTTTGCAAGGAAGGTCCGGTCTTCGATATCAGAGAGGTTAAGATTTGACCGATTTAGATCTGTCTGTCGACATAGCGGGAGTCAAATTCCGCAACCCGATTCTCACTGCATCCGGTACGTTCGGCTATGGCGAAGAATTCAACGAGTACATTGACCTCTCGCAGCTTGGCGGAATTGTAACGAAGTCGGTAACGCGTCATCCACGACCCGGTCACAAGCCCCCGAGGACCTGTGAGACGCCGAGCGGCATGCTGAATGCGATTGGGCTCGCCAATGTCGGTATCGACAGGTTCGTCACCGAAAAAATAGAGTTCTTCAAGACTCTCCGAACGAACGTAGTCGTAAACGTCGCCGGCTTTTCGCTGGACGAGTATGTAGAAGTCGTGGAGCGTCTGAATGACTGCGGTGGTATAGCAATGCTCGAGATCAATATCTCCTGCCCGAACGTGGGAGCGGATGGTCTGGAGTTCTCCTCATCCGAAACGTCTGCACACCGACTGACTACGGCATTGAAGAACGTCAGCAGATATCCGCTTATCATCAAACTCTCACCCAATGTGACGAACATAGCCGCGATAGCGAAGTCGTGCGAGGATGCAGGCGCGGATGCACTATCTCTTATAAATACACTCGTGGGTATGGGCATCAACCATTACACGTTTAGACCGCGCCTGACGAATGTGACCGGCGGTCTCTCGGGACCCGCAATAAAGCCTGTTGCGCTTGCCTGCGTTCACAAGGTTCACAATACTGTCAGCATCCCGATAATCGGCATAGGCGGTATTATGGATCATTTTGATGTTGCCCAGTTCTTTCTCGCCGGTGCGACCGCCGTGCAATTCGGGACCGCCAACTTCGTTAACCCGAATTGCACGATTGAAGCGATACAGGGCCTGAAGCAGTACCTTAAAGACATGCGGATCGGCAAAGTGACCGATCTCGTCGGAAAGCTCGAGGCATGAAATGAAGTACAAGGAACGTCTCGCTGAATTGATCGCTGAACGTAAGACTGTCATTTGTATTGGGCTCGACCCGGATATCGAGAAAATCCCCGATGATATCAAGAAGCTCGACAATCCGATTCTCGAGTTCAACAAGCAGATAATCGAGGCGACGTCCGACATTGTGGTATCGTATAAGCCGAACATGGCTTTCTACGAGGCTCTCGGCTCGAAGGGCTGGGAGATTCTGAAGGAGACGGTCAAATTCGTGCCGAAAGAGGTGCCGGTGATCGTCGACGCCAAGCGAGGCGATATCGGGAACACATCCGCACGGTATGCCTCTGCCATTTTCGACGACATCGGAGGCGACGCCGTGACTCTCTCTCCGTATCTGGGAGAGGATTCCCTAAAACCGTTCTTCGAGTACAAAGACAAATGCTGCTTCATTCTCTGCGTAACATCCAATGCCGGTGCACAGGATTTTCAGTTCCTCGAGGTGGATGAACGGCCACTGTATCATCATGTGGCGGAATCCGTGCTACGATGGAATCAGAATGACAATCTCGGTCTCGTAGTGGGAGCCTCCTATCCGCAGAAGATCAAGGAGCTGCGGTCAATATCCGGCAATCTCCCGTTTCTTATCCCGGGCGTCGGTGCGCAGGGCGGTGATCTCGAGGCTGCCGTGCGGTACGGATCGGATGAGGGCAAGAGTCTGATTGTGGTCAACTCATCTCGAAGTGTTCTGTATGCATCATCGGGAATCGATTTCGCCGAGAAGGCGCGCGAGGAGGTTCAGCGGCTGAACCAGGTCATCTCCGAAATCAAAACCTACTGAAATACCCGTGAATGATTCGAAGTCCAAACTGATCCCCGCGCTTCAGGCGGTGATACTGATTGCTATTGCGGCACTATTCATCGGAACCGCGTTTATTGGCTTCGAGAGATCATGGGGGATCAACCACCTCAGGTTCACAACTCTACCGGCAATCGTGATTCTCGCTGTTGCGACTGCGCTGATTGGCGGTTTCATCTTCAATCTTGGGTTGCTTGCCGTCGACGGGCGGTCTCAGCCCGGCTATCGGATCGACGGCAAACGCGCGGTACTGATTGCTCTTCTATCAGGGGTGCTGTTATATATACTCCAACCACACTATCCTTTTTTGGGCGATGGCGCGATACGGTCCGGGGAGATTGCGCTCGGGAGGATTGTCTCTTCCACGGAACCTCTCGCTACGATCACGGCGGCGACGTTATTCCAGACTGTAGGGCGATTGCTCAACGTCGGTGCGGATAAGATCTTCAGTTTCATCTCGGCTTGCTCGGGCGCGTTGCTGGTTGTGTTTCTGCTCTTCTACTTCCGGGATGAGGAACGCAGACTTCGTCCATGGCCGCTTATGTTCGTTTTATCTCTCGGTACGACCGCTGTCTTTTCAGGTCATGTCGAGACATACGCAATGCCCGCCCTGCCCGCAATCGTCTTCTCCCTCACCGCATTCAGAGGGCTGGAACACTTCCGGTGGAGAATTGCGGCGATAGCAGCCGGATCGATTCTGGTTTTTACGCACTTGATCGGCATCATCTACATACCTGCGATACTCTACCTGCTTGTCAGAGAAATGCGGCAGCCTGGATATACGCGACGAAAGACTATTGCCGTCGGTATATTCATCGCGTGCATGTTTCCGGCATTGTATTTTGCTTATTTGTACGACTCAGGTGGTTCTGGTGTCGACCTCGGAAGGATGATCGTGTCGTTCGATCCGGGTTCGGCTTACTCAGTTTTTGCCAGCGCCCATCTGCTTGATATTGCCAATGAGCTGCTCTTGATTATGGCATCAGGGCTCGTGCTTGCGATTGGTGCACTCCGATTTCGAAGAAATGCAGAGGCAGGTCGCAGTCGTTTGATCCTTTTGATTCTCATTGCGATACCATCGCTTATGTTTCTCTTTCTCTTCGATCCAAAACTCGGTATGGGTCGAGACTGGGACCTGTTCGCCATTCCGACTGTTACTCTGGCAATACTCGCGCTGGTCATTCGACTATCCCGCCGAGATGTGCTCAATCTCGTGGAGAGGCTCTCGATCGTTCTCGGCATGGTTGTTGTTCTTTCGTTCGTTCTCGTGAATCGCTTCGAAAGCTCGTCCACCGAGAGATTCAGCTACCTTCTCGATCTCGATCACGAACGGAGTCCGTCCGGCAGGGAGGTTCTCGCCGATTACTATCTGTCGAGAGGAGATCTCGAGGAGGCCGCCGAGCAGTATAGTCGCGCGCTCGAAGTCGAGAAAAACAAGCGCTATCACAAACTGCTTTCAGAGATACTGCTCAGCCTCGAGAGATCGCAGGATGCGGTAAAAGAGGCTTTCAGAGCGATCAGGCTGGATGACACATACTCGGAAGGCCATTTCCAGCTCGCTCAATCGCTCGAGGCAGTCGGAGCGGATTCATCGGCTATGCATCATTATATGCGTGCTGTGGACTTGACTCCAAGGATTGCGCGGTATCGAAATGCGCTCGGCGCGCTGGCGTTGAAGTTCGAGGAAAACAAGATTGCGGAACAGAATTTCTCTGAAGCTGTAAAACTTAACTCGGAAAGTGCGATCTATTATAATAACCTCGGGACTGCCAAGCTCGCGCTCGGCAGGCCGCTCGAGGCGAAGTCATGCTTCGAAAGGGCGCTGAATCTGGAGGAGAATTTCTACCTCGCGATGTTCAATCTGGGGAGAGTGCTGCGCGCTGTCGGCCAGCCGGACGTCGCGGAAGGTTACTTCCAGAAGATACTTAACGATGTGCCGGAATCGGCACTGGCGGAACAGGTGAGGTCTCTAAGTGACACGTCGAGGTAAAAGCGACACCACTGCGGTCAAGGGCTTGTTGAAAAAAGGGCGGGTAGTGAAGTTCGGCCAGGTCCTGCTCGCCGAAGGCGAGTGTGACCTGACCGATTAGCCGCATAAGCAAAGGGTGATTCAAAGAACGTCAGATCACACGCCGGGGGAAACAACGAGGATCGCACCTTGTTCGATAAAATAGCAGGGGTACAAAATAGTTGCTTCCTGTTTCTTGAGGGAGGAATTCGATTTGGAAAATTCGGAAGTCAAAGATAGAGAAGTAATGAAGACGCCTGAAGAGGCTAAGAAGGATATGCCAATCCTGCCTCTCAAAGGGATGGTCGTCTTTCCGTATGTAGTCGTGCCTCTGATGATCACGAATCAGAAATATGCACGCATGGTGGACGAGGCCCTGATGGCCGGCAGGACGATCGGGCTCATCACCCAGAAACCGGGTGAGCACGAAAATCCGGGTCCCGAGGATGTCTACGAAGTCGGAACGTCGGCGTCAATTCTTAAGATGCTGAGGTTCCCGGATGGAAGCGTCCGGTTCCTCGTGCAGGGTCTGGAGCGGTTCCGTGTTAAGGAATTCACCGAAACGTCACCCCGGCTCGTGGCGGAAATCGAAACGCTCGATGAGCGAGTGAGCGAGGCAGTCAAAATCGAGGCGTTGACTCGCAACATCCTCGAGGTTTTGAAAAAGGTCGTCGAGCTCGCCCCGAACTTGTCCGACGAGGTGCATGTCTCCGCGCTCAATCAGGACAGCGCTTCCAAGCTCGCGGATTATGTTGCCACGAATTTGAATATCACGCTCGGGGAGCGGCAGGATCTGCTCGAAACGCTCGATGTCAGGGTGCGTCTCGAAAACGTGCATACATATCTTCTCAAGGAACTCGAGGTGCTCGAGCTGTCGAAGAAGATACAGTCCGAGGCGGCAAACGAGATGGGCAAGACGCAGCGGGAGTATATCCTGCGTGAACAACTGAAGGCTATTCAGCGTGAACTGGGCGAGACCGATGAACGGACTGCGGAGGTTGAAGACTTCCGCGAAAAGATAAAGAAGGCCGATATGACAGAGGTGGCCGAGGAGGCCGCGCTCAAGGAACTCGACCGGCTCTCGAAGATGAACCCGTCCGCCGCAGAGTATACCGTGTCTCGGACATATCTCGAATGGCTCACTTCGATACCCTGGAGCAAGTCAATCGAGGAAGACCTCGATATCAGGAAGGCGGCGAAGATTCTCGATGAGGATCATTATGACCTCGAAAAGGTAAAAGAGAGAATCCTCGAGTATCTGTCGGTCAGGCTCTTGAAGCCGGATGTCAAAGGCCCGATTCTCTGTTTCGTGGGCCCGCCCGGAGTTGGGAAGACATCACTCGGGCAATCGATTGCGCGCGCGATGGGTCGTAAATTCCAGCGTATCGCTCTCGGCGGAATTCATGACGAGGCCGAGATTCGCGGACACCGCCGGACATACATCGGCTCGATGCCCGGCAGAATCATCCAGAGTATCAAGCGCGCCGGTTCTAACAACCCGGTGTTCATGCTTGATGAGATCGACAAGGTCGGCAAGGACTTTCGAGGTGATCCGTCATCCGCGCTGCTCGAGGTCCTCGATCCGGAGCAGAACGACACGTTCGCCGATCACTATCTGGATGTTCCGTTCGATCTCTCGAAAGTGTTCTTCATAACAACGGCAAATATCCTCGATACGATACCGCCGGTGTTGCGCGATCGCATGGAGGTAATCACGATTCCGGGCTATACCGATCTAGAAAAGGTCGAGATCGCGAAACGGTATCTGGTGCCGCGAGAACTCGACAACCACGGACTAAAGGTATCCCAGCTCGAAATCAAAGGTTCTGCCCTCAAACGCATCACGAACGAATACACCCGCGAATCGGGTCTGCGCAATCTGGATCGCGAAATCGCCACCGTGTGCCGCAAAGTTGCGCGCAAGGTTGCAGAGGGCGCGAAGAAAAAAGTCACTGTGACCAAGGCTACGGTACCCGAGTATCTCGGCCCTCCCAAGTTTCTCCGCGAGACAGCGGAGAGAACGGGCAAGATCGGGGTCGCTGCAGGGTTGGCATGGACAGAGGCGGGCGGCGAAGTGCTGTTCATCGAGGCTACCAAGATGGCGGGCAAGAAACAGCTCACTCTAACCGGGCATCTCGGGCAGGTGATGAAGGAGTCGGTGCAAGCGGCGTTGTCGTTTGTCAGATCAAATGCGAAGAAGCTTAAGATCGACGACGAGGTGTTCGAGAATACCGACATTCACGTACACGTCCCCGCCGGTGCTGTCCCGAAAGACGGGCCGTCCGCCGGTATCACAATGGCGGTGGCTATCGCATCGCTTCTAACCGATCGCCCGCTCAAGCCGAGGCTCGCTCTGACCGGGGAGATCACGTTGCGCGGAAACGTCCTGCCTATCGGCGGACTTAAAGCAAAGCTTCTCGCGGCGTATCGTGCGGGGATGAAAACAGTTATCCTGCCGGAGCGCAACGAGAAGGACATTGAAGAGGTGCCGGCTGAACTGAAAGACAATCTCGATCTGAAATTCGTCAAAACTGTCGATGAGGTCTTCGAGCTGGCGATCGAGAAGCCGAAGGAGAAGACTACGAAATCGAAGTCGAGATCGAAGGCAAAGTCTGCCAAATCGACGTCCAGGTCAGGAAAGAAAGCCGTGAATAAGACGAAGAACAAATAGCCCGTTGACAACTTCTATGGATTATGAGGCCGTTTCAAGCGGTCTCTTTTTTTGCCCTTGTCCACAGATCGCAATATGCTATCTTCCCAATATCGATTAGTAGTTCTACGTTATACGATCACGCTCGAAACAGGTTGATGTTCATCTCAGGAGGATAGAATGACCTCTCCCCTCAAACTCACTATCGCCGCGATCCTGCTCCTGTTCTGGCTGATTCCGACATCGGGCGCCATGGCTCAGGAAATAATCACCGACCATACCGTTGTCGCAGAGTTTGTTCAGATTCCCGATACGGTTATCCAGCAGATCTCCACAGATCTCAATTTCTACTACGTCCATACCTCACACGGCAGCCAGATTATGACCGGTCTCGATATGGTCGAAATGGAGAATCCGCTGTATGACCAGCCGTACTTTCGCGAAATCGGCGATGATCTCGGACACAACGGCGATACATCATGGGTTCCGGGGACGCGGTCCTATCTCGACTCGCATCCCGAATGCAACGTAGCCATGTTCTCCTGGTGCGGCGGATGCTCCGACAACACCGAAGCCGGGATCAATATCTATCTGAACAAGATGAATGAACTCGAACAGGACTTTCCGGCTGTTGATTTCATATACATGACCGGACATCTCGACGGTACCGGTCCCGACGGCAATCTCTATCAGCGCAACAACCAGATTCGCGCATACTGCGAAGCTAACGACAAAACACTCTTCGACTTCGCGGATATCGAGAGCTGGGACCCGGACGGCAACTACTACCCGGACGAGACTGATCTTTGCTACTGGTGCAGTGATTGGTGCTCGACGCACACATGCCCAAGTTGTGGTAGCTGTGCCCATTCGCATTGCTTCAACTGCTATCTGAAGGGCAAGGCGTTCTGGTGGCTGATGGCGCGAATCGTCGGTTGGAACGATAATCCACCGGAGGGGACGTGCGGAGATGTCAACGCAAGCGGGGCTGTGGATATAGACGATATAGTATATATGATTGCATATATATTTCAGGGTGGTCCGGAACCGACGCCTTTAGAGGTCGGGGATGTCAACTGCACTCTCGCACAGGATATTGATGACATTGTCTATCTGATCGGGTATGTCTTTCAGGGCGGACATGCGCCGTGCGATACCGATAACGACGGTGAACCGGACTGCTGATGGGAGTTTCACGCCGAATCCCGGGGGCTGCGGCATACGTTTCCATAGATCCTGATGCGGGTCGGTCTTTGGCGGTGAAAACACTACATACAGTTCTTTCCATTTGCAATATCTGATGTTTCGCCGTAGCTTAACGTAATATGAAACTGGTTAAAGCCGAACAGATGAAGGCCATTGATGCCGAGGCCATCGAGAATCGGGGAATCCCGGGTATCGAGCTAATGGAGAATGCCGGCAGAGGCATAGCCGATTTCATCTCCGAGATCAACGACCACGAGGTGGAGGGCCTGAAGTTCTTCATCTTCTGCGGCAAGGGGAACAACGGCGGAGACGGATTCGTTGTTGGGCGCTATCTCATGGAATGGGGGGCGACGGTCGATATTTTCCTTTTCGGAAAGGTTGGCGACCTGAAAGGCGATGCCCTCGAAAACTGCAAACGCGCGGACTCGATGGGTATTCCGATTGTTGAGGTCGACAGCGAAAACAAGTTTCCGAGTTTCGGTTCTGCCGACATGCTCATTGATGCTTTCTTCGGTACCGGATTCCGTGGAGAGATTCGCGGGTTGATCGCGCCTTGTGTTGAGCTTATGAACGGTTCCGGGGTGCCGATCGTCTCCGTGGATGCTCCCTCCGGCCTCGACACTGATACCGGCGAGTACGCGGGAGCATGCATTAATGCGAGCTACACTGCCACTCTGGCTCTGCCGAAGATTGGACAGTTCCTGTATCCTGGCCGCGAGCGCGTTGGCTTGCTCCGCGTGATCCCTATTGGCATACCGGACGACATTGTGGAGCAGGCAAACATCAGGACCAATCTTCTTGAGCCGGAATACATAGACGCCATGCTCCCTCATCGCGCTCCCGACGCTCACAAAGGGTCATGTGGCAAGCTGTTTATGCTCGCCGGATCGCAGGGCATGACCGGAGCAGCGTGTCTGGCCGCGGAAAGCGCAATCAGGTCGGGTGTGGGGCTATGCTTCCTTGGCGTTCCGGCCGGTCTCAATGATGTCTTCGAGATCAAACTTACTGAGGCGATTACTCGGCCGCTTCCGGACATCAATAAGAAGCAATGTCTGGCGCTCCGAGGTCTCGGTGAAATACGGGAGCATCTAAGCGATGCGGACGCATTGGTGCTCGGTCCCGGACTGGGACAGCATCATGAGACACGGGAGCTTGTGCATCGGATGTTATCGAAGCTGGATATTCCGACGATAATCGATGCGGATGGGCTGAACTGTCTCGCTGGTGCTACGGAGCATATTTCGGAATGTGGTGCTCCGCTTGTGCTTACTCCGCATCCGGGTGAGCTCTCACGGCTCATGGAGATAGAGTTGAAGGATGTTCTGGAAGATAGAATGGCAGCCGCGATCGAGTCGGCATTGCGTTTTGGCTGTGTCGTGCTCCTAAAAGGTGCTCCGACATTCATTGCTGATCCCGACGGAAATATCCGGCTCAATCCTACTGGAAATGCAGGCATGGCTACGGGTGGTACGGGCGATGTCCTCTCCGGGATAATCGGTTCATTGCTCGCTCAGGGGCTTGATCCGCTCGATGCCGCGTGCTGTGGCGCGTATGTGCATGGCCTTGCCGGCGATTTCGCCGCAGATGAGGTCGGCGAGACTGCTATGGTTCCCACGGATATGATCCGGAATCTGCCTGAGGTCTTCCTGTCATTCGACCGCTAATTGGCATTTCTCCGTAAAATATCGAATTCTGTCGATTTTTCTTTTCAAAAAGATCTCGAAAATGGAACCTTTCGTGGATGGGTTTTTATAAGAATTGGAAGGTGGAAAGACGATGAGGATGAAAGCAATCGAAAATATACGAATCAGGCTTGAAAGCCTCATCAGTTTCCTTTTGGGTTTTAGACTTCAACCTGTCAAAGCGACGGTGTTGAGACGAGATAGATGCATTTTCCCTCCTGACTTACAGTAGTTTCGTTGCTGGTGTGTTGATAAAGGAGAAGCGCCATAAATGCTTCTCCTTTTTCTTTTGCTATTCTTCCGCTAAAATATAGGGTGAGATGTCGATGTTGTACTTCTCAGGATCGACGACTCGTACGACATTCCGGAGGTATGTGTCGCTGTTGGCGGACTTTTCTGTCAATTCGGCCACTACCGGTTTGGCATAGACTCCCGACGTACTTGCGATAATTTTGATACGTGGACGGAAGATATCCTCCGGTTCGGAGGAAAGCACATACGCCAGTTCGCCGGTATCGAGCAGGAGCACCGTTCCGGCTGGATATACGCCGACTATATTCGTGAAGACTTTCGTCAAAAGCGGATCAAACTTCGAGCCCGCGAGTTTCTGAATCTCGCGCACCGCACTATCGAGGCCGACTTTCTCATGTTGATACTTCCGTTTGGAAGTAAGCGCATCGAAGCAGTCACATATCCCCACGATACGAGAGTAGAGGTTGATCTCCTCCGTTCGGTTTATATACGGGTACCCGGAGCCATCCAGATTCTTGTGATGCTCGAATGCTACGATCATCGCGCGTGCAGTGTGGTTGTCCATTGTCAGTGAATCACCGAGCAGCCTTACGCCGTGGACCGGGTGTTCGCGCATCTGCTCCCAGTCCACCTTATCGAGAGCGCTCGGCTTGTTCAGTAGATCTTTGGGGATCATGATCTTCCCGATATCGTGAAACAGCGCCGCAAATCCTATCTCCGCGAGCATCGGCCGGGTGAAGCCGAGCCTCATTCCCATGCTGATCGCGAATATGCTGACGTTCACGCTATGGACGAACGTGTAGTCATCGAATTCCTTGAGAGCGGTCAGTTCGAGTAGATATGTCTCGTCATTCAGAATCTGGTCCACGAGAGAATGGACGACCCGTTTCACGCGTGCAACGCTGATTTGTTCGGTGAGTGAGGATTTGCCTACAATCTCACTTATGGCATTGATCGCGCTGAAGAAATTCTGCTTCGCGAGGCGTTTCTTCTGTCTGATTGTCTTCGGTTTTGAACCTGATGTTGAGATGCTGGTGTAGGGTAAGATATCGAGACACTCTACTCCGGCCTCGTTCAAATCGCGCTGCAGAATCTCAGAATTGTCATCTTCTTCCGATGGCGGTATATTGGCGATAATGTGAAATGCTCTGGAAAGCTCTTCGGGTGTCGAGTTTGCATTGAACCTGAGTCCCGCGATACTGAGCCTCTCGAATGCTTCCTGCACGGCTTTCGTAGCAAGGTAACCGTCAATACTCATTCTAAGCCGCAGGTCATTGAAGAACAGATATCCCTCTGTGCTGCTGATAGCCGCAACTCCGGCGGATTCGATCGCAACCTGGAGAAACTCATAGAATCTCCTGAGTTGCATTATGTAGTTGTCGTTCTGCTGTTCGTAGATTCGCGCAGTTCTGAGCATGACGTAGAACTGATGAGTCAGATCGCGTCCGATCTGCTGCAGCCTGGTCTTCAGAATGTCGGTGGCATCCACTGCCGGCTCGATATTCCTGGTGTTAATCTGTGTCATGAAACAGCCCGCCTTGCATTTCGTTTCAGTCTATGCTCATGGCGCCTTAGTGCGGCAGTCGCCCATCTTTCGAGGTCGCCCTTCTTCTGCGCCCACGATGTCAATAGCTTCACAGCATCCTCGTCATCCTGAAGCGCTATGGCAAGAACGGCCATCTCTTTGAGCATCTTGCCGGCCTCGCCACTGAATGGCATCCATTTCAGCGCAATCTTCTTCAAATCACGGAGACCCTCCGAACCGCCAGTGGCGGCTATCGCATCGAGAAAATCCTTCTGTTCCAGCGATTCCTTCCGCCCGAACTGCCGTGAGTCTACCAGCTTTCTCAGCGCTGGATAGGCGTCCTTGTAACGAATCCTGCGGAAATACTGCGCGGTCACCCGGCGTATTCGGTCCGATTCATCCGTTAGTCTCGGCATCAACGCCTTTCGAGCGCTTGCGGAGTCTATCCTGATCAGCGACTGGGCTGCCTCCCATCGCACCCGCTCGTCGTCATGCTCAGAGGCCTTCTTCAATGGTGTGACCGATGATTCGGTGCCGATCTCTCCAAGGATGATAGCCGTGTTTCGGACCACATACCATCGTGAGTCGTATATCGAGGAGGCAACGATATCCGGACGCTGTCGACCCTTGATCTCGAGCAGTTCGCAGACTGTCTTTCTCGCCGGGAAGAAAATTAGCTCGCCCAGCATCCAGAGTATCTGCGACAGCGCACTCGAGTCGAGTTCGTCGAGGTAGGCGGTGACCTCCTCGAGATTCTCATGCTCGGAGCGGTTCAGTATTTCGGTCAGTCGGCTGATTCGGATTCGATCTCCGCAGCGGTGATAGCTTTCCCGGAGTCGCTCCGCCCTCTGCCTGTTCCTTTCGGCAAGGCTCTCAGCGGTTTCGCGCAGCTTGCGTACGGTGTAGACGAGAAGCGGGAAATTCTCGCATTCGAATATCTTGTTGAAAACGTTGTCTATAGTATCGCATGTTTTGATGAAGTCAGTGTATTCCTTCTCGCCGATCGCGATGTCGAAAAGAAGGTCGACCGCGGCGAACTCGACTGCGACCTGTTTGTCCCGTTCGATCATGCTTACGATTTCGGAATTCTCTTCCTCCGCGAACTTGCTGATATTCTCGAGGATATGTCTTGCTTCAGGTGACGCTATGTCTGCGAGTGCGCGTTGTCTTGCCAGGCTCTCCGACGCACCTGCTTCACTGACTGCAACTCCCCCGAGTTCTGCAAGGGTCTTGTTAATCTCCGCTATGCTCTCTTCGCTTTCGAGTTCCCGCATCATTGAGTCGAGTTCTACCACAGTGATCTCATCGAGGGCGTCGTACTCAATGAAATCGAAGTCGCCCTCCCAGAGCAGATTGACGATATCCGCGCCTTCGCGGTTCGAATGAGCGGTAAGGAGAGCATTGAAAAAGACCCTGAATTCGGAGTAATCGATTCCTTTGGAGATACGCAGCTTGCGGATTCCGTCCCGATGTAGAATTCGAGCGAGATTCAAATCTCGTTTCTCAGCGGTGTAGACAGTCTCTGTACCGAGCACAAATGTGTCTCGATTGACTTCGAGATCAATCGACTCGATTTCGGCAAATGCTCTCTCGAGCTTCTCCCAGCATATTCTCTTGAATTCCTTCGGGATCGTCCCCTCAGGTGGATACATCACAGAGGTCTTTATAGCTCGCGCGAGAGCTGAGAGAAAGTCGGATACCAGGACGGCTGATTTTCTGTCAGTATCTGTAATCATACTGCGACGCTGTATGCGTTAGTGAAATGGGTTGAGGTTCCTTTTCGCCCTCTAACTTGTTGATGAAGTTCGGTTCCGGCAGAATTTCACCGCGTGAGATACAGCTTCTTGCTGGACGAAGCGCGCAATCTCCATGCTTGCCTGCAATATACAGAACAATGTGAGATTGCCGGATTTCTCAACAAGTCGTTCTTATGTTGGTTATCGGTAGGGGGGCTGCAAAGTTAATGGAAATAATCGACTTGTCGAATGCGATCGGGCGAGCAGGATCAGTTTGTCAGTTCGTGTATTCCGAGATAACTATGCGACTTACAGATGCAAAGACATTAACCCTCGTGTCCTCGCCGAAGTAGATCGGATCCGATACTATTTTCGCAGTCTTCGCGAGAGGGATGAATCCGCTCACGCTGTTGAAGAAGGACCAGAGAGATTCGGCGCCTTCCTGGATTTTTTTCGACGGCATTCTCTCGAGCGGAGCCCCGGAGTCGTCAAGGAATCGAACTGCTGAGATACGGTATACCTGATCGAGGTCAAGTATCTCGAAGAATTCCGGAAATTCGATTGTTTCGATTTCGAGAACGGCGATGTCGGAATGCATGACTATCTCGGTCGGAATCAGCCTACCAGTGGCACCGTCACGAATCCCAAGGATCATCATCGGATCGGATTCATTCGGCTGCTCGAAAATTATCGATGCGACCGGCCTTTCCGTATCTACCGGAGCATATGCAGAGATGTTGGATGCTACCCAGAACAAACCTTGGGAAGAGACCAGCATCAGAATGCCACCCACGAAGAATCCGATCTTCCAGATCGCGAACGCCTTCCTGGACTTCTGTGCGGTGATACGTCTGTTTGACAGGCTCTTGAGAGTCTGGATGAATATCCAGACAACGAGAGACAGACCAGTTACGAAAAAACAGGTAGCCAGTATACTCAGTTTATACGCCATATTAATACTTACTCATCTTGCTGGAAGCGCTGTTATGTAAAATCAGATTCTATTGTCCACCGTACCTTTGCTTTGTGGATAACTCTTAAATTGTTATGTTAAGGTTAAAGGCTATTATGTTGTCGTTCAGCGCATTGCAAAGATTTCCACAAATGGACGCCAATTATACACATTAGCTCTTTGGCTTCTCCGGTGACGGCTTCGGAATGCTCTCGCCTTCCTTCATGCGGCATGCTCCCTGAAAGACAGCGCCCTGCTCGATCACAAGACTCTTGGTTTTGAGATCTCCCTGGAGTATTGCCTTTGCCTGAAGCTCCACTTTCTCCTCCGCCGTAATATTGCCCTGTACCTGTCCGGAAACGACCGAAATTTTGGCGAAAACATCACCTTCCACTTTTCCTGTCGGTCCTATCACAACGGTCTCTTTAGACTTTACTTCGCCCTTAACGAATCCATCCACTCTGAGCGATCCAGTTACTTCGACTGTGCCGCTGAATGTACAGTCCTTTCCGATGACTGTGTTCATATTATCGGCCATTTTCACTCAACCTTTCCTATATCTTCCAAGTTTATCAGGGTTGAAGGATCAATCGGCTCACCATTTTTCCTGATTTCGTAGTGCAGGTGGGGAGCGGAGCTGTTGCCCGAGTTGCCGGAGAGCGCGATGAGCTCGCCCTTGTTTACTCTTTCGCCAACCGAAACCAGCATAGCCCTGTTGTGACCATAATGCGTCTTATATTTGTCCATGTGATCGATTATTATCAGATTTCCAAGCGCTTCGTCCCATCCCGCGAACTCCACCTTACCGTCCGCAGTGGCATAGACCGGGGTTCCCTCCTTGGCGGCAATGTCGATCCCCAGATGCATTCGCACTCCCGATGATTCTGACGGAGCATATCCGCGCGATAAATAGCCTCTCAGCGGGATGCCGTCCGGTGTAGCATGCTCAGAGGTTTCCGCCGAATTAGCATCCGAGGCCGGCGATTGAAGCGGAGCACCTGGGTCGTATGCTCCCACGATAGAGCCAAGCCTCACTGTGGAGTCCTCCGATTCTCCGTAAGGGGCGTCATCGATTCCGGCGAGCTCCATCATCTTGCGGAGCAGGAGACGATTCGTCTTGAGGTCCCGCTCGAGTTTGTGCACTCGTTCGGTGTAGTCACGGAGAATCTGATTTTCCATCTGAAGGTCGTCGACCAGCGCCGCTCTGCTCAGGAGACGTGAATAAGTTACTGCTCCGAAAACGAAGACAAGAGCAAGGATCACCAGAACCGCTACAATAACGCGAATCAGCCAGATCGGAAGGCGGAATGTGTGAGGCTGATCCGTGCTGTCGGAGACTATCATAAATGTCAGGTGTTTCGTGGCATGCTCCTCTCGATTTAGCCGGTAATGAGTTCCAGAAGTCTGCTCAAGTCCTCTTCATTATAGAAAGAGATTTCGATTTTGCCCTCCTTCAGGCCCCGTTTGACTTTTACCGAGGTCTGGAGGTGCTGCTTGAGTCTCGTTTCTGCTTCGTAGATTTCCGGCGGCTGCCTCTTCAGCTTGAGTTTCCGGCCCCGTTTCTTACGTGGCTTGGTACCGTAGACCATCTCCTCGATGGTCCGAACCGAGAGACTGGACTCGGCTATCTTCTCGGCGATCTCGATCTGCTTTTCTTCGCTCTCCACACTCAGGATTGCCCGTGCATGTCCTGCCGAGATTTTGCCGGCGTTGATGAGTTCCTTGACCTTATCCGGCAACGCGAGAAGACGAACGCTGTTGGCGATCGTCGATCTGTTCTTCCCGACCTTCTTCGACAGCTCCTCTTTGCTGAGTGCGCCGTTATTCAAGAGCCTGGAGTACGCCTCCGCTTCCTCGAGCGGGGTCAGATCCTCGCGCTGGATGTTTTCGATGAGCGCGAGCTGGTACGACTCCAGATCGCTCATTGTGTCCATGACAATCGCAGGAACCTCATCGAGTCCTATCGATTGAGCCGCGCGGAGCCTTCTCTCGCCGGCTATCAGCTCGTATGATCCGTTTTGACGCCGCACGAGCAGCGGCTGAAGGATTCCCTTCTCGCGAATCGACTCCGCGAGTTCCTCTATAGCTGTATCGGAGAATATCTTGCGAGGTTGAGAGTGTGGAGTCTTTATGTTCTCTATGTCGAGAAGTCGCAGCGCGGTCTTCTCTGTCTTTTCTTCCCTGGCAGGGATCAGAGCATCCAATCCCTTACCCAATGCTATTTTAGCCATGTTTAATAAGCTCCTGAGCTAACTGAAGATAGTTTTGTGCACCTGCAGATATTGCATCATAGAATACAATCGGTTTTCCGAACGATGGCGCCTCGGAGAGTCGTACGTTTCTGCTTATCACGGTATCGAAGACTTTGCCGTCAAAATATGCTTTCGCCTCCGCCGCCACCTGCTTCGAAAGATTCAGCCGCGAATCATACATCGTCAGAAGAATCCCCTCGATATTAAGGTCAGGATTGAGGTTGTTCTTGACGAGCTCGATCGTTCGAATCAGCTGACCGAGACCCTCGAGGGCGTAGAACTCGCACTGTATCGGTACTATTACCGAGTTCGCGGCGACTAGGGCGTTGAGAGTCAGTAAACCGAGTGATGGCGGGCAGTCTATGATGATGTAGTCGTTTTGGTCGAGAGCCGGGTCCAGCGCCTCCTTGAGCCGGGTCTCACGCCCCTGCTGATCGACCAGTTCGACTTCGGCGCCGACAAGGTCGATGCTGGACGGTGCGATTGTCAGGTATTCTATATCGGTCGAAGTTATTACGTCATTGATATTTACATTGTTTATTATGGAGTCGTATATGCTCTTCTCGAGTTCGCTCTTCTCGAGTCCGAGGCCGCTGGTTGTGTTGGCCTGAGGATCGAAGTCTACGACCAGGACACGTCGCTCTGCAACTGCAAGACATGCGGAGAGGTTAATGGCGGTTGTGGTTTTACCAACTCCGCCCTTCTGATTTGCGATTGCGATGATTCTGGCCATAACCCTCTTCCTCAGCGGCATAATCGTGTAGGCGACATCAAGTTCAACGCTCAAGAAAGAGCGCAGACCGTCTAATTCAACAAAAAACTTATCGCTTCTTCGAAAAAATGACTAAGTGACGATCTGAACTGTGGGATTGCAGTTTGTATGGGAGGATTGTCGGCGGGTGGAAGCTCCGTTGCGTCCTCTTGTCCGATTGCAGGTTCTCATCGATCTCCCTTCCCTCGAGGAAGAGACCGATCCCGCCGGGCACAAGCCATCGTTTCAGTTTCCGTAGAAGCTCGCGTTTCTTTGAGAATGCTTTCGCCACTGCGACATCGAATTCTCTCTCCGGCTCGAAACGCTTGAAATCGGATCCGACGGCACTGAATTCAATCCTGAGTGCCTGTGCGAGCTCGCGTTGAAATGCGATCTTGCCGGGGGAAGCGTCGAGCGATATCAACTCG
This sequence comes from uncultured Ignavibacteria bacterium, assembly GCA_964415885.1. Taxonomy (GTDB): domain Bacteria; phylum Zixibacteria; class MSB-5A5; order JAABVY01; family JAHJOQ01; genus CAYQCE01. The sequence continues at coordinate 28,698 of CAYQCE010000028.1, forward strand.
ACACCGGGTCGCAGTATCTTCATCGCCACACCGGGGAAACCCGCACCGCTTCCTATATCCAGAATTCGGCAGCCGTGTCTGAGAGAGATCAGCCTGAGCGGCGCCGCTGAATCAGCGATCTGTTTGACTACTTCTTCGGTCGGTTCTCTCTGCGAGATCAGATTGAGGATGTCGTTCTGTTCGAGGATCCGGCGAGCGAATTGAGTGAGAAGCTCGATCTGTGAATCTAATGCCTCGATTCTCTCCTGTCCAAGTGCGCGCTCGATCCGCGATGAGAGATCGGATATAGGGGCTGTTTCACGTGAAACGGACATCTTGCTTATTACCTCGATCTTCTTTCGTGGAAGGAAAGTCAGGCGACATGTCTTTTCAGGTGGATCATCAGAACCGATATATCCCCGGGGGAGATTCCGGATATCCTCGACGCCTGTCCGAGCGAGACCGGACGATGTCGGGAGAGTTTCTCTGATGCCTCGGTCTTGATGCCGTTGAGAGTGCTGAAATCGAAGGTCTCCGGAATCGGATAGCTCTCGAGACGACGAAACTTCTGAATCTCGCGCTCCTGTTTCTCCAGATATCCCCTGTATTTGACCCTGATTTCCACGTCCTTCCGCACGCGAGCCGGAAGCAACCGTAGTTCATCACTCAAGCTGACTAAATCCGATATCTCGGTACCCGCCATCCGGAGAGCATTTGCGATTGTCACCCGGTCGCGCCTTTTGATTTCGCTTCTATTGGGCAATTTGGCTACCGGGACAGTCATGCTCTCGAGACGCTCAGCTTCCTCATGCACGAGACGAATGCGTTCCTTCTCCGCAGTGTAGATATTCTCGTCAACCAAACCAAACCTGTAACCGTAGTCGATCAAGCGCTCTACAGCGTTATCCTCGCGCAGGGCGAGTCTATACTCGGCGCGGGAAGTGAACATGCGGTACGGCTCCTCGGTGGACTTGGTCGCGAGATCATCGAGAAGCACTCCGATATATGCCTGCGACCGGTCGAGAACGAACTCGGGTTCGCCTCTGAGTTTCAGGACGGCGTTCACGCCGGACATAAAACCCTGCACGGCGGCTTCCTCGTAGCCGGAAGTACCGTTGATCTGCCCGGAAAAGTATAGGCCGTCGACAAGCTTGGTTTCCGTAGTCGGTTTTATCTGATAGGGATAGAAGAAATCGTATTCTACTGCATAGCCTGGTACTGTAATTTCCACTTCTTCCAGTCCCGGCACAGTGCGGATTGCCCGAATCTGGACATCCTCCGCGAGGCTCGTCGAGAATCCGTTCGGGTATATTTCGTCCGTGCCGTTCCCCTCTGGCTCGAGAAACAATTGGTGACGCAGCTTCTCAGAGAACCTCACTACCTTGTCCTCGATCGACGGACAATAGCGCGGACCCGCCGCCTTGATCCTGCCGGAGTACAGGGCCGAGGCGTGCAGATTGTCGCGGATCAGCTTATGTGTGTTGTCGTTTGTGTATGTTATCCAGCATGTTGCACTGTTGTTAAGTTGATGCCGTGTGCGGAGAGACCACGGCTCGAAATCGTCATGCCCCGGCTGTTCGTCGAGGATATCGAAGTTGATCGATTTGCCGTCGAGGCGCGGCGGAGTGCCCGTTTTGAGTCTTCCGGCGTCGAAACCGAGCTGCACCAAACATTCAGTCAGGCCGAGCGCAGCGTTTTCGCCGATACGTCCTGCGCCACGCTGTATGTCGCCGATGTGGATCAGCCCATTCAGGAATGTCCCGCTGGTTAAAATTGCCGCACGGCAACCTATTTCGAGCCCGCCTTCAGTTCTGACTCCGACTATTCTCCCGTCGCTGGCTACAACTTCTGTAACACAGTCCTCGAATGTTTCGAGGTTAGGTTGCTTCGAGACTACACCTTGTACGAACTCCCTGTATGCGATTCTGTCGACCTGTGCGCGGGAGGAACGGACTGCGGGACCTTTGGATGTATTCAGCTTACGAAACTGTATACCCGTATGGTCGGTCGCAAATCCCATTTCGCCGCCGAGGGCGTCGAGTTCGCGGACGAGGTGCCCCTTCGCCTGTCCCCCGACAGCGGGATTGCAGGACATCTGTGCGATCCTGTCGAGCTTGAGCGATACGAGCAACACGGAGGCGCCCATTCGCGCGCCGGCGAGAGCCGCCTCACACCCGGCGTGACCGCCACCCGCTACCACTATGTCACACTCACTGTGCACTTTATATCATCTTTCGATTCAAGTCGAAACGATCTGTTTCACGTGAAACAGTGCTTACTTGCCGATACAGAAACTGTCAAATATACGATGCAAAACCTCGTCCGGCGCAACCGTGCCGACGATTTCCTCGAGATCAGAGACCGCGCTTCTCAGCTCAAACGCCACCAGTTCATGGCTGAGCCCTTCCCTCATCGATAGCGAGGTCTTCTCCAGATCTTCCTTTGCAGCTCTCAGTGCATTGCGGTGTCGAAGATTCGTGACCAGCACCTCTCCCTTGGTGCCGGTAACTGCGTCAGGAATCCCGCGATCTCTTATAGCCGCTATCAGGCGATCCGTCCCCTCGCCGGTCGTGGCGGAAAGATGAATATCATCCGCACTCGCACCTGACTTTAGTCTACCGAGACTGTCGCTATCGACTATATCGAGCTTGTTGAACACTCGAACCACGGTTTTTCCATCGAGCAGACCTCCGATGTCGTCCATCAGGCGTGAGCAGTCCGGTTCGGAGCAATCGACGATGGCAACAATAAGATCGGCCTTCTCGATTTGTTCTCTCGTGCGTTCGATTCCCGCTATCTCGATTCGATCCTCGGACTCGCGGATTCCCGCGGTATCTATCAGTTCGACTGCGATACCACCGATGTCTATAGACTCGGAGATTGTATCGCGGGTCGTGCCGGGGAGCTCGGTCACTATCGCGCGTTCGGTATTCAGGAAATAGTTGAACAGGGATGATTTCCCCGAGTTCGGCGGCCCCACGAGCGGGACGCACAAACCATCCCGCATTATCCTGCCGGTTTCGTATGAGCTGATCAGTTTCGCAATCTCAGCGTCAGCCTCCGCAACGGATTTGACTATGGTATCGTAGTGCTTCTCTTCGATCGCTTCTTCAGGGAAATCGATATATGCTTCCAGTAGCGCGAGCGATTCCACGAGCTTGCTGCGCAGGACCTTGACGCTTTCGGACAGTCGCCCCGACAACTGCTCAAGCGCCGCTCGGTGCGACAGGTCGGTCCTGGAGGATATAAGGTCTGCAACGGCTTCCGCCTGTGAGAGATCGAGACGTCCGTTCAAATATGCCCGCTGCGTGAATTCTCCCGGTTCAGCGAGCCGAGCGCCCTGCGAGATAAGGAGTTCGAGCGCTTTTCCGGCGACAAACTGGCTGCCGTGCACCGATATCTCGACGACATCCTCACACGTGTACGATTTGGGTGCAATCATCACTGTCGCAACGGCTTGATCGATCAGCGCATCCGTTTCCGGATCGATGATTTTGCCGTAGTGCGCACGATGAGTCGCGGATCCGGACAGAGTCGTATTGCCTCTGAAGACAGAGTCTGCGATACGCCTCGATTCCGGACCGGACAGACGAATAACGTGAATTCCACCCGTGCCGCGTGGGGTCGAGACTGCGGCTATGGTATCGCTATTTCTGTTTGTTTTTCTTTGAGCCTTTTTTTGAACCTTTGTCATCGGTCTCAGGCTGCGGATCTTCGAGTGGTACGTGTCGCTTGTGTACGAAAATCGCTTCGAAGAATGCGAGCAGATTCGTTATTGCCCAGTACAGGCATAGCCCGGCCGGGAACTGTATTCCCCACCACAGGAAAACGGCCGGGAAGATATAGATCATGAATTTCTGCTTCGGATCCTTCATGGTCATCTTCTGCTGCACGAACATGGTGACGGCCATGAATACCGGCAGGACATAGTACGGATCGGGCTGCGACAAGTCCTGTATCCAGAGGATGAACGGGGCGCCCCGGAACTCGATCGTGGTTCTGAACACGGTGAAGAGCGCGAAGAATATCGGTGCCTGCGCCAGAAGCGGGAGGCATCCGGAGAGCGGATTGATCTTGTATTGCCGGTATAGCTTCAAGACCTCCTGATTCATCTTCTGGGGTTCTTTCTTGTACTTCTCCTTAAGTTCGGTGACTTTCGGCTGGATATCCTGCATTCGCCGCATCGACTTCATGGAGATATACGAAAGCGGCGAAAATGCAACTTTGACAATGAGAGCGAAGATTATGATTACCAGACCGTAATTCGGGATCACCTTGTGGAACTGGATCATCATCCAGGTAACGGCCTTCGAAAACGGCTTGATAATCGACCAGCCGAGATCGAGAATATCTTCGAGACGGTTGCCGAAATCGCTTAGTCGCCCATAGTCGAGCGGCCCTATATATATAGTGTATGCGTCGAACAGATTGTCACGCTGACCGAGCTTCATCTGCAACGACACGCCGATATGCGAATGCCCCTCGATACCGCGGTCTTCGTCGGGCATACGACGGGTGCCATCCACGGTCATGCCGATGGCGTCCCGTGAGGTCGGCATCAGCGCCACGCAGAAATACTTTGTACGCGTGGCTATCCAATCGGTCAGACCCTCGATATCCTCATGTATACGGCCATTCTCGAAGTCGTCGAATTTCTCTATATCATTGCCGAGAAGGGCGTTAGCGTGGAAATTGTTGATGTCGTCCTTGCGGTTCTTCTCGGTCGGTTCGATCCCCGGTTCGAAGAACACCTCGTATTCGTCTTCCAGCCCGAGCGACTGGATGCCATCCATTTCGAAGTCAAGCCCGAATCTATAGCGATCGCCATAGAACGTATAGACTTTCCGGGCCGTCTCGCCGGTCGCGAACTCGTAGTCGAATTCGATTTGCCCGCTCTCTGCGCCTGACAGGTCGAGCGAGGTTCTGTTGACCTCGAAGTTGCGGTAAGCCAAATCGATATTCTTATTGTCGAAGCGAAAATTGGGGACGGCCAGTCCACCGGAGTGAATCATCTCGATCGGGCCGTCTTCCTCGTCGAGATAGCTGAATTCCTTGAGTACGTAACTGATCAACCCGGCGCCCTTTGTGACCATCGTGGCTCTGTAGAGATCGGTCTCGATGGTGATCGTGTCCGCCGGCATGGTGTCTCGAACGGCTACGAGCGAATCTGCAACATCGGTTATAGGGCTCTCGGCTTTCCCGAGTTCGCTCCTCTCATCCGGTGGGATATCGGCGGCTTGACCGACCGTGTCGACGGGCACTTCCATGACCTGCGGTTCCGGTGCGTTCTCGCCGACATAGTACATCCAGAGCAGGAATACAATGGCTATCAGCACGAGGCCGATTATAGTGTTACGATCCATCTTGAGCTACTCCACCGGATCCCAGCCACCCGGATGCAGCGGATGGCATTTGGAAATTCTCTTGACGGACATCCATGAGCCTTTGAGCACGCCGTGTTTTTTTAGTGCCTCGACAGCATACTCTGAACAGGAGGGCATGAACCGACAACTCGGCGTCAGCATGGGGGATATTAGGAATTGATATGCTCTGATAAGGAAAATTGGCGGGTATGCCAGAATCTTAAGCATTAGAGAAAGCCCTCAGTATCTCTTCTCCGAGTGCATTGGCCTCGTGTGTGCCGGGATCCTTTTTGACGAATAATATTGCTTTCGTTCCCGGCTGGATCATGTCGAGGTTATGCCTGATTATCTCCCGTATGACTCGCTTTATCCTGTTGCGCCGCACTGCGTTACCGACATGACGAGGGATTTTGATGCAAAACTGCTTTTTGTCGTCGTCCAGCACCAGACGTTTAACATCCAAGACTTTCCCCGCCACTCGTGTTCCGGACAGTCTGATCTGTCTGATCAGGGTATCGCTCTTGAGGCTATACTCTCGTCCGAAATCAGTACTTGTTCTTCTTGGGGACACTTGGGCTTAGACGTTTGCGTCCTTTTGCGCGGCGACGCTTCAGGATAGCACGACCGGCGCGGGTGGATTTGCGTTTCCTGAACCCGTGGTCGTTAAGCCGCTTTCTTCTCGATGGCTGAAATGTCCGCTTCATCTAAATTACCTTTCTTAACAAGACGACTAAATTAACTAAATCGGTTCGAATGTCAAGCAAATTTGGTCCGTATTTTTGTTGACCGAGAAGAAGTTAGATTTATTTTCTTATGAGTTTTGCCGATAGTCAGAAATATGAACAGAATACTCACATCAGTCTCGCTGCTCGCTATTGCAGCCATGGTCGCGATAGTCGTCTCCTGTGGCGACGATCGCCCTACTCCGCCCGAGGATGAGAACGACTACTCCATATCGGGATTGCTATTCTACAACAGCGACAATCAACAGAGCGTTGCTCATTTCGAACTCAAGCAAAATGGCGACCCGGTCACCGGCGCGCAGATAACGGTAAACGGAAGCACCGTGCGTTATGCCTCCGGCGGGATTCATCACTCCGTGAGTCCGATAATCAACCTTTCGCCGTCGGATACACACAGAGTACTGATAGTTCTTACCGACGCCGACACGTTACTAGATAGAGATTTTGTTGTGCCCGATACACTGACTGCGGATGTCATCAGTCCGGCGAACAGCATCTACAATACCGGCGGATTTGTTGTTGTAGACTTCAGCACATCCGAGCACGCGCAGGGGTACATTGCGACCGTCGTTCCACCCGACAGCGCGCAGAACGCCTCGCCCTGGGCCCAGTACGTGCAGACCGTGACTGCTGTGCAAATCGGACCCGAGGCGTTTCAGGAATCGGACGGGGATGAAGTTCGTGGGGACTACGATATCTACATCTTAGCGTATCGTGAGACATTCGTTGCGTGGTCGAACATGTTTTTCCCGTTGCCATCGCAGCTTCCAATCGGTAATATAGACACCGAAAGATTGCAGGGTACGATTGGAGTTGGGACGCTTTCGATAAAGGATTTCGTGAGCAACACGAAGCTTTAGACGATGTCACGGAGAGTCTATAACGAACTGAAGTCACTGGTTACCGAATCGACTCTCCCGGAAAGCGAAGAACTCGACCGTCTCTCCACACGCGAGATTCTGAACCTCATCAATTCTGAAGACCACAGGGTCGCACCCGCCGTCAAGAAGATCATTCCGCAGATCGAAAAGGCTGTTGCGCTTGTCGTTGATGCATTCAATTCCGGAGGCCGACTCTTCTATGTCGGCGCGGGGACATCCGGACGACTGGGTGTACTCGATGCCTCTGAGTGTCCGCCGACATTCGGCGCCAAGCCATCGATGGTAAAGGGAATAATCGCAGGTGGTCGTCGAACGCTCGTACGGTCTCGTGAAGGGATCGAGGATGATGTCGAAGCCGCGCTCAAAGATGTCCGAGAGAATGGTGTCGGCGATGGCGACGTAATCGTTGGGATCGCGGCGTCGTGGCGCACGCCATATACGCTTGCGGCAGTCAGAGAGGCGAAGAAACTCGGCGCAAGGACTGTCTATCTTTCCTGCACACCGATCAACAAGCTCCCGTTTAACGTGGATGTCATAATAAACCCGGTAACCGGTCCCGAGGTTGTTACCGGCTCAACGCGCATGAAGGCGGGCACCGCAACGAAGCTTGTTCTGAATATGATTACGACGACCGCAATGGTGCGGATCGGTAAGACATACGGCAACCGTATGGTCGATCTGCAAGCTCGCTCGGAGAAGCTCCGCGAGAGGTCGAAGAGAATTCTGATCGAGATTACCGGTGTGTCGTATACGCAGGCGGAGAAGCATTTGCAGAGCGCACGTGGTAGTGTGAAGACAGCTCTCGTAATGATACTCAGAGATGTCGACTACAGGACCGCGCGAAAGCTGCTGAGAGAGGCCGACGGTTTCGTGTACCGCGCGTTGCATCAATAAAACTCAATCAGTGAAAAATTGGGCTTCCGAATTGCGGTATGTTGAGAAAGTAAGCTAACCGGAGTTTAGCGAGGGCCTGCATGTCGCCGGCAGGGTGTGACCTTGACCGAGGAGCTGGACAGATGCACGTGATTCGAAGGATGCCAGATCACACGTCCGCGAAACGCGGACGCGAAATCCAGCGTAACAGGCTTTCTCATCAAGCCCTTTGAGGAACCTTCTCTACTTAGTCTTACTTAGTTATCAGATACAGAATCGAGTTGCTTGTCGAGATAACCCTCCAACCCGACAGCATCATCCGGATCGACATTGACAAACCTTGCCGCGACATCGTACCCGAGCGAAGTATGCTCGCAACGAGTGACCTTGCCTACCGCGGTGAAAGGCCTGCCGAGTGAATTCTCGTAGACTCTTATGAATCCCGGGTGATGCCTGGTCCATCCCGGCAGCGTTACCGAAATCTGAAGCAGTGTATCCGGCTCGTATTCCTTGTCGGTAGTGAAACGAACGCCGTTCCGGGATATATTAACTGTGCGTCCCGGCGCAGTCTGAAGGTTCGTCAGGGGGTACTCGATCTTTCCCGCTTCGAGCGAAACGTTTCTTTTCAGGCGCAACGAATTCCGTCGTTCACCCTTCTGCTCGCCCGGCTTGTTAAGGGTTAGTTTCATCTTCTATCTCCTTGAGGTGCAAACAGTCTTTATTTGAAGTCATCGGTAGAATTCCGGTAGAGCTTAGCTCGAGCGGTACTTTTCTTGCGCAGTATCTTAGATATGGTTTGATCGATAGGGCGTTTGGGTCGTATGATAGCAGATGAATGTATGTAGTACTGTTTCGATGCGAAATAATCGGGGACAAGACGGTTGCACAAACTCCGACTCCACATAGCCGCCGAGCTCGGATTCTGCATGGGCGTCGTTCGATCGATCGAGCTCGCAGAGCGAGTTAGAAGTGAGAGCGACGGAAACGTGACAATGTTGCATGAGCTCGTGCACAACCGTGAAGTGGTGGATTCGCTTCGAGAAAAGGGTATCGATTATTCTGATACGCTGCAAGAGATAGAGTCCGGAACGGTGATCGTCTCAGCGCATGGTACGTGCGGTGACACGATTCGCGATGCAGAGAAAAGAGGCCTTACGGTCGAAGATTCTACCTGTCCTCTTGTGGCTAAAATCCATGATCTCGTCGATCGCCTGGCGAGCAGTGGATACTTCATATACATCTTTGGCGACAGCGATCATGCTGAAGTTGCGGGAATTCTCGGAAGATGCGAGGAAGGCCGCGTGGCTGTGATCGAAGGGGTTGAGTCTATTCCCGGAGCCGAACCGCTTGCCTCGTCGTTTTCGAAAGTCGCAACTATTTCGCAGACCACCCAGGATGTCGCCGAGTTCGAACGAGCCGCCGGCGTTTTGAAGAGATCATATCCGCAGCTCGACATCTACAGCACGGTCTGCCGTCCCACGCGGCGCCGTCAGGAGGCCGCTATCGAGCTCGCTGGATTCTGTGAGCTGGTGCTTGTAGTTGGTTCCGAGCAGTCAGCGAACTCGAACAGGCTGGTGTCCGTTATCGAGAGTTGCGGCAGTCCCGCTCGGCTTGTGTCGGACACAGGCCGAGTCGATGAAATCGAATTGGATGACTGCAAAAGCGTAGGTCTGACTGCCGGCGCAAGCACACCCGACAGCCAGATACGCGACGTAATAGCCAGGCTCGGAGAGCTGTACGAAATACACCTTCAGGATGAAAGCGGGAGATTTGTCGAGTGAGCATGGTAGTTGCCAGGCGGAAATCACGCGAAGTCAGAATCGGGGAGGTCACTGTTGGTGGCTGCAATCCGATCGCGATTCAGTCGATGACTAACACGTATACTCACGATATCGAATCGACTGTTCAGCAGATCGATGAGTTGACGGAGTACGGCTGCGAGATAGTACGCGTTGCCGTTCCGGACATAGATTCAGCGAAGGCTATCTCTCGAATCAGAAAGCGAATTTCGATTCCGCTCGTCGCAGATATTCATTTTAAGGCAGATCTCGCGATTGCGAGCATAGACAACGGTGCGGACAAGATTCGAATCAACCCGGGCAATATCGCAAACCGGGAAACTCTCTGCGGGATAATCGACAGAGCGAGGAGTGCGGGAATTGCGATCAGGATAGGGATCAACACCGGTTCGCTCGAGAGAGACATTCTTGCGGAGTATGGTCGCGACAACCCGGAAGCCCTCGTGAAATCTGCAGTTCGGTGGATCGACTTCTTTGAGGAGCACGAGTTCGAAGACCTTGTAGTATCGATCAAATCATCGGCTCCCGCCGTGCTGATCGAATCCAACCGCAAACTGGCAGCCGAGTGCGACTATCCGCTTCACATCGGACTAACCGAGGCGGGCCCACCGCTGCTCGGTGCGATCAGATCGACAGTCGCGCTCGTGCCGTTGCTGCAGGCTGGTATTGGCGACACCGTTCGTATCTCGCTCGCTGGCGACCCGATAGAGGAAATACGTGCGGCGAGGGAGTTGCTTCGCAGCCTCGGAATTCGGAACGAGGGAGTCTGTATCATTGCCTGCCCAACCTGTGGACGGCTCGAGGTGGATTTGCTGTCGCTCGTCGAGAAGGTCGAGCGGATAACGGCCTCAATCAGGACGCCAATGACGATCGCCGTCATGGGCTGCACGGTCAATGGTCCCGGCGAGGTAATGGGCGCGGATATCGGCGTAATCGGCGGGCATGACAAGATGATCCTCTCGCGCAATGGTAAGACTGTCGCGGCATTCAAACCGAATGAGCTCGAATCTGCGCTGATCCGCGAGATAGAGGATTTTGTATACAGCTCGTCGTAGACAAGAACGGCAGAACCACTAAAGAGTCCTTCCCAACTCAACTACTCAACTGGGAAAACCGATGTGGCGTGGTCATTGCGAACGAGCGCAGCGAGTGTGGCAATCCCAACGATACCACATGACCTTCCAGATTCGCTTGCAGGTCACACGGTCAGAAATCTGACCGCAAGACACTGCAAGAACAAGTGCTCGACCGTGAGATTACCGCGTCATGCCGCCGTGGCGGGATTCCGCGCGACGATGCATGGCTGCTGCAAGGGAATAAAAAAAGCAGGCGATGCCTGCCATAAAAAAACCCTGGGAGAGAGGGGCATGTAAACGTTTGGAAAGTCCCAAGTTTACATACGGTAAAGGGTTTTTACAGCCTCCGGAGTGTTTAGTCGACGCTGCTCCCTGTCGGGAGGTCACGGCGGTCGAATTCAACTGCCTAGGGGCGACCTTCATTAGAAAAGTGTTAGATTTTCAAACGTGATCGCTCCCTCTCTCCAGGCTCTATTAACATACGTCACACAGCGTCGTTTGCAACACTTATTTCGAAAGAGACTCCAAGTTTATTTCTTTGATGTCCTGTTTTTCGGCACTATATTTGCGTTAGCAAGCGAGTGTTTCAATGGATTTTTCCGTAGGTACCGACATAGTCGAGATAGAACGCATTCGCGGATCTGTTGCGCGGTGGGGACAGAAATTCCCGCTTCGCGTGCTGACCGACCGCGAGTACGAATATTGTCTCTCCAAAGCGAATTTTCTTCAGTCACTGGCAGGACGGATCGCCTGCAAGGAGGCGGTTTACAAGGCGCTCTATCAACTCGGAGTCTCCGGGTTGTCGTGGCGAGATATTGAGGTTGAACTCGGCAGGGGTCGGGCGCCGTCGATTCGGCTCTCCGAGAGAGCATCGCGGATTACCGATGGTATAATGGTCGCGGTATCCATATCCCACAACGACAGTCAGGCAATTGCGGTTGCGCAAGCCAAACGGTGCGACTCATGACATTAGCATTGTAATCCTCAGGGGCCTACTCTATATTCAATTTGTTATGCGCAGGTTCGCTCGAGAGAATCCGTTTCTTACAGTTCTGATCATAGCCGGCGCACTCCGCCTGCTTGCCGTCTTGTTCTCTGCCGGCTATATGGCGCACGATGACCATTTCGTGACTGTCCGTATCGCCTGGCACTGGCATCACGAGGGGTTGTTTCTTGAGGACGGCACCCTTCGCTGGGAGGGCAAGACGGAGATCGGTGTAATCCGCAGCGCAGTCTACAACCTGTTTCTGCTGGGCCTGATGAAAGTCACGGCGGTTTTGGGTGTCGAACATCTCGATACACACATGCATTTTAATCGGCTGATACATGCACTTCTGTCTATGCTTCCAGTGGTTATTGGCTACCGTTACCTCCGCGAGGAAACAGACCGTAACACCGCGCTGATCGGCGGTATGTTGCTGTCTGCGCATTTCTTGATACCGTTCATCGCTGTGCGCAACCTGGTCGAGATGGTCTCCGCGGATCTGCTACTGCCCTGCCTCTACTTCGCACATCGAAGTGTGAAGAACTCCAGCGATCGGGATGCCATCTATGCCGCGATCTTCGGAGGTCTGTCACTCATGATCCGGATGCAAGTTGCACTGTCGCTCGCGGTCGTTCCGATCGCGATGATTGCGATGTCGCGCAAATGGCGGCAGGCGGCTCTATTCTCGGTTGGAGTTCTCGCTATGGTTGCGTTGCAGGGCTTGATCGATATCTGGTCGCATGGCAAATTCCTGGGGAGCGTGGTCAATTATGTCACCGTCAACGCGTCCCTGCCGCCTACCATTCCGGGACCTTGGTACAGGTATATCCTGCTGATCTTCGGGGTCATGATTCCTCCGTTCTCGGTTCTCTTCCTCGGCTCAGTCTTCCGCCCCAAAGTTATCCGGGGTCATTTGGTCCTGTGGCTTGCGAGTCTTGCCTTTGTCATCGGGCACTCGGCAATCGTGAACAAGCAGGAGCGGTTTATCATACCCGTCTTTCCGGTGCTGATTGTGCTGGGGTGTGTCGGGATTTACTATCTCTACCGCGACTTCGAATGGTATCGCAGATGGAAGGCGCTCCGTTTGGGATTGTGGGGATGGTTCTGGGTGCTCAACGTCGTATTGCTCGCGCCGTTTACATTCAACTATGCACATCGCGGTGCGGTCGATTCGCTGGTGTATCTCTCGCGGCAGGATGATGCCCAACGTGTGCTGTTCGATACGACCGAGCGGAAGAAATGGATACCATATGCCTATTGGGACTATGAGCGTCCAGGGGCGGTGAAACTGACGCCGTCGTATAGTCTGCAGGATGCTATCGATTCGGGTGAAATCTCCGGGAATGATCCACCGCGCTATGTTGTCATTTTTACAGATGACTATCCGGCAGAGGAACTGGGCGCATATCGTGATAAACTCGGGGCCGAATACGAAGTTATCTATCACGGGAAACCATCGCTGATGGATCTAATCCTCCACCTGCTCAACCCGAAGTACAACCACAAGAACGAGTCGTGGGTGGGGCGGCTGGAGTAGGATTGGATGTCGAAGCTCCGATTCTCGTGCTGGCGGCACGATAAGACCGAAACCGATGACTGCTATGAGAACCACATTGCCTTTTACAGGAAAGGACTGGACACCTGCCTGCGCAGGTGTGACATGGTATGTGTAGTCCGAACGACGGGTGGGGCGTGGCGCGGGTCTGCTGGGCTTGTTGAAAACCGCACGACAACGGTCATTGCGAGTGAGCGTAGCGAGCGTGGCAATCTCAAAG
>CAYQCE010000029.1:0-39720 GCA_964415885.1 uncultured Ignavibacteria bacterium
GACCCTCGCGGGAATGACAAATGTGGGGGGATCTGCTTTGCGACAAACCCTCGCGGTTGTTGAGAAACCCTGTTACGCCAGATCCTGCGGCCGCGTTTCGCGGACGTGTGATCTGGCGTTCTTCGAATCGCCCTTTGTTTATGCGGTTATACGGTCAGGTCACACCCTCCAGCGGCGGGCAGGACCTGTTCGAACTTCCACAGGAGTATTAGAGCAAACTTCTCTGCGATAGCGTTGATGGTCGAACGAAGATTCAGTGTGCCGTAAGGTAGAGTTTCGGGCAGTTGAGGCAGGTCGTCGGTGGATTGAATCGCAACAGCGCCGTTATCCTGGTACCTCTTCCAGATCTTATACCCGGTTACTCTGGATATGCCGAACTCCCGGCACAAAGGAGCCATCTTAGCCCCTGACAATAATCGACCTATGAATTTCATCCGTTCATCCATGACACTGGTCTCCTTCCATGGCATACAATACCTCCTTCAAGGTAATTATATACCAATCTGTAAACCATCTGCCCGGAATGAAATGTAAAGGATGTGACCGGAATATACCAATCTGGCGGAGAGGCAGGGATTCGAACCCTGGATACGCGTTAACGTATAACTGCTTAGCAGGCAGCTGCCTTCAGCCACTCGGCCACCTCTCCGATGCTATGGTAAGCCTGCCCATTATAATAACCCGGCGACTCCAGAGCAACAGTAAAGTCGATGCCACCGATCCGTTCATCTGTAGCCGGATTTTTGCAGACAATGCCGGAACATAAAGAAAGGGCGGTCATTGAGACCGCCCCAGAGGACATATAGATACAGCTTTCGCCGTTACGTTCTCTACTAAACTACTTTCTGCGGAATCTGCGGCTCGCAATGCCGGCGAGTCCGAGACCGACCAGAACCAGAGTGCCCGGCTCCGGTACCGGATTGCTGTGCAGATCCGTGAAGAAATCCAGCTCAAAACCGGACTGCACCGTGTTGCGCTCGGCAAAGAAGACATCGATGTTATGCCATCCGGCTGTCAAATCGACGGTGTACTCCTGAGTCGCTTTGGCGTGCACGCCGCCGAGGTCAAGTACGAGCTGATCGTCGATGAACAGCCATGAGTCATCATCCGAACCCATCTCGTAGGTGTAAGTCTTGTTCTCAGATACATAGAACGAACCGGTCCACTTCACTGCGAAATGGAACGGGTCACCATTGAGGTCCTCATCAACCGGGAACCAACTCGTGGCGAAATTCGTCCGGAGGTCCTCGTCGGAATCGACTCTCGTGAAACTATGACGGCTGTCATCCCACCAGTCCCACTGATTAATGCGAGTTCCACCGTAGCTGGTAAGCGTCGGTGTGTCTTCGGTCAATACGTTCTCAACGAGACCCGGATCGAGTCCGAACGGAGGTCCGTTCTGTACGTCAGGGTGATCCTCGCCGAGATTGTAGTATGATCCGAGAAGCCCGGCGTTGGCGCTGCCAAATCCAAACGCCACGACGGCTATGATCAAAATTGAAAGTGCTTTTCTCATCTTCATCAGCCTCCATTAGTGTCTCTTAAAAGACATCGTTCATTGACTATTTGATAGTTAGATATAAAGCGAATGTCATGCCGTGACACAGTTGTCTTTGTAAGGGTTGAGTGTGCAACAGGTTACGGTTTGGATAGGCGTCAATCCACGAGTAGCCTGCGTCCGATCTGTCAGGAAACCCGACAAAATCCTGTCTGTTTTTGAGTGTGCACCCTGCTAATGCCTTACCATAAGGGCTTTTACGATCGAATTCACCCGGTGTCGCTTTTCCTGACAACTTTCCCGATATTAAATCGGGCGGAACCGTCCTGATTCCGCCCGACTGGAGTTTGGCTGTTGAGCTATTCTACTGCTCGGTAAGTGATTAGATGTTTGTTGTTTCCTGTATTTTCTTCAATCCTGTTTTACGCCGTCAAATCTGCGTAGGTCGGTGTCGAGAGATATCTTTCGCCTGTGTCGCAAATAATTGCCACAATTGTCTTGCCCTTGTTCTCCGGTCGAGCCGCAACTTTGAGTGCTCCCGCCACGATCGCGCCCGACGAAATGCCGCAGAGGATTCCCTCCTCGCGCACGAGCCGTCTTGTGATCTCGATCGCTTCGTCATTCTCAATCGTCAACACTTCGTCAACGAGGTCCATGTTCAGAATATCCGGCTTGAAACCGGCACCGATTCCCTGGATTGGGTGGGGGCCCTTCTCGCCTTTCGAAAGGAACGGCGATGCCGCCGGCTCGATAGCGATAGCCTTGAACTCCGGCTTGCGCTCCTTGATTACTGTTGCCGAGCCGGTAATCGTCCCGCCGGTTCCGATCCCCGAGCACAGGATATCGATCTTACCGTCGGTGTCGTTCCAGAGTTCCTCCGCAGTCGTCTTCTTATGGATATCCACGTTTGCCGGGTTTTTGAACTGCTGCGGCATGAAGAGATTGTCTTTATCCGATTCGTAGATTTCCGTGGCCTTCGAGATCGCGCCGGGCATTCCCTCCGGACCCGGTGTCAGAATCAGTTCGGCCCCGAAAGCTTTCAGAAGCGCTCTGCGCTCGACGCTCATCGTATCGGGCATAGTAAGCTTGAGTTTGTATCCCTTTACCGCGCAGACAAATGCGAGCGCGATGCCGGTGTTACCGGACGTCGGCTCGATCACTGTCATTCCGGGCTTCAGTTTGCCGTCTCTCTCGGCAGCCTCGACCATCGAGAAGCCGATTCGATCCTTCACCGAGGCGCACGGGTTGTAGAATTCGAGCTTGCCGAGAACGGTGGCATCCAGACCCTCGGTTATCCTGTTAAGCTTGACCAGCGGAGTACCACCGACCAGTTCGAGCATAGAATTGGCGATTTTCATCGCAACCTCCTGTAAAATCAAGACTAAATGTAGAACATTTCACTTTTGTCGGAATCAAGATCAATCATATCACGCAAACTCAGGCCTCTTAGAAAATTCACCGCTGCTTCATGAAGACCCGACTGGATTTCGAATGCGGTCCTGCTTTCGGCATGACTCGGTTCCGGTCTGTTAACCGATATAGCAATGTCCTCATTGACCGCCTTCCATATTGTCTCGACCGAAAGCGTGTCCGGATCAACCTCAAGCTCGTACCCACCGAACTTGCCGCGCGAGCTTCGCACGATTCCGGCCCGTTTCAGCAGGCCGAAGACCTGCTCGAGATATCTCTTCGACAACCCGGCGGCATCCGCTATCTCTCTCGTCCCTATCGGGCCTTTTCGCGAATGTCTCTCGATTTCGATCAACGACTGAATTGCATAATGTAACTTGGATCCTGCCATAATGTCGTTCTCCTATCGGATTACAGTATATATAACAGGATTGTCGGAAAAGACAAGACTTTTTTTGTGCGATTTTGTATATTTCTTGACAAGTACGCTGGTACTTCGTCAGTCCTTGCGTTACACATATTAACAGAGTTAATTGGTGGTATGGAAAAGCAAAACGTATTTCCGGATCAGGAGCGAAGGCCCCGTTACGCCGGATCATTCTATCCTGGTGATCCGCTCGATCTGATGAGACAGATTTCCGGCCTGTTTCATGATGCAAGGAAAGAGCATATCGACGGGGACATAATATCTGTAGTATCGCCGCACGCCGGATATCCATATTCGGGTGGCGTCGCTGCGTCAGCGTTCAAATTGCTTGAGGGGATGAAGTACGACATCGTTGTCGTCATTTCGCCGTCGCATGCCGATATGTTCCCGGGCGCTTCTATCTACAACGGCGGGGCGTATGTTACTCCGCTCGACAAGCTGTATGTCGATCTCGATCTCGCGATCAAGATGGGCAATATCAATCCAAACAAAGTCTATCTCTCCACCAAGGGACACACGGGCGGCGCCGTGAGTCGTGCCGAGCACGCTCTCGAGGTGCAGCTTCCGTTTCTGCAGATTGTGCTGGGAGATTTCAAGCTGATCCCGATCGTTATGGGTGAACAGGAGTGGGATGTCTGTACAGTGCTGGCCGATGTTCTGGCCGGTACGCTGCACGACAAGAACGCGCTGATAGTGGCGTCGTCTGATCTATCTCACTATCACTCTGCCTCAGAAGCTGAAGTGAAGGACAACGTGGTTCGGTATGCAGTTGATTCGTTCAATCCCGAAGGTCTGTTCGCGGCGATCTCGAAGGGTGAGGCGGAGGCATGCGGAGCCGGGCCGACAGTTGCGGCGTTACTCGCCGCCAAAAAGCTTGGTGCCAATCGGTCGAAAGTCGTCAAGTACTCGCATTCCGGCGAGACGACCGGGGACTATGACGCTGTCGTCGGATACATGTCAGCGGTTCAATACAAAGAGAAGGAATCGAGGACCTACCGGTTGCGGTAGCGCCTGCGCGATCATCAATTCACGAGCATCTGTTTGGATTCGGAGAGATTGACGAGTGCCTGTTGTACGATCAGCCTGAGTTCCTCGTTGTCGATCTCGAGAAGCTTCCATGACGCAGGATAGAAATCGGTAACGAATGTTGTGCCGCTAAACCCAATACTGAGTGCGTGACATATCATGTCGGCGTTGTTTACGGCGGCGAGCTGCAGCGCCTGACTGCTTTTGGGGTCGGGACGATGATGATTCTCTATTAGTCCGCGAATTGGTGACGGAAGATTCCACTTCTTCGCGAGCGCTCCGCCGAGTGACTGATGATCCACACCGAAATACTCCCTCTCTTCTTCGAGCGTAACCGGCTTGTCAGCGGTCTCGTCGTGAAAAGCGAGGAACATCGGTGCATCAATCTTGACGAGCGCGAGCCGACCGATATCGTGCAGAAGGCCGCCGATGAAGACCTGATCCCGCAGTGCTCGTCCCTTCTTACTGATTAGGTTCTTCGCCAGCACGCCGACCGCGAATGAATGCAGCCAAAATCCGGTTATATCGAACGACGAATGCGTATCACCGAATGCCTGTAGCGTCGCTGTCGCGACGGAGAGCTGTTTGACCGTGTTGACTCCGACCAGCGTAATAGCCTCTTGAATCGAACAGATATCTCTCGAGAAGCCATAAAAGGGAGAATTCACGACCCGCAACAGCCGGGCTGTCAGCCCCTGGTCGGTCTCAATCAGCCGAGCCAGAACATGCGCGCTCACATCCTCATCATTGAGATGCGCCTGCAGCTTTCTGATAAGAACAGGCGGTGATGGCAAGTCCTCGAGGTATGACTCGAGTGGTCTCGGGTTGCCCTTAGGTAGCATTCTCGTCCCCGTGTTCGTTATCCGCGTCACTGGGTGCCATCAAGGCCTTCAGTACTTCCGAAATAGCCGAGACTTCTTCGTGGTGCATGACGAGCGAGAGTGATCTATCTATCTTGTCGACAGGAATTATGAATTCCTCCGGCAATGACGTCGTTTTGTTTGATTTTGTCGATCTGCTGGTCATAAATTACTCCATCCATTGCAGAATAGTCCGTGAAGCCGTCAGTTGGGTCGCATCACCGTTCGTCCATCACGATTGCGCCTGTTTTGTCAAGTTGAACATGCGTTATGCCGGGATGCTCGCTTTCGAGTCGGTTCAGTTCGTTCGTCTGAGCCTCCACCAGTTTCTTCAGCCGACGGTTTTCGTCCTCGACGGCTTTCTTCTCCAGCAGGTGACGTACCGAGACCAGCAACTCGAAATCTTCCCACGGTTTGTTGAAGAATCTATGCACCTCGCCCTTGTTTATTGCATCCTTCGCGACCTCTATGCTGGAGATTCCGGTAAGCATAATCCGAATCATATTCGGATACATGTTCCGCACGTTCTGAAGCAGTTCTGTTCCGCTCGTGCCCGGCATCATTTCATCAGATATTATTAGATCCACTTCGTTATGCCCCAGGATTTCGAGAGCATCGGTTGCAGATGTCGCCATGTAGATTTTGTGGCCTTCTCCCCGAAAGACTCTCGTCAGTGCTTTCAGTATCGAACTTGAATCATCAACGAGAAGAATCGAGAACTGCCGCTTGCTTCTTTTTCTCTCCGGGCGGCTTGTCATATACTTGCACCCCACCTATTATAGTGTCAAATCGGTCGATATTGGTGAGTCGCTGGATCATCCCGCGCGAGAGCCTTGCGCCTTTAGGCAGCACAAAGAGGCCGTTGCGAGTGAACACATCCGCTGCAACCACCATCCCCTGTTCGAGATCGATTGGCCGCAGCTCCCTTGGCACCGATGAATCGGCAACCGTGAACGACTCTGCTATGTTGAGTTCCACGAACTTCCTGACCAGGTCCGGATCGAAGAATGAGCCTGACTTCAGAACCAGATGAGCGGTAGCCTCTCTCAGGTGGCTTGCCTTCGGGAAGCCGTCCTTGAATGCGAGATGATCGAATTCGTCCGTAATCCGGATCAGCCGTGCGCCAAGCGTTATCGCGCTGTCGCGGATACTGTCCGGGTATCCCGACCCATCGTAGTTCTCGTGATGCTGCCGGATGATCGTGGCCACATCATCCATCCCGCTGATAACCGAGATACAGCTCTGTCCGATCAGCGGATGCGCGTTAACGGCATCTATTTCCGATCTCGATCGCTCACGGGGCGGCTTCGCGAGAACCCTGTCCGGAATTGTCAGTTTGCCGATGTCATGCAGGAAGGCCGCCACCACCACATCCTGCTGCTCCTTCTCACTTAATTCGAGCGCGCCGACCATTTTGTGAACCATCTGAGAGACTCTCTGAGAGTGACTCCCGACATCCTTCAGACGCAGTTCGAGGATTGAAGAGAATGCCCGAATAGTATCCATGAAGGACTTCTTCAGATTCTTGTGCTGCTCCTGAATCGTCCTCGTCTGCTCCTTGACCTTCTCTTCCAGCCTGGAATTCAGTTCTATCAATTCGCGGTTCTGGTCCGCTGTGAGTTTCTGAAGATGCTTGTTTCGAATCTGAGTCTTATAAAGGTCGAGTGATTCGGTAACGCGACTTAACAGAAGATCATCATCCCACGGCTTCTTCAGATAGTATTTAACAGCGCCGGAGTTGATTGCCGAGACGGTTGCATCGATATCCCCGTGTCCGGTCAGTATGATGCGCACTGTATGTGACTGGAGTTCCATCGACTTGTTCAGAAGCTCAACACCATTCATCTTCGGCATTCTCAGATCGGAGATAATCAGCGAGACAGGCTTCTCTATAAGGATATCCAGAGCCTCTGCACCGCTGTTAGCCGAGACTATCTCAACCCCGACGGATTTGAGCAGCCGCCTTAGGGACTTAATGATGCTCTCCTCGTCGTCAACGAGAAGTATTCTATGCTCAAACTTCTTCTGTT
Organism: uncultured Ignavibacteria bacterium; assembly: GCA_964415885.1. Taxonomy (GTDB): domain Bacteria; phylum Zixibacteria; class MSB-5A5; order JAABVY01; family JAHJOQ01; genus CAYQCE01. The sequence continues at coordinate 7,252 of CAYQCE010000029.1, forward strand.
CTTTGCTCTCGCTCACTCCGTAGTATCCCATGGCTTGTTTGTTCAAAGTATCTTATGTGGTCGCTTGCCGCGAAGAGACCTATTACACCACGACCCGCGGGAAGCGGGATTCCCAGCACGCCGACATCCGGACTATTCTCCGCTTTGAAAGACTTTGGTGTGCCATCGCTTAAGATCAGCATCAATGAATCATACAGCTCATCGTCAACCGTCCCTCGCGCCGGGAGGCCGAGACCTATGTCGGATGCCGGCAGGTACCAGCTCATCGCGAGATTGCGGTAAACGACAATACCCGAGCTGTCCAGCCCGAGAACACCTATCGGCAGGAGGTTTAGAATGCTCTGCGAGATTTGCAGTGCCTGATTCCGGGTCTGCAGGTCTCTCGTGCGCTCCTCCACCTTTTCCTCGAGCGATTCAGTAAGGTATCGCAGTGCTTCGTTTCTCCGTCGCAAGACGGTGTTGAGCTCGGATATCTCCCGTTGCAGGTTATACTGGTCAACCGCTCTCATAATCGCGGTCAACAACTCCTGGTCATTCCACGGCTTAACGATGAACTTGTATATCTGACCGTCATTAATAGCTTCCACCATTGCCGATGTATCGGCGAAACCGCTCAGAACGATTCGAATCGTCTCCGGTGATTTTTCCCGAACGCGCCTCAGGAATTCCACGCCGTTCATATCGGGCATGCGATAATCCGAGATGACTACTACAATGTCATGTTCATCGAATGCTTTCAGGCCTTCCGGCCCGGATTCCGCCGCGATGACCTTGTATTCCGTACCGAGGAAGAGCCTCTTGATTGCTTTTAGAATGTTAGGCTCGTCGTCCACGACGAGCACCTTGTACTTGTCACTCATCAAGCCCCCCGAGTGGAAAGGTCATCGTAAACGTCGTACCCTTTCCTACTTCGCTGTCCACTTCGATCGAGCCATTGTGCTTTTCGACGATATCATGCACGAGACTCAACCCGAGCCCGGTCCCCTCGCCGACTTCCTTTGTAGTAAAGAATGGCTCAAAGATCTTGCTGAGTTGATCCTCCGGAATCCCTTTGCCGTTATCCGAGATCGAGACATAGATGCCGTCACCATCGGACCATGTACGAATCTTGATTAGACCATTCTTGTGCTCAATAGACTGACCGGCATTTACGAGAAGATTTAGGAACACCTGGTTCAACTGGTTCGGCATGCAGGTCAGTTCGGGTATATCGCCAAAGTCGGTCTCGACCTTGCACTTGTACTTGAGTTCGTTCCAGACAATATTCAGTGTTGATCTGAGTCCCTCATTCAGATCGGTACTCTCGCGTTCCGATTTGTCGATTCTGGCGAAACTTTTCAGATCGGTTACGATCTCCGCCACGCGTTCCGTGCCATCGATACTTTCGCTGATGGCATCCCCGAAATCATCTATCATCTCCTTCAGCTCCTCGCGATTCTCGTCATCGAGTTCGTCGATATTGCTGAGACATTTGTTCAGGTGATTCAGGTATCGGTACATGGTGTTGAGGTTTGATTTGATATAGCCGACCGGATTATTGATCTCATGCGCAACTCCGGCCGCAAGTGTGCCGATTGCAGCGAGCTTCTCGGACTGCAGAAGCTGTTGGCGAGACTTGTCGCGCTCGGAGACATCCATGAAAACCGCAATGGCGTAGGTTACTTTGCCGCTCTCGTCAAATATGGGGCTTCCCCAGACATCAATAGGGATTACCCGATTTTCGGTGTGGATCGCTATGTCATCGACGCTCAACCTCTCGCCCTTCAGTGCGCGCACTATGGGAAGTCTGTTTGTCGGGTACTTGTTGTTTGTGCCACGAACGTAGAACTTGTCGAAATAGCTGGAGAAGTCCTTACTGGTCACAAGATCGGTCGGATCGCCGACAATCTCAGATGCCGCATGGTTGGCGTAATAAGGCTTGCCGTCCGTGTCAGTCACAACAATTCCAACCGGCAGCTTTTCGAGGAATTGAAACAGCCGACGCTCACTCTGACGCAGTGCGTTCTCCGAGAGTATACGCTCCGTTATGTCCGTGAGAAACTTCAACGCCGCTGGACGTCCGTTCCACTCAATGGCGACTCCGTAGGACTGCGCCCAGCAAACGTCGCCGTTTTTTCGCACCAGTCGGAAGGTTTGCGGTTTGACAGCTTCTCCGGCCATTTGGAGCTTGTGAAATTCTCGTGCTCGTTCGTGGTCCTCCTCATGCACCACTCTTATATAGTCGATCTCACGCGCCTCTTCGCGTGTGTATCCGATCATCTGCACCGCACGCGGATTCATGTACTGGATTCGCCCGTCCGCAATAACGACAATCGCCTCTCCCGTATGCTCCACGATCATCTGAAGCAGACCGTCGCTCTCTCGAAGCTTCTGTATGAGAAGGTTGCTTTTGTTACCGATGCTGATTTCCATTTGCTCCTCCGTCGGAAACAACAGCAGGAGAATACTCTCCGAGCCGGATTGCAAGTCTTCAGGGAAATGTGCACAGCACCAGCAGTGAGTGAAGCCGTCGGTTGTGGCGAAACGGAAGTCGAGGCGTCTGACGGCAATGCTGTCTTGATGACTCGAGATGCTCTTCAGCTCGGACTGGACTGCAGCCCTGTCGTCGGGATGGACGTGCTCCGCGATGTGACTGCCGATTGGAACGCCGAGCGCTGATTCGAGCCATGACCGTGACAACTTCGAATCTGTTATCCTCAGATCGAGGTCGAGACGCAGATATGTTGTAGTTAACGGCAGCTGATAGCCGTGAGAGGTACAGGCGACGACACCGGAGAACTCTCGTGTTTCGCCAACCCCTTTGCCCTTTGGAACTACGTCGCTCACTTTCGCCTCAAATTCTTAATGCACCAGGCTTATTCACCGGAGAACCGATCTGGCTTGAGTCGCTTCGAGTTTCATATCCTATATCTGTTATCGGCACCGTGATTCTAACTGTTAGTGTGGTGCTTCGAAACGACTGAAATATGTTCTGTTTGGTGTTTCAGGCCTAACTGCAAGCCGTCGAGTTGATTCTATGCCCTCTGCCGATACATCTCGATCATCAGCGTGTTTTAAGTTGAAGCAGTTGTTGGAAGTTTTATTGGAGAGATTATAACACCCGAACAGGTCATTAGTGAGCTCGATAGCCTCGGCACATAGCAGAACAGAGAGGTCTACCGCCGCCGCGGCTCCGTCGACAAGCAATTCGGCGTCAGCTTCGCCAACCGGAGGAGGATACAGAAAAGAATCAGGACCGATCACGGACTCGCCGGCAGCCGCTGGGAAAGCGGCAACACAGATGCCATGTCGCTCGTTACGCCAATCACCGCTCCAGGGAAATGGAAAAGTCACGATACTGCATCATTGAATATCGAGCGGGTGCTGTCGTAGCCATGTATCAGGAGTAGCAGTTGGAAACTCATTCCGGGAATCTTCTGAGATCGGACCATTCGAAGGTCCATGACGGAGTCTTCAGCTTCTCATCCTGGCCAACAACATACCATGGATTCATCGTTCGGTCCCGCTCGTTTGCCACAACGTGCATGTCCTGAGATGGTGTGAAACCCTGTACGAATAGAATCGCCGTCTCTCCCGATTCGCCGTTTTTGCACATATCCGCGACAATCATTGCATGTCCCGGAAACCCGCCGATTATCATGATATCCCCCGGCCGCACGTCGTTCGGATTGTCAACCTTGATGAGCTCCTTCTTGAGCGAGTAGGTCCCGGCATACATATAGACGACATCGAGATACGATTGGAGCGCTTCGAAGGAGCTTTCAACCGGTTCGCAGCAAGTCCATGATACGTTGTTGCCCGAGATGACCGGCCGCTTGCCCTCTATCCAGTCCGTGAACGATGCAGTGTCGCCACTGGTGAAATTGAAGCTGATGTCATCTAACCGTCCCCTGGAGTAAAGATACTCCGCACGGAACTTCATCACCGCATCCGCACACTGGAGCAGATCGCGATATCCGGAATCCATGTCTATTACGCGATAGTGATGATCCTGATGCTCCTTGAGCTCGCCGTTATAGATGTAGACCGGAGTGCCCTCGGGTTTCAGCGGCAGTTTCCTGAGGTAGCTTTCAAAACTCCCATCAGACACCTCGATTCTCTCGAATCCACCCGGCAAAGGAATATCCTGTATCGATCTGATCTCCCGAGATTCGACTGTCTCTTCGGTCTGACCACGGCATGAAGTCGAGAGAGTGAATGTCAGAGCAATTAGAATGTAGAGAGTTGCAATCGGCAGTTTTATCCGTCCAACCATAATTTACCCGCGTCCATTGACTTGCGTTACTTGCATCAATTGTAATCACATTTTCTATAACAGACAAATGGAATCCGTGTTGCAGATGTTTGTTTATTCGAGTCTTCGTTCATCCAAGCAAGACGCTTGACACATTTGAACGGCAGTCGTACTATTTGTGTTACGGAACTACGGATACTTATCAGGATTGGAACGATGACCGAATTGTACATGAAAAGCGTTGTAATGGCATTGCGGGAGGCTGGAGGTGTCGGTCCCAAGATGTTCCAGATGCTACTGGCGACATGTGGTTCGCCGGAGAATGTGTACGACGCCGATTTCGAAGTGCTTGCCGATCTGCCGAGGGTATCCGAGGAAAAGGCCTCACAGATTCTGGCATCGCAGGATATGATTCAACTGATGAGTGAACGTATCGAGCGCATAGCCGAGGACGGGATAAATGTTACAACATTCATAGACGACGATTATCCTGCGAGGCTTCGCAAGATCGACGCCCCTCCGCCGGTTCTTTATTGTCGCGGCAAACTGCCGGATCCGGAGAGACGTGCGGTCGCAATCATCGGCACGACCGACGCTACTGCAGAAGGTATCAATGCCACCGTTCAGATTGCGGGAGAGCTTGCCGAAAGGAAGGTCTCCGTCGTTTCAGGTCTTGCCCGTGGAATCGATGCCTCCGCGCACGTCAGCGCACTTGAAAAAGGTGGCCTGACCTATGCGGTTCTCGGTTCGGGACTCTACAATGTGTATCCCGAGGAAAGTGAACTTGTGGCAGTGCAGATATCTAAAGACGGATGTGTGATCTCCGAGTATCCGCCCGATACAACGGTATCGACCGGTAGATTGCTCGCGAGAAATCGTATAGTCGTGGGGATGTCGGACTCGGTGATTATCGCGGAACTTTCGCCGGATTCGTCCGGCTGCCGGTCAGCCGCGGAGGCCTGTGACGATCAGGGCAAGCTGCTGTTTTATCTTCTCAAAGGGGACGAGAAGAAACGTGGCATCGAAGTGCCGTCAAATGCATTTCCATTTCAGACATTCGAGGATGTCAAGACTATTCTCGAAACCAGCACGAGGAGCTGATTATATGACATCGGAAAATGAAGAACATGAAAAAATCGCCTACTTGAAGAAACTGGTCGACGAGACTGTGGAACAGATAGAAAGTGGAGAGTTGGACCATGCCGCTGCGGATACGCTGATCGAGGAAACGCGTCAGAAGGCCGAAGAGCTTATCCCGGATGACATGGACAAGTTTGACATGATATATGGCGCCAGATTCAAGCGCCTCATTGAACAATACATCACCAGCAAAGAATCCTCCGAATAGGTGATATTTGTCAGATTCGTACAAGACGGTCGCGCGTGAGAGCCGGGTCGAGATCAAGATCAAAAGATCCCGATTCATAGGAACGGTAAGATATCTCACGTCCGTCGAGTCGGCACGTGAGTTCATAGATTCTGTATCCGGGGAATTTTACGATGCCACCCACAACTGCTGGGCTTATCGTATCGGGCTGGGGCAGGTCTTCAAGTACAATGACGACGGTGAACCGTCCGGCACGGCCGGCAAACCGATCCTCGACGCGATCGACAGGTACGATCTCGTCGACACATGTGTAGTGGTGACGCGGTACTATGGTGGAATCAAACTCGGAACCGGCGGGCTATCCCGCGCCTATCGAGATACCGCGCTCGCAGTAGTCGAAGAGGCGGGATCGGAGACGCGCTACCTGACCGAGCGTGTGAGGTTCACGTTTCATTTGCAGTTCACGAATATCGTCCTGAGAACACTATCGTCCGAGGTCTCTACGACTGTAGACAGCGAGTACTCGGATGTCGGAAAGATAACCTGCGATATACGCCGTGACTCGGCAGAGAAGATCAAAAGCACCCTAATCTCTCAAACCAATGGCAGAATCGATATCGAGGAACTTTGATGTCGTCGGGCTTGGGCTTTGTACCGTCGACTATATAGCATTGCTGAAACGCTACCCGGGTCCCGATTCCAAGATCGAAGCACTCGAGACTTCGATTCAGGGTGGAGGACCGGTACCGACCGCGCTCTGCACAGCTTCGCGTCTCGGACTCAGGACCTCGTTTGTCGGCGTGACTGGTGACGACAGGGACGGCCGGTTCATAGCCGATGAGCTGAAGCAGTTCAAAGTCGACACACGGTACCTTAGAGTCATTCACGGCAGCAGAACCAATCGCGCATTTGTCTGGGCGGATCGCACGAACGGCACCCGAAACGTCGTTCTTGACAAGAGCGGTGCGGGTGAGATCGACATCTCCACAGTCCCCGCCAGCTTCTATACGTCTGCGAAGATTCTGCATATCGACGGTCGCAATCTTGATGCCGATATCGAGGCTGCACAAGCCGCCAGATCGAACGGAGTCGAGGTATCGCTCGATATTGGTTCAAAGCGGTATGGTTCCGAGGAGCTTCTGAAGTTGACCGATCATCTGGTCGTCTCGAATGTTTTCGCATACACATTCTGTGACACGCAATCCACCGAACACTGCTTCGAGGACCTCCGGAAATACAATTTCAAGTCATGCGTGATTACTTTTGGCGATAAGGGTTCATGCGGATTCGAGGGCGAGGGGGGAATAGTGCGACAGCGCGCATATGCAATGGATGACTTTGTCGACTCCACCGGTGCGGGGGATGTCTTCCACGGTGCTTACCTCTACGGTCTTGTCAGGGGTTTCGATGTCAGGGAGCGGCTCGAGTTTGCTTCCATTACTGCCGCATTGAAGTGTCGCAGGCTCGGCGGACGTATCGGTATTCCGACTCTGGAAGAAGTCGAGCAGTTCAGTGCGAAATTGAGCGAGCCCTAAACCTCCTCCTCGGCTATATTCCGAATGCGGCTGAGTTGAGCTCTCAATCTATCGCTATCGACGTTGTATCTTCCCAGAACGGTGGACGCCACCTCTGCGGCGGCCTCGCGTTCGGCGGGTATGACCATGTTTGCGCCGGCTTCGAGCAGCGGCACGGTATCGAGAAGGTATCTCGTCCGAGCGATGATGTAGGTGTCGGGCGCTATCTCTCTCGCAGATCTGATCGCCTTCTCGAGCGCAGTCGGATCGTTAATCGCAACGACGAACTCTCGAGCCCTCTCGATTCCGAGCTTGTGCAGTACCTCGGGGCTTGTTATATCCCCGAAATACGCCCTGCGGCCTTCCGACCGTGCCTTCTTGACGTTATCGATATTCAGCTCGCCGATAAGGTATGGTACCCCGCATTCATCGAGCGATTTCGCGAGTTCGGCTCCGGCGAATCCGTAACCGCCAATGATAACATGATCCGTTAGCGGTCGGTTGTCCTGCTCGGCCTCGTCTGCTGTTTCGACATCAAGGAACCGCATCAAAGTCTTCATACGCCCGACGCCCGCCGCAATCGTGGGCGCGGCGAGATACAGGAACGGAGTAATGAGCATGCTCAGGATCGCTGCGGTCAGAAGATTGCCTCCGAACGGTTCCGGCAACAAGCCGGTGCTGTCCGCAGCCCGTTTCAGGACGAGCGAGAATTCGCCGACCTGTGTGAGCGAGACTGCCGCGAGCGCGCTGATCGCGATTGGGAGTCGCATTATCAGACCGGTGGCGAGCACGATTATGAACTTGCCGACGAGTATCAGCCCGAGGATCATCAACACATCCGGGATGTACTCGATCACCTGATTGGTTTTGAGCAGCATTCCAACCGACACAAAAAACAGGCTCGTGAACACATCACGGAATGGGATCAAATCGGCGAGTGCTTGATGGCGGTATTCGCTGCTCGCCACTACTATCCCCGCAAGGAATGCTCCGAGCGCGAGCGACACGCCTGATGCCGAGATCATCCACGCGGTTCCCATGCATATCAGAAGCACGGTAAGCACGAACAGATTCCGCTGGCGGGTTCGTGCGATGAACCTGAGCGCGCGGGGCAGAACCATCCGCGCCGCGACCAGGACGGCCGTGATTATGACGAGAGACTTGAAGAGTGCGAATAGTATGTTGCCGCCCTCGCCCGTGCTCGCGAGGAACGGGATGAGGAGCATCATCGGAACGACGGCGAGATCCTGAAAGACGAGTATACCGAGCGTCAATCTTCCGTGCGGCGCATCGATCTCACCTCGTTCATCGAGACCGCGCAGCACGATTGCAGTGGAGGAAAGCGATACGAGGAATCCCACGAACAGAGCGGTGGCAGCCGGGAAACCGAATGCAATGCAGAGTCCGAGTGCTGCAGCGGTCGTCAGGCTTACCTGAAGGAACCCGCCTCTCAGGATCGGCCACCACAATCGCTTGAGCTTATCGAGCGAAATCTCCAAACCAATTCCGAAAAGGAGTAACGCCACGCCAATCTCGGCGAGCAGCTCGACCTGGTGAACATCGCCGATCAACCCGAGAACATCCGGACCGACTATGATGCCTGATATGATGAAACCCGCGATGTTCGGTATTCCCGCACGATACAGCACCGCCACTACGAATACCGCTACCCCGAGAACGACCACAAGATCTTTTAGAAGTGAAAGCTGTTCCATTTACATTATCATCGCTTCCTGCAGAATACCAGCGCTCGAGTAGTCCTGCTGTCTGCCTTCTCCTTGCTCAGGCAATTATAAAAATTCAAATCATAAAATCCAGAAGACTTTAGCAGCTCCCGAAGTTCCGTGAATGTGTGGCCTTTCTCATGAATCACTACGGATGATCTGCGGAACAGACCGTTGTCTTTCCTCTCGAATAACTCGATCTTCACGCGCGCCGTCCGAGCGTGCGAGTCGAAGTCGCTGCTCCAGCAGGAGTGGGAATCCCTGGTCTTCCGGTGGAAAGCGGAATCGCTCCAGATCTTGCGAAGACCAAACACCGTGTTGACATCGAAGATGAATGCTCCGCCCTGTCTTAGCGAATCCGAAACAGAGTCGAACGCCTTTGCCAGCCGATTTGTAGTCATTATGTGGTTAATACTGTCGAACAAACACAATGCGATATCATACTCCGCTTTGCCCGCGAAGTCTGCGATTCTGCATTGCTCGAATTGAATCCTCCGCTTCCGTCGTCCCTGCTTTCTCCGGGCAACACTCAGCATTTCGATCGATTCATCCACTCCGATGACATCATAGCCGAGTCTGCACAATTCCAGCGCTGCCGATCCGGTGCCACAGGCGAATTCCACGATCCGAGATCCCTTTATCCGATGCCGCCGGAGAAGCATGATGATAAACGGAATCAACCTTACAGAGAAATCATCCATTCGCCAGTCGTCGTAAAACCGGGCTATGGCGTCGTAGTTGCTCATCCCCACTGTGCAAGTCTTTCTCCCACGCTCAAGATTGTGTTGATGTGACCTATGTCAATAAAAACAGCCTCCCGACGAGAGGTCGAGAGGCTGGTCGTCAATATTCTTTTGGTGCGGGTTAGAACTCGGCGCCGAGTGAGAGATAGTATTTCGGGCTTGAGACCGTATTCAAATCGGTCTTCCAGGCATGGTCGAATTTGAATAGCATGAATCCGAGATTCGCCCGGATACCGTAACCGAATCCCGACTTGATTCCGGTCAGGCGGAATCCGTCTTCCGTAGAGGCCCCCTTGAAGAGCACGTTCTCATCCCATGCTGCGCCTACATCCAGAAATGCTGCTCCACGAAGCCGTGACATGACTATCGGCAGCGGGAATTTGACCGCGAAGTACTCGATGAACGGGAACCGGAACTCCATGTTGACCATTGCGAACTTGGAGCCTTGAATCTCGTAGTAGTTGTATCCTCTGAGCGGCGTCACAATCTTCGAGAAATAGAGATTCTCCGGCTCGTATATCTCCAGCCCCGGCAGCGGGCTGCCGATCCAATTCGATGTTCCGCCGAGGAAGTACTGCTTCGGATTCGCTCCATCCGATACACCGCCGGCGGCTCTTAGTGCGATGCCGTACCTTTCGGCAATAGGATGGTATCGTCGGAAATCGAACTGCAGCGCCCAGTAATCAAGCGCATCGGTGAAGATAGGCGCGGTCTTCTCGAAGGTCACCTTGTATCGGCGGCCATTGACCGGCCCGGTGTGACCCCAAAGTACATTATCCGTCACCCAGCCGATTTCCGCTATGCTGATTTTGTCGTCCGAGTCGTCATACGGAGGATCGTAGTACTTTCGATCCACGAATAACTGGGTAACATCGAACTGCAAACGCGAGAATACCGAGAACGGATACACGGCGCTTGCCATGAACCCGTAGACTCGATCGGAAAACAGCCGGTCTATCGGATCGATATAATAGTTTTTCGTGTGGAAAATCCCCAGACCCCAGTCGGTGCGCTCTGTGTTGTTCAAGTAGAACAACTGGAAGTTCGTTTGATCGATTGCGTTGACGAGATCGGTCGAAAGGAAGAACTGGTGATTGCCCAGATAATCGGAGATCAACAGAAACGACTGTCCGCGAAGCCCGAAAAAGGTATCGTACGAGAATCCGCCGGTTACAAGGTCTGGCGTGAATTTTGTCTTGTATGGCTGAACGGGATACTCGCCCTCTTCGTTCTTGGCATAAAGTGTGTCCTTCTCACCGGCGGGAACCGGAGTGTCTTCATCCTCGCGCTCTCTGTGAAATGTGTCGTTTCGCTTTTCGGACCTGTATACAAAGTCCTCCCATGCGTCATCCGTCTCTTCGTCTTCCATCGTGAGCGGTTTCACCTGCACGCTGTCCTCGGGTGCATCCTCTTTCTTCTTTTCGGCTTCGGTATCGACCGGCGTCATAAATGTAGTCATCTCACCAGCGAAAAAGAGAGTCTTCTCCAGACTGTCCGGGCTGGGAGCCACCGGTTTTATATCCTTCAGGAGGAAGATGTCGAATCCGGCCTTGTTGAACGAGGAGAATGCAATCTGGTCGCCCTTCGGGGACCATGACGGCGCCGCGACATTTGTCAGCACATCGGTCACCGGTATCGGATTCAGGCTGTCGATCGACATGACATAAAGATTGTCGATGCCGTTATAATTGCCCACGTATGCTATCTTTTCTCCATCCGGCGACCATGTCGGATAGCGCTTTCTGTAGTCATCATCCGTCAGCGCAGCCATTTCACCCGTCTCGAGATCAAGGGTATAGAGATTATAGGAGCCGTACTGAAGCTCTATAACCTCCTCCGGATTCGCGGCATCCGCGCTCGGCCGGTCAGAGGCAAACGCTATCGTCTTCCCGTCCGGGCTTATAGCGGGTTCCTGATCCTCATAATAGTCGTCCGTGAGCTGTGTCAGTTTCTCGGTCTCAACATTGAACATGTACAGATCGCTCTTGCCGTTTCTTACTCCCGTGAAAATGACTCTGTTAGAGTCAGGGCCACCCCAGGTTGGCGAAAGCATCATATTGAATCCGAATGTATACTTGGCAAACACATCGCTGTTTTTGACATCCACGAGACGGAGTGCGTCCTCACCCTTCGATTTGGAGATGAAGGCGATCGTTTTCCCGTCCGGTGACCATGACATCCCCGAAACGTACGAATGAAGCGATTCGAGATCCGCGGTACGCGAACCCTGCACGACTCGCTTGATCTCGGAGCCGTCAACCGTTGAAATGATTACAATCTCAGTGTAATCGGACCTGTCGGAGAAAATTGCTACGCGGTCTCCGGATGGAGCGAAGGCCGGTCTCTCATTAAAATACGATCCATCTTTGGTATGATCCGTCAACTGTCGGGCGATCTCTTTCGGCTCTTTGCGCTTGGCTATCTCCGGCCAGAATACCCTTTTGCAGTATTTCTTGAATTCCTTGTCGAATTCCATCTGGTCCATACCGATTGCCTCTCGCATGGCCTTGTCCATCGTCAGCAGGACCTTACCCTTCTTAAACAGATCGCCAACCTTTTCCACGCCGTATTTCTCCGCGATGTAGAGGATCGCGAGCTGTCCCTGCTTGTATGCGAGGTATCCCCCTACATAGGCCACCGGTGGGGCGTAGTCGTTTATCGTGGCATCCCGCATGACCATGTCGGCCCAGTAGTCCCAGCCGAAACGGGATGAGTACTCGGCGTAGCCCTCCGCGAGCCAGAGCGGCATCTGGAATATCCGATTGGTAGACAGCACGGAACTCAGCGCACCACCGTAAAGCATATCGAAAGTGACGGCGTGAGTCAGTTCGTGGTGCAGTACGTGACGGAAGTCCTCATAAGAGCCGTTATATGGCATGACCATACGGTTCTTGAACACTTCCGTGAATCCTCCCACACCCTCACCCAGAAGCTGGTTTGTGATGTTCGTCTGCTGGAATTCATTCGGCGAATTGTAGACGAATACCGGAATTCTCTTCTGGATATCATAGTCCAACTGATCAGATATTACGACGAGCGATGATTCGAGTACTTCCGATGAGAATTTCGCTATATCATGCGAGTTCTGATAGAAGTATATATCGAAATGCGGAGTCTGGAAGAATCTCCAGTGGAAGTCCTTCCATTGGACTTTGTTCTTGCCGAAATACTCTACCTGTCCGTGCGCCACAGAAACGATGGCGAGTCCGACGACCAGCGCCAAATACCCGATATTCAACATTCTCTTTATCATTACAGACCTCTCTCTTCAACCTAATTGTCGGGTACTCTCTCTATATCGACACCAATTAGAGCCAAATCATGCTCAATTTGCTGGTAGCCTCGATCAATGTGGTAAACCCTTCGGATATGTGTTTCACCTTTGGCGCCCGTTGCTGCCGCAACGAGACCGGCTCCGGCACGGATATCGGAAGCCATCACGGTCGTGCCGTGGAGGTTGTCGATCCCTTCGATTGTGGCCTCATCCGATGATATCCGAATGTTCGCGCCCATTCGAATAAGTTCCATCGCTCCGGCGAACCTGTCCTCGAAAACCGTTTCGCGAATATGACTTACGCCATCGGCGAGCACTGCAACGGCCATGAAGGTCGGCTGCAGATCGGTTGGAAATCCCGGATATGGGAATGTCGTGATCTCGAATGATTTAGGTCGTGATCCCGCCGTCATCGTTAACTTCTCGTAGTTGGTTTCAAATGCCGCGCCCATTTCCTCGAATTTCTGGATCACAATATCCAGGTGTTCCGGTCTGCAATTCTCGAGTTCCAGTTTTCCACCGGAGGCCGAGCAGACGCACATATATGTTCCAGCTACTAGACGGTCAGGCATCACAGTATATTCAATCGATTTCAGGCTTTTTACGCCCTTAATTTCGATTGTAGGCGTTCCAGCACCCGAGATCGCGGCACCCATCTTGTTCAGCATGTTGGCGAGATCGACCACCTCCGGATCCATCGCGGCATTAACGATAGTCGTGGTACCCGAAGCCGTAACCGCGCCCACCATTATATTTTCGGTGCCTGTGTGAGACGGTCTGTCGAAACAGAACGTGCCCCCCGCGAGGCGGTCACATTCCGCCAGAACGTAACCCGCCTCTTCCACGACGGTCGCGCCGAGTCTTCGGAATCCCTTGAGATGCAGGTTCACCGGACGCTGGCCGAGGGAGCACCCGCCCGGCAGGGAAACTTTGGCCTTTCCGGTTCTCGCCAGGAGCGGACCGAGCACAAGAAACGAAGCCCGCATCTGGCGCACCAGCTCATACGGCGCAACGAAGTTTGTAATATTCTCGGCGTTTACGGATACGGTTCGCGATTTCTTGTCCCAGTCGACCTTGATCCCCAGGCTTTCGATGACCTTAATAATCGTTGCAATATCTCTCAATTCGGGCACATCGTGGATTACGGTCGTGCCCTTTTCGGGGAGAATCGCGGCGCATAGAATCGGCAGTACCGCATTCTTTGAGCCGGCGACTCTGATCTTTCCGTCTACTCTGTTACCGCCGCGAATTACAAGCTTGTCCATTTGGCGCCCTCTCTGAAGTCAACCGCTTAAAGGCGACAGGTGTTCCTCGCGGGAGCGGAGGAGCCCATCGCCTGATCCTATAGCCTGATACTGGGACACAAATCTAAATTATTGAATGACTTTTGCAAAGCTCAAAACCATCCGATCTATAATACACGCAAGCGGCCATATTAGTCCCAATTTAGCTTAAAAAAGTACACAATCAATTCTGGCACGGGTACTTACAGATGCGCGCCGTGCACCTGTTCGCACTCGATCTGAACCTTAAATTGAGTTGACTTTTGGGCGATCTTGTTTATATTGTCGGACTAATTTGCGTCCATATCTTTGACTCGGGAGGATTATTTCTAAATGCGCAGAAATGAAACTTTACGTATTGTCGCGATTATGATCGTGCTGATCGTGGCGGCATATTTCTTCTATCCCACTGCGAGACTCTGGCTGATGTCGCCCGAAGAACAGAAACAGATGGCAAACACCGATCCGATCGGTCTGGAGAATCTGGAACAGTCCGCGATCAAACTCGGACTCGATCTTCAGGGTGGAATGCATATCGTTCTGAAAGTCGACGTTACCAACATGTCCGAAGCCGAGACAGTCAACGCGCGCGACAGAGCTCTCGAGATCATACGGAATCGTGTGGACAAGTTCGGCATCTCCGAACCTCAGATCATGCCGCAGGGTGACGATTACATCGTCGTCGAACTCCCGGGTATGCAGGATGTTGAGAGGGCGCAGGAGCTTATCGGAAAGACCGCACAGCTCGAGTTCAGATTCCTCGAGACTCCCGAGAATACACGGCAGCTCGTCGAGAAGATAGACAAGATACTCGGCGAGAACCCGCTCGAGGGTTCCGGCGGGGAAAAGCCTGCCGATACAGCCGAGGCCGCTGAGATGGAAGCCAAGGCCGAGGAACTCTTCGCTGATGACGACACTGCTGAGGATACTGCGATGGCGGCCGCCGAAGAGGAGGACGCGCTTATCGATACTGCAGATACCTCCGATCTCCTCGCCGACTTCGACGACGAGCCAACTCATACCGAGTTTTCCGGTTATCTTCAGCAGGAGAGTCAGGAGTCGTTTATAGTCTTTGCCGAGGATGTTTCCCTGCTGAGAAGATATCTCGCTCTGGACCGGGTTCAGGCAATCATTCCGCACGATGTCGAATGGATGTGGAGCACGCGCGAGCAGCCGTGGCAGGGCCGTTCGGTTAGAAGGCTGCATCTCGTCAAGGACAAGATTCAGATGACCGGTGACTGTTTGACAGCAGCGACACCGGGTTATGACGAGATGAGAAGCCCGCAGGTGAATTTCCGCCTGACCAAGGATTGCGGCTCCCAGTTTGCTCGAATAACCGGCCCGAATATCGGCAAGCCTCTGGCAATCATACTCGACGGTCAGGTCGAGTCTGCGCCGCGGATTCAGGATAGAATTCGCGATCAGGGAGTTATCAATCTTTCGCCGGGTGCAACTTTTGAGGATGCTCGCGATCTGGCGATCGTACTCCAGGCGGGTGCTCTTCCGGCGCCGGTCAACATAATGGAGAACAACGTCGTCGGACCGTCGCTCGGTAAGGACTCGGTCAGATCAGGTCTGACCGCCTCGCTCGTCGGCCTCTGTATTGTCATCATTATCATGGCCTTCTATTACAGGCTCTCCGGACTCGTTGCCGACTTTGCTATCGTATTCAATCTTTTCGTACTGCTCTCGATAATGTCGATGCTGCAGGCTACGTTGACAGTGCCGGGTATCGCGGGGATCATCCTGCTCGTGGGTATCTCAGTGGATGCTGCTGTGCTGATCTTCGAGCGAATACGTGAGGAGCTTCTGACGGGCAAGACGGTTCGGGCATCAATCGATGCGGGTTACGACCGCGCAGCGGTCGCCATCATAGATTCGAATATCACGACTCTGATTGTAGCGTCCATTCTCTACGCATTCGGAACCGGTCCCGTGAAGGGATTCGCGATTACTCTCTCGATCGGTATTCTGGTTTCGCTCTTCAGCGCGCTGGTGGTCACACGCACGATCTTCGAGTTCAGAAAGAGCTACAAGTCTCTGAGCATATAAAGGAGCCTGTAAGATGTTTCGGTTAGTAAAAGGTACGAGTATAGATTTTATCGGGCAGAGAAAGAAGGCATATATAATCTCTGCCATTCTGCTGGTCCTCGGAATTGTCGGCTTTTTTGCCATTCTCTTCGGACAGGCAAACCTCGGTATCGATTTTGCAGGCGGTACGATGGTTCAGGGATGGTTTGCCGACACGACCGTGCAGATCGGTGAATTGCGTAATGTGCTTTCAGAAGCCGGATTCGAAGGAGCGTATATCACCGAGTTGGTAGGACGCGAGCACGATAAGACATTTCTTATCAGGGTGAAAGTCAGCGCCGAAGGTGGTGGCAAGACCGTCGCCGAACAGATTCTCGATGCGATCGAGACCTCCTTTCCGGCCAATACCTTCAATCTTGACAGCGTGCACGAGGTAGGTGCGACTATCGGACGGCAGCTCGAGCGCACGGCTATCTGGATGGTAATGCTTGCAATTGCGGGAATTCTCGTCTACATCTGGATTCGGTTCGATTTCCGTTTCGGAGTTGCCGCGACAGTGGCCACATTTCACGATGTATTGGCGGTGCTCGGGATATTCTTCATACTCAACAAGGAGATTTCGCTCCTTGTTGTAGTCGCTCTTTTGACCCTCGCGGGCTACTCGCTAACTGACTCGGTGGTTGTGTTCGACAGGATTCGTGAGAATCTCAAGACATTCCGACGCAAGGGAGATTTCGTTGCTACCGTCAACTCGTCGGTTAACGAGGTGCTCGGACGCACGTTGATGACATCTCTGACGACACTCTCTGTTGTCCTCGTCCTGTTCATACTGGGTGGCGAGGTTCTGAGAGATTTTTCGCTCGCGCTGCTCCTCGGGGTGCTCATCGGAACTTACTCTTCGGTCTTCGTAGCGTCCCCAATTATTGTCGAGTGGGAAAACAAGGCCCCGAAGCGTTTCAAGTAGACTTCCGGCCAGATTGCAGATATACGAAGGCCGCCGTTCTGGCGGCCTTTTTGTTTTGTTCTTCCGTGACTGAAGATTCAGGCAGTTTGGGGTCTCGGTTGCTCGAACAGACGCGTCGTTTCATCCTGAAGCATCACCCAGAGAGCGTATATCCCGAGTGCAGTTCCAAACGGCGGTGACGGCAGGGAGAGGATCGCCACGATTGTTGTCAGGATGCGCGCCCACGACTTGAACTTGACAAGCCCGAGTCCCGCGATGAATGCCGGCAGATGCGAGAAGAGTACAATCGCCGCAATGATCAAGCCGATAGTGCTCAATATTATTCCGGGTGCTGCTTCACCTGATGCGCCGGTCGAGATCGCGCCGGTCCCGAGAAATACCACTAGGACGACTACCGCGCCGAGAAGTCCGATCGCACCGTAGACTATGAACATTATCCCGAGCAGATTTACATGCTTTTCCATAGAATTCCCCGATGGTTTCGCTTTGTAGTGCCTATCATATTGCATTTTGATATACGGAGCAAGCCACATCTATGTTCTGAGTTTATGTTCTGAGATTAACGGCCCGGCGGCGGTTTACCCATCCACCAGGCCTTCGACGAAAATAATGAGATTCAGGTTACTTGTGGTGTCCGGTCCCAGCAACCCGCTCATCGGGTCCGTGACGGGGGAGGTATCTGCCGGCTCATGCTCGGCGTCGACCGAAGGGGCGCACGAACCGGCAGAGACTGAGAAATCAGTATCTACTGACAGCCATCCAGTGGCGGTTCGCCACCATCACTCCGTGAGCATGCCGGTTTGCCACATAAGAAATGAGTAGCTGTCGAGATAGTTGTCCACATGTTTCCAGACAGGCACGCCGTGACCATGTCCGCTGCTGAATTCGAACCGCAGCATCTGGGGATTGTCTCCCGCGTTAGCATGCTGAAGCCTCGCGACCATTTTGCGGGCGTGCATCGGATCGACCCGCGTATCCGTGTCCGATGTTTCAACCAGACAGGCGGGATAATTAGTACCACCTTCGACATTGTGATACGGCGAATAGGCGTACAACCACTCGAAGTCTTCGGCTTTATCAGGATCGCCGTATTCCGGAATCCAGAGTCGCGCGATGAGGAATTCGTGATACCTCAGCATATCGAGGAGCGGGTTCCCGCAGATTACAGCCTTAAACAGATCGGGTCGCTGCACCATTGCAGCACCGACCAGAAGCCCGCCATTCGAGCCGCCCCAGATTGCGAGCTTGTCACGCGACGTGTAACCTTGTTCGATCAGGTACTCGGCGGCAGCGATGAAATCATCGAAAGTACTTTGCTTTTTGCCCAGCTTGCCGGCCTCGTGCCATGACTCCCCATACTCTCCACCGCCTCTCAAATGCGGAAGCGCAAACACACCGCCGGCGTCGAGCCAGATACGACGCGTGTTGGAGTAGTATGGCGCTTCGACATGACTGAAGCCCCCGTATCCGGTGAGTATCGTTGGGTTCTGGTTATCGAGCTCGATGCCGCTCTTGTGGACCACAAACATCGTGATACGCGAGCTGTCTTTGGAGAAGTACTCGACGAGTTTGCTCTCATATTGGTAGGGATCGATATCCACCTCGATCCTGTCGTATATGGCGAGCTGTTCTTGAGCGAAATCATAGGTGTAGATAGTTGGTGGAACGAAGAACGACTGAAATTTGAAGTAGAGTTTCTCCGTCTGATGCTCATTATCGAAGCCGCTCACCGTGCCTGCGTACGGCAGGCCTATCGTAGCTACTTCTTTAGTCTGTGGATCGTAGTATTTCAGGTCGGACGAGACGTCTCTGACATATCCGAGGATCAGCTTTCCGCCGGCCGCGCCGAATCTTATCAGCGGAGCCTCCTCATTCTCCGGCACAACTTCTTGCCAGGATGTGATACCGTCTCCACCATACACGGCTTTCAAGACCTTATAGTTCGGAGCTTCGTTGTTGGTGCGAATAAACAGGTTCTCTCCCGCAAACACGCCTTCTGTATAAGCCTCGACATCCTTGACTATTGGAAGGAAACTGCTGCCGGATTCTCTGTCCTGCAGGTAGAGTTCGGTCCTGCTCCAGCCATAGAAGGCATAGATCAGGATGTAACGACCCGATTCAGAGAGATAGACATTCGTCCACGCTTCCTTGTCGAGCGAATCTCCGAAGACTTTCCGGTCGTCTGCCGGATCAGTACCGAGCTCATGCGAGTAGACATGCCGATAATAGACCTCATCACCCGTCGGGACCTCACCGATCTTCGGATTTCGGGTATAATAGAATCCGGAGTCATCTGCGAACCACGCAACGCTTGCGGAGGTAGTGCGAGGGATTTTCTCGAATATTTTTTCACGGTTCTCGATATCCACTATGTGAAGCACACTCTGTTCGTCTCCGCCCTCCGACAGGCCGTAGGCAACATATCGTCCCGTGCGCGAGGGATAAAACCAGTCGATAGAGGTCTCTGCACGTTCACTTAAAGCGTTTGGATCGACGAGGATATCTTCCTCCGAGTTCGCGTTCTCTCGAGTGAAAAGAACCGGCTGATCCTGATCGGAGTACCGCTTGAGGTAGAAGAGTCTTCCTCCGCGTTCTACCGGCGCATACACCGATCCAACATTCAACGCTTCTTCAATTCTGGTCAGGAGAGTATCCCGGCCCGGAATGGCCTCGAGGATTGTTCTCGTATACTCATTCTGCGCACGTGTCCATTCGATCACTTCGGCGTTGTCACCGTCTTCGAGCCATCGGTACGGGTCCTGGATCGGCCTTCCGAAGAGTGTATCCACGATCATTCGGGTCTCGGTCTCGGGGACTCTGAGTTCAGCGAGCACGGTTTGCATATCGGGTTTGTCTTCGACGCCGCATCCGGCAAGTAGCGTGAGCAGCATGAGAGTTGCCAACGCACCATAGATTAATCTCTGTATCATTTGTATTCCTTCTGTGTTTGAATCAGGTCTTCGACAATAAACAAAAAAAGCCCGGAGATGTAAATCCCCGGGCCAATCAAAATATGATGAAACTTTACTTTTTCCCGCTCGCCCAGGTCACCATTCCGAGCTCGAAATGGGTTACGAGACTGCGGTGGAATGGAATCACACGAACCGAGAATCCGTGACGTCCCGATTTCTCGAATTTAATCGTGCCCTTGAATCTGTATACCCCTTCACGGTCATCACCCGTGAACTCGAGCGGCACGGTCTTCGCGGATGTAATTGAATCCCTCGGTCCGAGCCTGCCAATGTACATTTCAACCAGGACATCGGACGGTAAAAGTTCGCCGAGATGTATATACGCCGTCACGCTCATTTCGGAGCCGACCTCGGTGTCTTCGGTCGTGGAAGACTCGACATCGAGAATCTTGACATCTTTCCACTGCTTTGCGAGATTAGCCTGCCACTTGGATATGTCTTTCAGTTCCTTGTACTCGTCCTTGAGGAGAATCTGAGTCTGTCTGAACGCCGAAAGATAGAATTGGCGCGTGTAGTCCTTGACCATTCTGTTGGTATTGAATTTGGGGCAGAGCTGGCGCATTGATTCCTTCATCTTTGCGATCCACTGTCTCGGGAGACTGTCGCGACCGCGTTCGTAATAGAGCGGTACGATTTCCTTCTCGAGGACGTCATAGAGCGCGTTTGCCTCAACCCAGTCCTGATATCGGAGGTCCGAGTACTCCTCGCCGCTGCCGATCGACCAGCCGACTTCCGGATTGTACGCTTCGTCCCACCATCCGTCGAGTACCGAGAGATTGATACCGCCGTTGAATACGACCTTCATTCCTGACGTTCCGGAGGCCTCCATCGGTCTGCGCGGCGTGTTTAGCCAGATGTCTACGCCCTGCACGAGATAGCGAGCGATTGTGATGTCGTAGTTCTCGAGGAACACTATATGGTTGCGCAGGTCCTCGCGCCGGGCAATGTGCACGATTTCCTTGATCAGTTCTTTGCCCTCGTTGTCCTTGGGATGCGCCTTGCCGGCGAATATCAACTGCACCGGCATGTCCGGGTTATTCAGAATCCTCGTCAAGCGGTCTATATCTTTCAGGAGGAGTGTGCCTCGCTTGTATGTGGCAAAGCGTCTCGCGAAACCGATCGTGAGAGTCTCAGAGTTAAGGACCTCGTTGGCAGCCTTAAGCTCCCAGCTAAGCCCGCCTCTGCGTTTGATCTGCTCCCGGAGTTTTCGGCGTGTGAACGCTACGAGTCGCTCTTTGCGCCGCTCATGAGCCCTCCAAAGTTCCTCATCCGGAGTCTCGAGTATTCTATTCCAGGTCTCTTCGCCGGTAGCATTTCGTTTCCATGACAACCCGAGATATCGGTCAAACAGAGCGCCCATTTCTGCCGAGACCCAGGTATTGATATGTACGCCATTCGTCACGCTGCTGATCGGGATCTCGTCCAGCGGAACATCTCTCCACGCAGTGTACCACATCTTCCGCGAGACCTCTCCGTGAAGCTTGGATACACCGTTGATGTATGACGACAACGTGAGCGCAAGAAAGGCCATATTGAACGGTTTGGACTGCGGCTGCTGAAGTGAACCGACCGGCTGGCTGTCACGAAGTTGCCCCAGCGCGAGGAAGTCACTCCACGACAGCGACAGCTTCGGCGCGTAGTTCTTGAAATACTTCTGCATCAACTGCTCGGGAAACTCGTCGATTCCCGCAGGTACGGGAGTGTGGGTAGTGAACACCGTGGACTGCCGCGACAGCGTTTTGGCTTCAAAGAACGAGAGTTTCTCGGTCTCCATCCATCTGCGAATTCTCTCAAGCGCGAGGAACGCGGAATGCCCCTCATTGAGATGGCACACGACCGGTTTGAGCCTGAGTGCCTCGAGCGCAGAAATGCCGCCGATTCCGAGGAGTATCTCCTGCTGGATACGGGTTTCGGTGTCACCACCGTATAGCTGATTGGTAATCGCTCTGTCCTGCGGAGTATTGGTTGGAGTGTTGGTATCGAGAAGGTAGAGCTCCACTCTTCCTACATTGATCCTCCAAATCAGTGCCTGCACCTGACGTCCCGCTATATCGACCTTGACCGACAGATGGTTCCCGCTGTCGTCGAGCACCGGCTGTGGCGGCAAATTGTAGAAATCGTTCTCTGGATAGTACTCCTGTTGCCAACCGTCATTGTTCAGATACTGCTGAAAATACCCCTGCTGATACAGAAGACCGATTCCGACCAGCGGTATCCCGAGGTCGCTCGCGGCCTTCATATGATCGCCCGCGAGTATTCCCAGTCCACCGGAGTAGCTCTGGAGGCATTCTGTCAGGCCGAACTCCGCCGAGAAGTATGCAATGATCGGGCGGTCCGACTCGAATTCATTTTTGGCGAACCATGTCGACTCCGACATGTAATTGGAGAAATCTTGTTTCACTCTCTCGAAGTGAGCGAGAAATCCCTCGTCATTCGCCGCTTTCTGCAGACGGTCCTGATCTATCGATCCGAGCATCAGTATCGGATTATGCCCCGTCGATTCCCAGAGTTCTCTGTCCAACCGCCTGAACAACCCGACGGCGTCCTGATTAAAGGTCCACCAGAGGTTGTAGGCGATTCCTTTAAGCTCTTCCACGGATTTGGGAAGAGTGGGATTTACCTGAAATGCCTCTATCGCTTTTACAAAACTGCTATCCATGCTCCACCCGGTCCTGAAGTGAATCTTCCGTTTGGTTCAACAGTCGCACCTGTTCGATTCTGTTCAATAATGGTATCGGAAACATCTGTCGATATCTTTCGAACTCCGTTCGAACCTATGAGACCGCCTCCAGAAGACGTTTTATTTCCACATTGTAGACTTTTTTGTTTGAGAATGTCTCTTTCAGCGGCACGTGCGTTATGCCGCCACCGACGTCCCATCCGATCATTACGCCCGAGAGTCCATCCGCGAGCGCCTCGACCGCGGCTACTCCGAACGCTGTCGCGTAGTATCGGTCTCGCACCGTCGGTCTTCCGCCTCGCTGAATGTGGCCGAGTATGCAGACCCACGACTTGATTCCGGCCCGCTCCTTGAGCATATTCGAGAGTTCTATCGCCCCGCCGGACTTGTCGCCCTCTGCGACGACGATCAGGTTGGTCTTCTTGCCGATCTCCATGCCGCTGTGAATGTCCGCTATCAGCTTTTCAGTATTGGTTTCGATTTCCGGAACGAGTACCGCATCGGCTCCGCCGGAAACTCCGGCGTAGAGCGCGATATCGCCCGAGTCGCGTCCCATCACCTCGACAATGAACACTCTCTCCATTGCGGAGGCGGTGTCGCGAATCTTGTCGATAGCTTCGAGCGCAGTGTTGACTGCGGTGTCGAATCCGATAGTCTGATCGGTGCCATAGATATCACGGTCGATTGTCCCCGGAATGCCGATAACCCTTACGTCGCTCTCCTGGTTGAGAAGATGCGCACCGGTGAGAGAACCGTTCCCGCCAATTACTACCAGCCCCTTTATTCCCATCTTCAGAAGGTTCTCCGCGGCCTTTGCGCGTCCCTCCGGAGTGCGGAATTCCTCACTGCGGGAGGAAATGAGAATACTCCCGCCGGCCTGAATAATGTTTGAGACGTTGAACCGCTTGAGCGGTACGTAGTCGTTTTTGATCAATCCCTCATATCCACGCCAGAATCCGAACGCCTGCATGTCTTTCTTGAGCGCCATGCGTACGATGGCGCGGATGCAAGAATTCATTCCGGGAGCATCACCTCCGCTGGTGAGGACTGCTATCTTGTCAATTGCCATGTTGTCTTCCCTGCTATCATTCCCCCCGTCAGCAGCGCCGAGAACGGCCGACTAAACGACCGCAGCCTTTGTCGGGCCCGCATCAATAACTTCCTGAGAAACTTCATCTGCGAATTCCTTGAAGTTCTCGCGGAACCTGTCTGCCAGTTCGGATGCCTTCCGATCGTATGCCTCCGGGTCATCCCATGTACCGCGCGGATTCAGAATCTCAGACGGTACTCCCGGGCACTCGTCCGGAACGGCGAGTCCGAAGAATTGCTCAGTGGAATATGATACACTGTTCAACTCACCTGTCAATGCCGCTTTTAGCATGGCTCGCGTGAATTTGATCGGAACTCGTTTGCCGATTCCGAACGGACCATTCGTAAGGCCCGTGTTTACGAGCCAGCAATTGACGTCATACTTCTTGATTTTCTCCTGAAGCAGCTTGGCGTACTCCGATGGATGCAGAGCCATAAACGGTGCACCGAAACAAGCCGAAAACACGGCCTTCGGTTCCTTGCCGAGTCCCTTCTCAGTTCCGCCAACCTTTGCAGTGTAGCCCGAGATGAAATGATACATTGCCTGCTCGGGTGTGAGCCTGGAGATCAGAGGCATCACGCCGAATGCGTCGTACGTAAGCATGACGATATTCCTGGGTGCGCCAGCCTTACCGTTTTTCAGGATCTTCGGAATGTGAGTGATTGGATATGCGGCTCTCGTATTCTCGGTAAGCGAGTCATCGTCAAGATCGATGCGGCGCATCACCGGGTCCATGCCGACGTTCTCGAGAATCGTCCCGAATTTGCGCGTGGTCTCATAGATATCCGGTTCGGCTTCCTCCGACAGCTTGATGACCTTGGCGTAGCAGCCGCCCTCGAAATTGAAGACTCCGTCGTCGCTCCAGCCGTGCTCGTCATCGCCGATCAATCTCCGCTCGGGATCGGCGGACAGGGTTGTCTTACCGGTTCCGGAGAGGCCGAAGAATATCGCTACGTCCTCATCATCGTCGCCCACATTAGCCGAGCAGTGCATCGGGAGGACTTTCTCCTCCGGAAGAAGATAGTTCATTACCGTGAACGCGGACTTCTTGATCTCTCCGGCGTAACTTGTGCCGCCTATCAAGATCAGCTTCCTGCCGAAGTGAGGAATAATGAAGGTCTCGCTTCGGGTGCCGTCACGCTCCGGTGAAGCGTGGAAATGCGGCATGTGAACAATAGTGAACTCGGGGCGGTGCTTCTCAAGCTCGGCGGGGCTTTCGAGCCTTATGAACATGTTGCGCACAAAGAGATTGTGCCAGGCGTTCTCCGTGATTACACGGATCGCGCGACGGTATTTCTCGTCTGCACCAACATAGACATCCTCTACATAGAGTTCTTTGCCCTGGATATACGCGGTCATTCTGTGAAGCAGGCTTTCGAACTGCTCTTCGCTTATTGATTTGTTGACCTTGCCCCACCAGATTCGATCTTTGGATGACGGCTCTTCAACTATATACTTGTCCTGAGCAGCTCTCGCGGTGTGGTGGCCGGTCCTGACTACCAGCGGACCCAGGTGAGCCAGCATTCCCTCTCTGCGACGGATAGCCTGTTCATACAGTGCTGGCGTGTTGAGATTCCACCTTAGCGGTCCGGTGTTGGTAATGCCCAGTTCCTTCAATTCCTGCGTGAGTCTTTTAGTGTCTTCGATCATAGATTATCTTTCTCCCTGCAATCTTGTTTTCATCGGAAATGCACTTCTGCGCAATGCGTGTGATCCAAACCCTTAAAATACGATTCCCTCCTGGAGTTTTTCTCCGAACGTAACGAATAACGCGAGAGTCCGATCCATTGTTCAGAATATCGACATGAGGACAGATATATTCAATATTATAAACGCCGTTCCCTGCAACAGACATATCAACCAAAACCGTCATAGATTTTTCTTGCGGACAGCCTGTCCCGATTGTTATAAAGCGTTATCGTTCGGAAACCTATTCGCAATAAGAGCCCCGATCCTCAGGCAGCGTGCTCTGAGGTTTTCACCGCAGGGAGGTTACCGTCAACATGATGGACTTTATCAGAGCAGTTCAGAAATGGCTCGTCGAGCTCGTATGGGAGACACCCGATTCGCTGCCGTTTATGGTCGTGCTCCTCGTGGGGACCGGCATCTTCATCACTATCCGGCTCGGATTCCCACAACTGCGGCGCGTCAAACATGCTATAGACATAACGAGAGGCAAGTTTGACGATCCCGAGGATGCCGGCGACATCTCCCACTTTCAGGCCTTGTCTGCGGCGCTCTCCGCGACCATTGGCATCGGAAATATAGCCGGTACTGCGACCGCGATCCATTACGGCGGTCCCGGGGCGCTTTTCTGGATGTGGGTTACAGCGATCTTCGGCACTTCTCTTAAATATGCCGAGTGCACGCTCGCAATGAAATATCGTAAGATAAACCCGGATGGTTCCGCGTCCGGAGGCCCCATGTATTACATCGAGCAGGGTCTCGGATGGAAATGGCTCGCGGTGATTTTCGCCGGTGCCGCAGCGCTCTGCTCATTCGGGACCGGCAATTCGATACAGGCATTCACCGTTGCCGACCAGATGAATTCCGACTTCGCGATTCCGACATGGATCACCGGAATCTTCCTGGCACTGCTCGTCGGTACGGTAATCGTAGGTGGGATCAAGCGGATCGGGCAGGTGGCGAGCAGGCTTACGCCGACTATGAGCATAATCTATGTTATCGCCGGGCTTCTTATTCTGGTCACCAACGGCGACAGAGTGCCGGGTGCGATTGCATCGATTTTTGAGTACGCATTCTCTCCGCCGGGGATAATCGGCGGCTTTGCCGGCAGCGTCTTCATCAATACACTCGTCTGGGGTGTGAAACGAGGGCTGTTCTCCAACGAGGCCGGGCAGGGCTCGGCGCCTATTGCGCATGCCGCCGCCAAGACCAAAGAGCCGGTGCGCGAGGGCACGGTCGCTATGGTGGGGCCGTACATCGATACAATTACCGTCTGCTCCGTTACCGGGCTTGCGATTATCGTCACCGATGCGTGGAAGGTGACGGTGGATGGCGCTCCGCTGAACGGCTCTCCAATGACAACTTACGCATTTCAGGAAGGGCTTGCATTCCTTGGAGGCTACGGGGGCTACATAGTGACCGCCTCGGTCTTTCTGTTCGCCGTCTCGACCATGATAAGCTGGTCATACTATGGCGATCGGGCGGTGCAATATCTCTTCGGCAATCGATTCGTGATGCCATACCGCTATGTCTATTGCGTTGTGTTGTTTTTTGGGGCGGTGCTGAAGCTCGAGACTGTCTGGGGTTTCGGAGATATCGCGCTTGGGATAATGACAATACCGAACCTTATTGCGGTGCTGGCACTGTCGAAAGTTACCTCCAATATCTCGAAGGAGTATTACTCGCGCAAGCAGCTTACATACAAGGAGAAGCTTGCGATGAGACAGCGCGGCGAACGGTGAACCGATATTTGATTCCATTTCTGAAGCAGAACGGCCGGCGTGGCCCGGGTTCTCAGGGCTTTTTGAAAAAGTTCGTATTGCTGGAAAAGCTGTCATCGCGAGGAGTCCCGCCAACGGCGGGGCGACGCGGCGATCGCGTAGTTAGGAAATACTATACGGTTACTTTGAGATTGCCACGCTCGCTACGCTCACTCGCAATGTCCGTTGTCGTGCGGTTTTTCAACAGGCCATTCAAACCCGGGTTTCATTCTCCCTTCGGTACCAAATACAGTTGTCGGGTTTCTCTGCTCGCTTTGCTCACTCCGGAACGCCGACCTATTCGGCAGCGCATCCAACTGCGCGAGATTCTCGCAGAATCCCTTCCATAGTTGCGTAACTGCGTGAGCCCTCGCGCGCAGTTTTTCGCATCGGTCAAGCCGTTACTGCACAATCTTTTACTCAAGCTCAATGCGTATCCCCTCTTTAGCTGCGTAAATTGCCGAGCTTTCCGATGCGGCTGGCTATATCCGGTCAGCTTGTCAATGTGCGAATAAGATACTACTCCATAACGACTTGCAGTGTTTGGTCGGAGTTGCCGGCCCGATGGCACGCTTCTTGTAATATGTGTAAGCGAATGACGATGGTGTGGAGGGGATTGAGGACGAGCAGCGGACTTCGCGGTGTCTGCTCCTCAAGCAGAGGTCCTATATAAACGGGTCCGGTGTAGTGGCCGTAACTGGGCATGCCGGACCCGAACAAGATTTGGAGGGGGGAGGCCGACAGGCCGACTCGAAATACAGTAACTGTTTGGAATAGGGCAA
Organism: uncultured Ignavibacteria bacterium; assembly: GCA_964415885.1. Classification (GTDB taxonomy): domain Bacteria; phylum Zixibacteria; class MSB-5A5; order JAABVY01; family JAHJOQ01; genus CAYQCE01. Next base: position 35,316 of record CAYQCE010000029.1, read on the forward strand.
TTTGCTATCAATGGCCCGCGCACCTATCCAAGCCTAAAGCCCCGCCAGATGACGCCGGCGGGGCTCAATTTACGAGCGGTTGGTCTCCCTCTTCGTTGTTTGAGTTCAAAGCTCACACAAAGAAAGAAGCGGCGGATATCGGGACCGCCGCTTCTCATATGATACAATCAGGCTGCTAACCAGCACTATTTCATCAGATGTTCCATCGTAAAGGCGTAGCTTCTTGTCAGGCTGAACACGACCTGTGCCTTCATAGCACCGCCGTGACCGGCCTCCACTTCCTCGTAGTACCATACCGGTTTACCGAGACGATCGAGCACATATGCGAATCTTCTCGGATCCGACGGTGGCACGCGTGGGTCGTTGAAACCGGCGGTAACCAGGATCGGCTTTGTCAGATTCTCGGCTTTGTAGATCGGCGAGAGATCTTTCGTGAGCTGACTTCCAACCGGTCCCATCTCACGCTCCCAGCCGCGCTGGAACGACGCATTGCGTGACTGCTGATTGGTCCAGTCGACATCGGACACGCCGACATCCGAAACAATACAAGCGATCTTTTCGGGCACCGTGGTAGAAAGCCAGTTGACGATGTATCCGCCGTAGGACGCTCCCCAGATAGCGATCTTATCGGGATTCGAGTAACCGTTGTCGATCAGGTAGTCGATCGCGCGTTCGCAGTCGACCAGCGACCCGAAACGTGCCTCCAGATTATCCGCCTGCTCATACGCGGGACCATAGCCGGTCGAGCCTCGGACATTCGGGAACAGCATCACAAACCCCTTGGAGAGCGCGAACGCTATATTCCGCTGGAAATATGGCCTGCTCTGTGCAGGCGGGCCGCCGTGATAGCTTATGATAGCCGGATTGGACCCATCCATCTTTGCATTCTTAGGAGTGTAGAGCAGTGCCGGAATCTCCCAGCCGTCCTCGCTCGGATATCGGATCACTTCAACTTCAATATCAGAGAAATCGAATCCGAATGTCGAGACCTTGCCGATCTGCTGCAGCTTGTTCTCGCCCAGCTCGAAGTGATAGGCGGTCGGCGGTATGGTCGGTGATGAAAACGCGAACACGACATCCCCGGAGTCATTCGCCGCAATACCGGTGGCCACGCCGATAGCGGGCTGCGGGACCTTAACTTCTTCACCATCCATATTGAACGCCGCGAGCCTGGAATAGCCATCGAGATTCAGCGACGCGATGCAGACCCCCTCGGGGCGAATGTATGTGAAATCTTCGGTTTCATGCTTCGGATCGTACAGAAGCTTGAATTCCTTCGGCTTCTCCGGATCGAGCAGACAGAATTTCATGAACTCGTCCGGTTCAGACAGCGCGGATGTCAGCGTAAACAGTTTTCCGTTCGGCAAAAATCCCGCTGCCCACACCAGCGTCGTGTCGGTCAGCACTGTCACCTCACCGCTGGCAACGTCCAGCATCGCGAGCTGTGTCTCGGAGAATGAGATATAGCGCACGATGGAGAGCTTGCCTTTCTGGTAATCGGTGGGATAAAACGCGCCCGGCTCGGTATACAGAGTGTCGAGCTTGCCGCTGGCGAATGTGTATTTCGCCGCGAACATGCCGCGCTCATATCCGCCGGCGGGATCCTGTATATAGAGAAAGAAATGTTCGTCGGAATCCTCGTCGAAGATTACCCCGGTGAAACGGAGCTGACGACTTACCAGAAGCGGCTTGAACGATCCGTCACGCTCGAATCTCCAGATGTCGTGCATCTCGTCGCCATCCTTGTTCGTGGTGACGAGAAGGAAATCGCCGTACGGATGCACGGAGTATCCGCTGATTATGATTCCTTCTTCCGCCCAGTTGTTCGGCGTGACCTGAATCGGGAAACCCATCGGACGGTCCATGTAGAACAGCGCCGACGCTTCCCCGGTGAGACGCATCATGAAATAGACTCGACCGGTGTTGTCGATCTGGGCATCGGTTACGAGGTCGATACCGAGCAAAAACGACAGGTCTTTCTCAGTCGGCTCCCAGTGTTTCGATGATTCCAGCATTTCGACAGTCACTTCGTTGCAACTGTCGATAAATGACATGATCCTGGCGGTGTCAGTGGTGACCCATGGATCGATCTCCTCGAGGATATTCACGACCTTCTCGGTCGCTACGGCGGTCGATACCAGCAGGAACACCAGTGACAGAATGATACCAAATTTCTTCATTTTCCCTCCCTGAAGTTTGGATTTCGGCAAAGATAAGTAACGGCGCAGCATAGCGCAAGCCGTTTGGAGCCAGTCGTGGGTCCGTCGGGACCCGCCGGGTCGCCGGTCTCTGGTGAGATGTACGTGCAGGATGTTCCGGCAGTTTCGCCGTTATACGCTGCCTCTCGGAGTAGAACCCCCATAGCCGAAGGCGACGGGTGTGAGCAGCCAAATGTGGTCTTGCGTATGCGGCTGTCCCACCAGATTATTGTTGAGTCAACAGTTACCGTTTGTATTATTCCCATAAATCAGAATCCGTATCGACGAACATGGAGGATGCTATGCCAGCCTCTACCTGGTTTTTTCTGATCGTTCCCCCCGTGGTTCTAATTATCCTCGAACTGATCTTCTTCCTGAAAAAGAAGAAGGAGGTGTGAGATGGAACCGACCGTAATTGGATTCATCGTCTACCTCGTCGTCATTCTGGTCGTCGGATTGATGACCGTCCGTCTGACCAAGACACTCGATGACTATATCCTCGCGGGGCGCCGTCTTAATGTCTGGGTGGTGGCGTTCTCCGAGAGAGCATCCGGCGAATCGGCGTGGCTTTTGATCGGGCTTCCGGGTTTGGCGTGGGCGTCGGGATTTTCCGCTCTCTGGCCGGCGATCGGGTGCACGTTCGGAATCTTTTTCTCCTGGGTGTTCATCGCGCAGAGGTTGAGGGTCAATTCCGAGAGATACAACGCGATCACGCTTCCGGATTTCTTCGAAGCCAGATTCAAAGATGACACACGGCTGCTACGGGTTGTTGCCACGATCGTGATCGTGTTCTTCTTCACCATGTATGTTTCCGCGCAGTTTCTTGGTGCGGGCAAAGTCCTCAACGCCACATTCGGCATCTCGCCATTCTGGGGTATGGCAATCGGTGCAATCATCATCCTCTTCTACACGATCATGGGCGGATTCTTCGCCGTAGCCTGGACTGACCTGTTTCAGGGCATTCTAATGGTTGTCACGCTCGTCTTTCTACCGGTTTTAGCACTTTTCGAGATCGGGGGGTTCGATGCGCTGAGCGAGAGATTAAGCGCGATGGACCCGAATCTTTTGACCGTAACCGAGGGGAAATCCGGCTGGGAGATGTGGTCGGTGATTCTTGGCGGCCTCGCGATCGGTCTCGGTTATATGGGACAGCCGCATCTGGTATCACGGTTTATGGCGATCAGAAACCCGGATGAACTCCGCAAGGGATCGCTCATAGCCGTAGTCTGGGCTGTGCTCGCCTTCTGGGGAGCGGTGCTTGTCGGCATAATGGCGCTGTCTATCTTCGGCACCGGTTTCGAGGACCAGGAGCATGTGATGCCCGTCATGACCAAGGCCCTCTTCCCACCCGCGATCGCCGGGATTCTGATCTCCGGAGCCATCGCGGCTATGATGTCAACTGCGGACAGTCAGCTTCTGGTTTCGACCTCCGCGGTCTCCGAGGACGTGTATCACCAGATGATGAACCCGGACGCCTCGCAGCGGAAATTGGTGACAGTATCCCGCGCCTGCACATTCGCAATCGGAATCGTTGCTTTTGCGCTCGCGCTCACTGCCGAGGATACGGTTTACAAGTTCGTGCTGTATGCCTGGGCGGGCCTGGGTGCATCATTCGGACCAGCGTTACTGCTTACACTATGGTGGAAACGGACCAGCAAGTGGGGAGTGCTCGGCGGGATGGTAGTCGGGACGCTCACCGTCGTTTTGTGGAAATCGGTCTTCGATCTTTCGGATTATCTGTACGAGCTCATTCCCGGTTTTTTCGCTGCGCTATTCGTTATTGTGATAGTCAGCCTGTTCGACAGCGGCCAATCGGAGGCCACAGCCTCCGAAGTGGCGTAGATTGGGACCTTTACAATTTCGATATGTCGAGACCATAAATGTCTCGACCCACAAGTCCTTTTCCAACGCAGGAGCGATGCTGATATTGCCGGTCACCGTTCCGACCTGAAAGGTCGGCCACCCATAAGTCAGTCATTCCCGCGAGGGTCTGCTGTGAGACAAAAACCTCACCACCCTGTCATTCCCGCGATGGTCTGCTGTGAGACAAACCTCACCACCCTGTCATTCCCGCGAGGGTCTGCTGTGAGACAAAACCTCACCACCCTGTCATTCCCGCGAGGGTCTGCTTCGAGACAAACCTTACTACCCCGTCATTCCCGCGAGGGTCTGCTGTGAGACAAAACCTCACCACCCTGTCATTCCCG
>CAYQCE010000030.1:0-35466 GCA_964415885.1 uncultured Ignavibacteria bacterium
CACATGGTCGCCTTCACTCGGAATCACACGGCGCTTTCGCCGGAATAAGCAGCCTTGGCACCAACTTTGACCATGACCATGCTCTTCTCTCCTTTTTCCTCTCTCACTTCCCCGGATTCCTTCTCATCGCCCGTCTCCCCAACCACTTTTCCGGTTGGCTTGGCGCATCCTACAGGCTCATCCGACATGTGAATCTCCTTCCAATTTGCGGCCCGCGATTAACAAGACAGAACTAATCCAATTTTAGACATATTACAAACTCATAACAAAAAAAGAGCGCATACTATCATTTCCGCTTCTTGCGCTTGCCCTTAACTATGACCTGGTAATCGATAACCTCGAATCCATCCAGATTCTTCATCCCCCTCACCTCGAGTTTGGACCAGGGTATATCATAGATATCTCCGGTCTCGATATCCGTTAGATGATGATGCCTGTCCAGGTTTGGATCAAAGACTACCGTGCCCTCTCTCAGAAGCTGAGTCTTCAGTAGTCCACGGTCGACGAGGAGATTCAGGGTGTTGTATACGGTAGCTCTCGATACGGTGGGACACTTCTCTCGCGCATAGCGAAGGACTTCATCTGCGGACGGATGTGTGTTGCTACTCAGCACATACTCGACTACAGCGATCCGTTGTGGAGTAGGTTGGATACCGCATTCGCGCAAGATAGACATCGAGTCACTCATAACCGTAAGAATATGTTTAATTTTGGACTTTGTCAATGTAAACATAGTGCGAACTGATAGGCCTCAAATGGATGATGTTAAATAATTGAACAGCTTGACGATAAACTATATAGAAGGGTTTGGGTTGAGGACTGACATCAAACCCCGAAGCAGTATTACTCCTGATCCAGATATGACATCCGCTTAGTCTTGGAGCTCGGCAGTGAGTGATTTCAATAGCAGAGACGGTTCACCGGGAGATGAGTCAGCCCGGACTCGCATTGCGATTGAGTCTCTTCGAGAGGAATTGAAGAAGAGCCGGGATCGATGTGAGGAACTCGAGTGCGAGCTCGAATCTCTCAGGACGAGATACAACGTGAGCGAGGATCGTCACCGGTTGCTGTTCCAGTCGGCAGGCATAGGAATAGGTTATTGGACTGCGGATGGGAGACTGGTATCGCTCAATCAAGTCGCTGAAAAGCGCGTTGGAAGAAGAGTCTCTGAATTGATCGGGATGTCATTTGAGGAGATGTTTGGAGAAGAGCAGGGACGAATCTATACCGAACGTATTAGGGAGGTTGTCAATTCAAGAGAAGCCAGGTCGTTTACTGACTTTATCGAATTGTCGGTTGGAGGCCGATGGTACAAGTCGACGTACTCCCCAGTGGTTGATGATAATGGCAATGTGGCTGGAGTCCAGATCGTATCTGATGATATCTCTGAGAAGATCGATGCGGAGCAAAGGTTCGAAGAATGGCGCCGGCTGACAGAATATATCATCAAACACGATCCCAATGCTATCGCAGTATACGATAAAAACTTGCGCTACATCTTCGCATCCGAGCGCTACTTGTCCGACTACCGTGTGTCGGATAAAGATATTGTCGGCAAACATCACTACGAGGTCTTCCCCGAGATGCCCCAGCGTTGGAAGGATATCCACCGCCGTGTATTGAATGGAGCAATCGAACGCTCTGAGGACGACTACTTCGAGAGAGCGGACGGCACAATCGACTACAATCGCTGGGAGTGCAGGCCGTGGTATGATACTAATGGTGAAATCGGCGGAATGATAACGTACACCGAGGTTGTGACCGAGCGTAAGCTGGCGGAAGAGAAGCTGAGAGAGAGCGAGCAGAAATTCCGCTTCATTACCGAGAATATCAGCGATGTCATAGTGACTATAGACGAGAATTCGATTCTCACATATATCTCTCCGAGCGCCGAGAGGATAATAGGGCGCGGAGATGAACTGATCGGCCGTGACGTGTTCGAGTTTATTCACCCGGATGATATCGAACATGTAACACGCAAGATTAGACGCGCTTTTGAGACCGGTTCCCGCGAACGAGGCGAATACCGTTACAAACATAGCGACAAGGGTTATATCTGGCTGGAGACGACCGGCCAGGTTTGTACTTTGGACGGCAAGCGCTGCGCCCTTGTGAGCATTCGGGATATTACGGAGCGCAAGTCAGCCGAAGAAGAACTTCGGTGCAGCGAGACGCTCTATCGTGATCTATTTGAGAAGAACAGGGCTGTCAAGATCGTGATCGATTCCATGGAAGGAACAATAGTCGATGCAAATCCTGCGGCGTGTGAGTTTTATGGCTACGACTACGAAACATTGACCTCCCTCGCAATCTGGGACATAAATACTCTCGGTGAAACAAAGACCAGAGAAATGATGAACCGCGCAAGTGCTGAATCAAAGGTCAGCTTTGAGTTCAAGCACAGACTTGCCTCCGGCGAAATCCGCGATGTTCATGTGCACAGCGGGCCAATAGAGATTAATGGCAGAATACTGCTACATTCCATCGTTATCGATATAACGGATCGCAAAGAGGTGGAAGAAGCCCTCAGATATGAAAGAGACAAGTCACAGCAGTATCTCGACATCGCCGGTGTGATATTTCTCGCGCTTGATGCAGAGGGTGTAGTGACGCTGGTCAATCCAAAAGGTTGCGAGATACTTGGTTACAGTCAGGATGAGATAGTAGGCAAAAACTGGTTCGATTGTTTCCTCCCCGCAAAGGATGCCCAACGGGTGAAAGAGATTCAGGCGCGAATTGTCGCAGGCGAATGTACAGCTCTTGAGTATGTAGAGAATGCGGTGATCTCGCACGATGGAAGCGAGAGACTTATTGCATGGCACAACGCACTGCTTAGAGACTGCGACGGCAGAATAGTCGGAACGTTCAGCTCCGGGGAGGACATTACTGAACGGCGAGCGGCGCAGGAGAGAATCAGGCAGAGTGAGCAGAAATTCCGCAGCTATGTCGATAACGCGCCGGATGGTATCTTCGTTGTCAACGAGAACGGCGACTACATCGAGGTCAATGATCGAGTGTGCGAAATGACGGGATACTCCAGGGAAGAGCTTCTTTCCATGAAGCTCACCGATTTGTACGGGGCATCGGAAAGCAAGAGGGCAGTCGAGCACTTCGAGACGGTAGTAGAGACCGGATATTCGTCGGGAGAGACGGCGATGGTTCGCAAAGACGGCACTGAACGATTCTGGAATGTAAAGGCTGTCAAGCTGAGTGAAGACAGGTTTCTCGGATTCGTGCAGGACATCACTGAAATCATACGTCTGCGGGACCTCCAGTCGCGCGCTGAACGCCTGGAACTGGCGGGAAGGATTGCCGGACAGGTTGCACACGATTTCAACAACCTCCTCGCGCCGATAGTGGCGTACCCGGAGTTCATTCGCGAGATTTTGCCATCAGACCAGCAGTCACATGCTCTCCTCGACGATATCGAGAGTGCCGCGAAGAAGATTGCCGACATAAATCAGGATTTGCTCACGATGGGGAGACGGGGTCATTTCACTCAATCCGCACTCAATATGAATGACATAGTGAAGCAGGTTGTGAATGAACTTTCGACGAATCAGGAGGCTGTAGTCCTGGCCCTTGATCTGGATGACAACCTGCTTAATGTCATGGGCGGTGCGGCTCAGATTCACAGGATGATCACCAATCTGGTCTGCAACGCTCTGGATGCTGTTCGAGATGCCGGGAAGGTATCGGTTACGACGACCAATTACTATGCCGACAGGAATGCGGTTACATCCTACGCGCACGTACCCCGAGGCGAGTATGTAAAACTGATTATCGCCGACACAGGCTGCGGAATCTCGAACGGTGATGTTCAGAAGATCTTCGATCCGTTCTTCTCCACCAAGACGTCCGATAAACGCCGTGGTTCCGGCCTTGGTCTCAGCATCGTTGATGCCGTAGTGAAAGACCACGGCGGATACATTGACCTGCAAAGCGAAACCGGAGTGGGTACTACATTCTACATCTATTTCCCCGTCACCCGGGAGACGGCCGAGCCCGAATCCTCCGACAGAGTCGAGGGAGGTAGCGAGAGGGTGCTGGTTGTCGATGATGACGAAGTCCAGCGCGAAGTCACCACTCGGCTGCTCCGAAAGCTCGGTTACAAGGTGAGTACTGCCGGGAGCGGTGAGGAAGCGGTGGAAGCTTTGAAGGTGAACCCGCAGGACCTGGTAGTACTTGATATGATAATGCCTCCGGGAATCGATGGCACCGACACTTACCGCAGAATTCTCGAGCTTAACCCGGCGCAGCGCGCGATAATTATTTCCGGTTACTCCGAGTCAGACCGTGTCGAGGAGGCGCAAAGACTCGGCGCCGGCGAGTTTGTCCGAAAGCCGCTGACGTTAAAAGTGATAGCGGCTGCATTGCGAAGAGAGCTTGGGCGCTTCAACCGCTGGGAAGAGAGGCCGTCCGCCCAACATTCCGAGTGAAGCGAGTCTTGGCCAGAATCGTAAACCTGCACCAGAATCGAATAATCTCCCATCATTGCTGTTTTCATTTCAGATCCGGAAACAGTTCGCGATAGCGGTCTGCGGAGAACGAAAGCGGTAACATTCAAGTGTTGTTGTGAGCCCGGGAACGATATTCCAGAACAGCAAGGTATACAGCCATTTTGTCACCTGGTGTGTAAGGGGCGCCCCGTCTGCAAGGGTGCGTTGAAAAAGTGGCGGGCAGTGAATTTCGGCCAGGTCCTGAACGCCGAAGACCCGGGCCACGCCAGCCCACGCCAGCCACGATTGTATTTGAAATTCTTAATCGGACGCGCAACTGGTCGCAGTCTGAGCGAGCTGGTTGTCTGTCACCGGATCGAGTAATCCAATTTAATCTGTTATCAGGCGTTGTGGACTGTTCGGCTCGGTTCAGAACTGCGGATAAGAGCATATACTATTCAACTCCCGTTGAACAGATCAAGATGCATCTTGTTGTATTATTGCGTGGGAATCATCAAACTGCTTAAAGATGCGCTGTGGAAGTTTTTCGAGGACGACGCGATTACGTATGCCGGTTCCGTGGCCTTTTTTACGGCTCTCTCATTGGCTCCGCTCATCGTGATAGTAATCGGAATTGCCGGGCTGTTCGGCGGCCAAATTCACGAGAATCTGATAGATGAGATAAGCTCGCTCGCCGGTCCAACCGCCGGAGATGCAATTGATACGATCGTTCAACATGCCGCAGAACGAAAGCTTACCGGCGGTCTGTCTGCCATGGTCGGGTTGATTACACTGCTTTTCTCCGCAACGGCAGTTTTTGTTCAGCTCCAGAAGTCTATGAACAAGATTTGGGGGGTCAAGCCCAGGGAAGGCCGAGAGATAAAGGAGTTCTTCCGTAAGCGTATAGTCTCGCTTGGCATGATACTCGGAATCGGCTTTCTGCTTCTGGTATCACTCGCGATCGACGCCACCATGGCGGCATTCATAACATTGGAACACTGGCTATGGCGTGCCATCAACTTAGGTGGCTCAACGCTAATCTACTTCCTCCTGTTCGGCTTCATTCTGCAGTATCTTCCGGATGTCAAAATTAGATGGCGAGATACTATCGTCGGAGCGCTCATGACCGCAGTTCTCTTCGGAATAGGCGAGTTCCTGATCGGAGAGTATCTCGGCAAGAGCAGCATTGGTTCAGCGTATGGCGCTGCAGGCTCGCTGGTTGTCGTGCTCGTCTGGGTTTACTATTCCTCGGTGATCGTATTCTATGGAACCGAACTCGCCGTGATTTACACCGACAGGTACGGCGGTGAGATGATTCCGGGCGACATAGCCCGTTGGCGGTCACCTGAAGAGAAGTAGAACCGCGATAGAGCGCCGAATGACTCTTGAACCTGGTATACGGTGAAGCAGGGCCTTTTCGAAAGAGTCCGTATCGCTGAAAACCCGTCATCGTGAGGAGTCCAGCGAGAGCGGGACGACGCGGCGATCTCGCAGGCAGGCAACACCATATGGCAACTTTGAGATTGCCGAGCTCGCTACGCTTACTCGCAAAGACCGAGGTTTTTTGGGTTTTTCAATAAGCCCGGTAGAAGCGGGTACCTTTCAGCTTCCGAACTCCAGGCGTTCCGAGAAAAGTGCTGGATTAGCCTGCCAAATGCGGCTATATTATGTGGTTTATCGAATTCGATTGCTGTTTGGATGTTATTGTATCTAAGCAATCGACTTTCGAACTAATCTTGTCGGGAGTTGTTTATATCGTGGGTATTCAAACTCTATTGTTGCACACGGGTAAGAACTGCGATATTATGATACTCGTGAGCAATGTGGTGTAGGCGAGCGCGGAACCGAGGGAAAAGTTGCGCGGTTGCAGCCCGATGTCTCGATGTTGTGAGAATGTTAAACTGATAATATCAATTTGAAGAAATCATAGACTATATTTGGGTATCGTTCAGGGAAGTTTCCGCATGGATAGTAAATCATCAGCCAATTCGAAGCGTTACGGGATGCGCATAAGGGCGGTCTCGGCGTACGCTCCCAGTCGTAGAGTATCAAACAAACGAATAGCCGCTCGTCTCCGGCTCGAGCGAATGCGCGTAAACGCAGAACACCGCGACAATGGCGGCGGTGGTCTTGATCCGAAGGAGAGAAAGCTGTTTGCGACGAGCGATCGCTGGATACAGCGCTTCATCGGTTTCAAGGAGCGCAGATTCGCATCGGAGAGTGAGGGTACGATAGACCTCGCCACGCGAGCAGCCGTACAGCTTCTGGAGAAAACGGGACTGAAGGCTTCGGATCTGGATGGAATAGTATTCGGATCAGTGACACCGTCATACCTCTACAGCCCGCCTGATTCGGCTCTGCTTCAGGATCGCCTCGGAATAGCGCCGTTCGATGATGATATTCCGAGGGATTTTTACTGCGTCGATTCGTCACTTGCCTGCAGTACATGGGTGTCCTGTCTGCGACAGGCGTACCTTCTGGTCTCCTCCGGGATGGCAGAGAACCTCCTCCTGATCGGTGCAGATCGTATGAGCAGCACGATAAACTGGCGCGACAGGGCAATGGCGACCGTGCTCGGCGACGCTGGAACCGCACTCTGGTGTTCACGCGTGCCGGCTGAAGAGGACTGGTTTGACAATAAGCAGTTCTGGAGCTGGGCGAGCGGCAAGGACTCCGAGATTATCATAACTCCGATGGGTGGATCGAAGGCTCCGGAGATTTCGGGCAAGGATGTTATGAGTTATCGTCACCGCCTGATTATGGACGGCGCCGCAGTGAGAGAGTTAATCGTTCCCATGGTGGGTGGACCGGGAATTCGCGCAGCCCTGAAAAAGGCTGAGTGGTCGATGGATATGCTTGATCTCGCTACTCTTCACGAGGCCAATCTGATGCTTAACAAGAACATAACGAACCAGTGGAAAGACCAGGGTTTCAATGGCAAGGTCTTGGATGCAGGCGGGCAGTTCGGCAACACGACTACGGCGACTATTCCTCTTGCACTCGCTCTGCGCTCTGACGAGCTGAAAGTCGGTCGACGGTTCATCTGGTCCGCTTTTGGCGGTGGACTGACTGTGAGTATGGCGTTCGGGGAGATAAAGCACGAGGTCGAGTCGGTAGTTACGGTATAGCCTCTATCAGCCATAGGTGGCTGCAGCCTCCAGGTCATATTCGTTCGTGCCTCAGATACTGCGGAGTCATCCGAGGTGCCAAAGCTTCTTATATACACGATCTATTGAACTTCCGCAGTCTGCTCCCGTTCAACAGAATAACAGTCAGTCATTTGTACTCACTGATCTGGTGCTGGAGGGATAGATATCGTTACGAAGAGTATGTTTGAGAAGAGAAAGTCGTTTGTTGGCATACACGGTGGATCCGTGATGCTCAAGCTAATCTCGTATGCGGTTCTCGCACCTTCCGGACATAACACCCAGCCATGGAAATTCAGGATTCGCGATGATTCGATCGAGATATTGCCGGATTACGGACGCGAACTGACTGTGGTTGATCCGGACCACAGAGAGATCTTCATTAGTCTGGGGTGTGCAGTTGAGAATCTGATCATCTCGGCTCAGGCTACGGGGTTGAGTCCCACACTGGAGATGGCTGTCGATGACCCGGGGCACGAGAGAATCCGTGTGCGGTTGAATGATACAACTGACAGCACCAGCAGGCCAAATGACGGTGCCCTGGAAACGATGATGAGACGGCAAACGAATAGAAGTGTGTACACCGGGGACCCGATTCCGGAAGAGGATATCTCCGAGCTAAACGATATCAATGGCGAGACGGGCGTTCAACCCAATATAGTCCGGGGTGGATCACAAACGGATAAACTGATACGCCTGATTGAAGAGGGAATCGCTCGTCAGATGGATAGCTCCGCATTCAAGGAAGAGCTTGTTTCGTGGATGAGATTTAACCGTCGGGATGCGGAAAAGAACCGGGACGGCCTTACATACGAGGCCGTCGGCTTTCCGCCGGTGCCGTTCGTGTTCGCCGGTAAATTGATACTCAAGTTTATGCTTAGCGCAGATCGTCAAATAGAGGCGGAGTCCGATAAGCTCAGAAGCGCTTCTGCGTTCCTTGTAATTTCTTCAGAGAGCGACGGTAAGCGAGACTGGATAAACGTCGGCCGGTTTTTCGAGCGATTCAGTCTGACTGCGACACGCCTCGGCATCGCAATCTCACATTACAATCAGCCGATCGAGGTTGAGAACCTGCGGGGCAGACTCGGAGATCTCAATTTCATTGATGGCGGATATCCCGCGCTGCTGGTCCGTCTCGGATATGCCGATCCAATGCCTGCGTCGCCCAGGAGAGCAGTCGAGGATGTCTTGATTTCATAGTTTTTAGTCCGCCTATCATGCTGTTTTCTGGTCGTAAACGCTCCAGTACTTATTGAAGGAGAATTTCGAGTGTCGGCGATTGAATCACAGCTCGTCGAAACGTGGTGGATACACAATCGTGTTATGCTGCACCTGATCGTCAGTATTCCGAGGAGGCGTTTTCCGCACGTTGAGTGAGTGTGGCGAGCGCGGCAATCTCGAAGTTGCCATATAGTGTTGCCTGACTATGAGACCGCCATGTCGGCCCACCCTTGCGGGACTCCTCGAGATGACGGGTTTTCCGGCGATACAGGCTTTGTAAACAAGCCCTTTGGTCCGGGCTGTCCATCTTTCAGTGGGTATCTTCCGAGAACGGCTGGAACAGATGATTACCACCAATGCCCCTAACAGACCACTTGCGGTGATCGCATGACATCGTTAGATTCGGATCGATGACCAACTCATCTGACAAGCTCAAGACCGGATCGCCGCCCATCCGGCAATCGGCATATCTTGCGATAGTGCCGGGGGCGATCGCGTTTGTCATCTACATGATCACGGCATGCCGCTCGGTCTACATAGGCGATGCCGGCGAGTTCGCGCTCGCACTCGATTCGCTCGGGATATGTCACCCGCCGGGATACCCGCTGTTCACGATTCTCGGCAGGATATTCGTCGCCGCGCTGACATTCCTCCGCCCGGTATTTGCTGCGGGGATTTTCAATATCATAGTTGCGAGTGCGGCTGTCTCGTTCGTTTACCTGATCTTCCGCCGAACGCTCGGCGCCCAGTCAGCGTTCGCGCTCAGCATGATCTGGGCATTCACACCTGTCTTCTGGGCCGAGACGGTCGGGATCGAAATCTATGCGCTCAATGTTCTGCTCGTTGCAGCGGCCTACCTCTCGCTTGAATCGAAGCATCCGAGAAAATGGTATATCGCAATCTACCTGTTTGGCCTGTCGCTGACTAATCACCCTTCTGCCCTGTCGCTCGCACCCGCGATTCTTTATCTCTTTGTGGCGGAGAAGGCGTACCGGAAGACCAGACAGATTCCGGTTCTGATACTGCTCCTCGCGATCGCGGGCACGGTATATCTCTACCTGCCGATCAGGTCTGCGCTCGACCCAATCTCCAACTGGGGCAACCCGGAGACGACCGAAGCGCTCGTCGATCACATGACACTCGAGCAGTACTCCGGATGGGTGAGTCAGTCATTCGAGGGAATCTACATCGCGATCTCGCTCTATTTCCGCACAATAATAGAATCGTGGTGGTGGCCGGGACTGATCCTCGCGGTTATCGGTGGAGTGTTCGGCATTCATCGCGGGAGCAAACGGACAGTTATGGCGCTTCTGATACTAGTGACTGCACTCTTTCTGTCATCATCTCACCAGGCGCTCAACTACGACCCATTCTACCTCATCCCGCTTTTCGCGACTCTGCTCCTGATCTCAGAGAATATCGAGTTGCTTCGAGTGCGAAGCAGTTCGCCGATCCTGAATATCGTTACCGCTACCGGAGTCTCATTTCTGGCGGCTGTCCTGCTGCTGACCAATCTCAAATCGATGGATAAGTCGGATTACAAGCTCGCGGAGGAGTACGGGAAACTTCTGCTCGATACCGCCGGGGATGGCGACCTGTTGACCGCCGGTGATATTAACTCATTCCCGGCAGTCTATCTCCGGTATTCGGAGGGATACCGGACCACAGTCGATGTTTATGACCGATCGATACGGAAGCACGCCCTTATGCGGAAGGCGGAGGAGGTAACGAACTACCTGTATGACGATTACTACACGGCTCGCAACGCATATTTGAGCACAGCATGGTATCCTGTCTACCTCTCGAAATCGCACTACCTGACGCTTGAGGGCTGGTATGAGACTCCGACCGGCCTGTTCACTTATGGCATTCTGTACGCGGTGAGTTCTCTGCTGGATGAGCCGCCGGAAGTACCGGTCTATCCTATTGAGTATGATCCGGGTGATCCGCTATCAAGACAGCTCCTGGCGAATCTTGATCTGGCTCGCGGAGAGCAGATTCTGGCCTCGAATCCGGAGGACAGCTCAGAGGCAAGGCGTTCTCTCGAACGGGCGCTGCTCCGCTTCGAGCATGATCCGAGAGCGCTTCCGCTGAATGAAATCGGCATGTTTTTTCGCAGATCCGGCGAGCATGGTCTCGCTCTGCGAGCGTATGAGGACGCGCTCGAGAAGCCCGTCCTTTTCCCGTCCACGAAGCGGGACATAAAGTTCAATATATCCAACGTCTACAAGGACCTCGGGAACGCAGCGCACCAGTCGAACAATTTCGAGAGAGCCCTTCAGATGTATACGCGTGCCCTCGAGTACGACGAGGGGAACCCGCAGCTTCTGATGAACATCGGGCTTATCTATCTGCAGAATCTCGGCAATCCGGAGGCCGCACGGGAATATCTGAACCGATATCTCGAGCTTCGGCCGGATGACAATGGCGTTAGAAACCTGCTTCCTCAGGGCTCGTTGAAAAAGTCAGTACCGCTGGAAAAGCTGTCATCGCGAGGAATCCCGCGGAGGCGGAATGACGCGGCGATCTCATAGTCAGGCAATACTATACGGCTGCTTTGAGATTGCCACGCTCGCTACGCTCATTCGCAAAGACCGAGGTTCTGGGGTTTCTCAACAAGCTCCGTCAGTAGGGCCTTAGATCATCAACCCACCGCCGCTGACCGGGATGTATGCACCGGTGACGAATTGTGCGTCATCGGACGCGACTGCGAGCACCGCCTTCGCGACATCCAGCGGTTCACCGATTCTCCTCAGTGGAGTCATCGCGGCAATCTGTGCCCGTCGCTCATCGGGGACATTCGCAGTAGCGTCGGTCTTTATCAATCCGGGCGCGATTGTATTTGCGCGGATACCATGAGGGCCGAGCTCGAAAGCCAGGGCTTTCATGAACCCATCGATACCCGATTTTGCGGTCGTGTGCGCCAAAAATCCGGGCGCGGCCGTTCGCGAAAGGCCGCTCGAAATCCCAACAATACAGCCGGACTTTCGCTCTATCATCGTCGGCACAACCAGTTTTGCGGTGTGGAAAAAGCAGTTCATTTCGTCCCGAACTTTGGTCATAAACTCGTCGTGGGTCATATCGACAAACGACTTCATTGGTACCTTGGCGCCGGCGTTGAGCACGAGAATATCGACCTTGCCGAGCTCGGTCTCGACCTTTTCGACCAGCTCTTTGGCTGCCGAGTAGTCGCGAACATCCGCCTGAATTGCAATCGCCTTGCCGCCCTTGACGGTTATAGCGTTCACGACAGAATTCGCAGCCTCGCTGTTCGCGAAGAAATTCACGGCGACCGCGGCGCCATTCTCAGCCAGAACCTGCGCTGTAGCTGCGCCAATACCGCGACTCGCTCCGGTAACGAGCGCTATTTTGCCGTCCAACCTCATATTTGTCTCCTTTCGCAATTCGCAAGTATCGTCGATCAACATAGTTCTAAACCGTTGACAAGTCCAGACTGATCCTTATTTTATCGCGCATGAGTCTTATTGAAATGACACACGACCAGATTAAGGCACAGGTCGAGGAGATGGCGAAGCGATGGCTCGCCATGGATGGTCTCTGGTTTCAGGCGGCCGAGCAAAAATTCGGTATGGATGCAGCAATCGAGCTCGACAAGGAGGCGTGGAGACGATTTTCGCCTATCGAGGCGAAACGTATCATGAACTTCCTCGGAATCGAGCCGGGTGGTGGCCTCGATGCGTTAGCACGATGTCTCGATTATCGGTGCTATGCCTATATCAACGAGCAGGAGATCGAGAGGGTCGACGAGAACACACTCGTCCTCAAGATGATCAAGTGCCGCGTACAGGACGCCCGCCACAGGAAGAACATGGACCCGTTTCCATGCAAAGAGGTGGGCATTATCGAGTACGAGACTTTCGCCAAGACCGTCGATCCGCGAATCGAGAGCAGGTGTATCGCCTGTCCGCCGGATGAGGAGAAACGCGATTTCTGGTGCGGCTGGGAGTTTAAGCTGACCGACTGAACAAGCTCTTCAGCGGGAACCTTTTTACGCACGGTTGTATTATCTAATTGACCGCAGTGACACGGCGATCTGTATCATATAACGACTGAATATCGATAGACGAGACATCGATGAACAGACTCCTGAAAGAGATACTAATAATCCTCGCAATCTCATTTGTCGCCGGATTGATCAACAACAGTTTGTCACACAATCGTGTCGCCTGGATTGGAAGCTGGCCGAGTATCTCCGACGCCGAGGACGACACGACCTGGAACTGCCTATCGTGCGAACCCGGCGATCCGCCGCTTCTGAATCTCTCCGAGGCATCCGCCCTCTATCAGAATCCCGAGGTTATCTTCGTCGATGCCCGCTTCCCCGAGGAATATGAGGCGGGACATATCTTGAACGCGATCAACCTGCCTTTTGAGGGTACCGATGAGGAATTTCATACTCATCTCGATAAGCTCAAAGAGACGACAGATTCGCTGGCCGAGATAGTCACATATTGCTCCGGCGAGGAGTGCGAATCGAGTCTTCATCTCGCGCGGTATCTCCGTGATGACGAGGGGTTCGAGAACGTCAGGATTTTCTATGGCGGATGGCGCAGATGGGCGGATGCGAATCTACCGACCGCAGGAACGGAAGAGTAGAGTATGAAAGACCTTGTTTCGAACAAATACCTGACTCTTGTATTCCGAGTGATTCTGGGCGTAGTGTTTATCTACGCTTCAGTCGACAAGATCATCCATATCGATCAATTCGCCCGCTCGATATATTATTACCATGTCGGTCCCGGCTGGTTAGTCAATTTCATGGCGATCTTCATGCCATGGGTCGAGCTGTTCGCCGGTGTCTGTCTGATCGTTGGCCTCTACCCGAGAGGTGCAACGGCGCTCATCGGAGCGATGCTCGTTTTGTTCCTGATTGCTCTTACTATCGTCTACATAAGAGGTGTGGATATTAGTTGCGGCTGTTTTTCGGTCTCGGACCGTGCCAAAGGTCCCGCGCTGTCACTGATATGGCGTGACCTGCTATTGCTGGTGATGACGATCCAGGTTTTCTTTTTCGGCCGGAGTTTTCTATCGATACACAAGATCGAGGCGAACGACGCGAAATAGGCATCGAGCGGGTTCAAAACGCCTCCGGTTCCTCCCAGAGATTGAACACGAATCCGAAAGGGTCGCGTACGTAGTTGTCGTTGCCTTTGCCGTTCCATGCCAAGACTGAACAGCCCGCCTTCAGAAGCTCAACTCTTGCCTCTTCGAGATCGGGCACAAGCAACTCCATCACAACGCCGCCGAACTTGCCCTTCTCCAGAAATATCCGATTCTGATGGCCATCCAGCTCGAGACTTTCTTCCTCCGGGTCATCCTTGACCTCGAACCCGAGGACATTCTTGTAGAACTCAGCGGCGCCGGCGAAATCATCCGTTTGAAGGCTGATACATTTCGAGAACCTGTATGGCATCACTCACTCCTTCGATTCGATTGAAAATCGGTGTCCTTCGGGGTCGGTGCAATCGCAAACGAGTATCCCGGGCGAAGCTTCTCGTATCTTGCCCAGCTCGACTCCTCGACTCAGAAGTTCCGCTCTAACCTTCTCGACATCATCCACTTCGAACACGAAGCCGGCGGAATCCTGTCCTATTTTGCCCTCGCCGCCACCATGGAGGGCGAGAGTACATTCTCCGGTATCGAACGTCTACCAGTATTCGTTGCTGTAGTCATCACGGTTGCGGGGAAATGTCACCGGCAGGCCGAGTTTGTGGCGATAGAATTCAACCTCCGCATTCATATCCTCGACGAACAGAATGACCTTGCTGATATGCCCTAATTTCACTGCCCCCCTCATCTAAGCCAGATTTTTGAATGGCAGAAAGGTCATGAAATCGGCATGGTGCACGATGTACGCCTCGGCCGATCTTTTCACCATGTCACCCTCGCCGGCGTGCGCCGCGATGATGTGGCAGACCGTCTCCGGCAGCCCGCACTCCATTGCAAGCCCCACTCCCGAGAACGGATGCCGCACGAACTTGCCATATCGGCTCTGGACAGCCTTGCCGTCCTTCTTCTCATATTCAAGGAGCTTACCGACATCTGCGAGGATCGCGCCCGAAACAACCACGTCCAGATCGATCGGCAGGTTTTCCTTAAAGAAATGGATCATCTTTTTCGCCGACTCATACGCCACATGAACGACCGCTCTCTTATGCTCCATGAATGTCACCGGGCAATCCTTGATCAGGAGCGTGAATGGAATTTCGTCGAGGTCATCAGCAGTCAATGGGCTTCGCTCCAGCGCGAGAGCCCACGTTCGCGCCGTCTTGTCTCTCAGTTCCTCATCCTTGATCCATTCGAGTTCCGGCCACAGTTTTCTGGCGTCTTCCAGCATAATCTACTCCTTGATTCCACGGTTGTAATTCTCGCGGAATATACAGCCAGTGTCGGTGAAATGTCAATCTGATGCGTGACTCATTTCACGAGATGTGTGTGTGGGAAAAAACTGATCCATGCAAACCAGAAAGATGTCATCACCGGAACGCGCTCAAGATCCGGCGAACCATCGACACTCTTGCCCGAAGCAGTTCTCCATTTACGCCCGGTCGTGTGATCAATTATCAGTCCATTTTTCTGACCAATAGAGTCGATGTCGACTTCACGATCCAGAGTATATGCCTGGACCGCGCCACCCTCACTCTCGGTCAGAACGACCGGTGTTTCGAACTGACTGAGCACAACGAAATGGTGAGACCGGAGAAGCTCAGCGGAGACCGCAACCTGCTTGTTATCTTTTCTTACCCCGAAAACTCTGGCCTTTCCATCAAGCTTCTGAAACTTGTTCGCCCGTCCAAAAATGCCCAGCATGTCATCGTCGGCGTAATAGCCTTCGTACGGGCTTCTCTCTAAACCTTCAGGTTTCTCAAGCAGGACACCGTCAGGATGAAGCCGTTTGAATTCCGCAAACGTGAGATGCACGGCCGGTATCTGGGTCAGTTCGCTGCCAAGAAGCTTTCCTTTAATGCACTGCCCCGAGACCTGCGACCAGAGTGACCTGGTCTCGAAATCCTGCAGAACGAGAGCATCTTGCCAGAGTGACCCGGACGCCTGAAATGTGTATCGAACTGAATCGACGGTCGCGGCATAAACTATGCCGGTGAAGCAAAGCGGTCACCATGTCACAGTTATCGCTTTGCCATTGATGTAGTCGTTGACGACTTCATGATTGTCCAGGTGCCAGGTCGAGTAAGCCTTTGCAGAGTCGCCGTCTACAACCGCAATCAAAGGCTCATCTGCCAGGTACATGTCCTCCGCCTTCTCGATTCGTTCAAATTCCGGCTCGAGAATCGGCGGAATGTCACCAGGCTCGAGCCCGGTGTACATTGGATGACCCTGAACGATCTCCTTCTGGATCTCGCGATTCTGACCAAAGGAAGGTCCCGCAATAGCGAGAAGAGCCAGCAGGCTCGTAACAATAGCAACAGATTCTGTCGAGATGTCTACCTCCATCGATAACCTATCATAGTACTCAGAACGCAGATGTTTCAGATTCTGTTCCGTTTGGAAGTACGCCTTTCAGATACCTGTTTAGCCCATAAATGCCAACAAGAATATGCGAGGGACGCACCGAAGCTTTGAGTCAAAATGACGGGGCGAGGCATATTCACGCACATCCTCCGTTAGCTGTCATTCAGGCAGAGTCTGGATGATAACGAATCCTCGCAAGGAGTGCCTTTACACCGAGAGTTATGATGAGCGCGTAGATCATGAACGTCTTTGCGATACAACAGACATATTGAAGTCCCGATGTCGAGCCTTCGACTATCGGCACTTTCCGTCTTTTGTGGAACTTGCACGGATTCAACCTCGTTTGTACTATGCTGAATCAGATGAAAGCGCAAGTGATTCAAAAAGATTCCGATATAACTACTGAGCTGGATAATCGAATTACCCGGGTGAGTGCTCAGGCTCTACGCACGGGGGATACTTTTGAGGCATGTACGGAGGTGCGTTTGTGGCTAATGTGAACACGAAGAAGGGCGTAATCGGCATATTGACCGGCGGCGGGGATGTACCCGGTCTGAATCCCGCGATAAGAGCAGTCACCATTCGTGCCATCAGAGAAGGATACCAGGTTGTCGGCATGAGACGCGGGTGGGCCGGACCGATGAGCATAATTAGGGATGAGACCGCCGACAACAGCAACTGCTACCAGATTCTGACCGAGGAAATCGTGAACAAGGCCGGACGAACCGGCGGCACTTTTCTTCACAGCTCGCGCACGCATCCGGGACACGTGAAGCAGGAGAATGTACCGGAGCATCTGAACGACAGGTTTACAGAAGAAAAGAACGACCTCACAGAAGAAGTTATCAAGAACCTCGACTGGCTCGGAATCGACTATCTGATCCCTATCGGTGGTGACGACACCCTGAGCTACGGCGTACGTCTCTACAAGGAGGGGGTCAAAGTTGTCGCGATCCCCAAGACGATGGATAACGATGTCCCCGGCACCGATTATTGCATCGGCTTCTCGACTTGCGTAACACGCACTATTCACATGACCAACAGTCTCAGAACCTCTGCCGGATCGCACGAGAGATTCCTTGTGCTGGAGGTATTCGGGCGCTACGCCGGATTTACCGCCATGCTGCCAACCATGGCCGGAGCAGCGAATCGCTGCGTGATTCCGGAGCACAAGTTTGATATTGAGCTGCTGACAGAGCTTCTTACTCAGGATCGAGAACGGAACCCGAGCAAATACTCGGTCGTGCTTGTCTCCGAGGGAGCGATGTTCGAGGGCGGAGAGATGGTATTCAAGGATACGGAGAAGGATGCTTACGGTCATCAGAAACTTGGCGGTATCGGAGAACTCGTATCGGCACGGATGAAAGAGATATCTGCGAAGTTCAACAAAGACAAGCCAATCAACGTGATAAATCAGAAGCTCGGCTATCTCGTACGCGGCGGCGACCCGGATGCTATCGATTCGATCGTGCCGATGGCGTACGGCAACCTCGCACTCGATCTCATACTGTCTGGTGTGCACGGAAGGCTCGTAGTGTTGAAGAACGGGCGCTATGACAATGTCCCGATCGATGTCGTGACGAGCTCCAAGAAGTCCGTGAATGTCGAAAAGCACTACAACAGAGAACGACTACGCCCGAACTATCGAAGCTTCGAGATGCAGCCGTTGTTCATAATGACAAGTGAGTCACCCGGCTGCTGATATCGTAGAGGCGGATCAGAACGCCCAGAAGTCGGTACTTTTGTCGTAGAATCCCTGCGACACCGGGTTTCTGCCTTTCCCGACAATCCAGTCCGTAGGTCCGTGGAATACCGAGTTGATGCCGTGTACACTGTCCGCATCGGTTGCCGTATATATTATCAGCGCCCTGGCCGGGGCATAGGGGTTTCGCAGGCTCGTAATAAACCGATAGCCCCCACCGACGTATGATGAATCCGCGACAAGGCTGTCGGGATAGATGCTGAACGGAAACAACTCCCTGTGTTCGAGGAGCCACCGATTTCCCCATACGGTTCCGTACGCTACGATAGAAAAATCGGAGAGATCAAGCTTCAGGGCCACAGTATCGGCTATTATATCGCTCTCGGTGAAGTACTTGTCACGCACCAGCTCCGCATACTCGAAGATTCTCTTGTTCGCCTCTTCCGTCCTCTCCGATGTTGGTACGATTATCACCGTGTTGGACTTGTCATCCAGGCCGGCGTTGATTGGACCGTCAAACCTGCCCGGTAGAAGCTCGCCGGCATCCATCTCGGATAGATTGCGGAACGTACCAATCATTGTCGGATAGAAACTGGTGAAATCTGCGTACAAATCCCGGTTCGCCTCATATTTTTCAAGCGCCTCAAGTATTGCTGGTACATAGATGAACCCCTGTGCAAGTTCCCGCGAAACCATGTCACGAAACCCCGTGTCGCCCATGTACAGCGCCTCGATTCGAATCGTGATTGCCCGGACTAAATGCTCGTTGACGCACGTCTCCCAGTTCGGGTAAGCCATTTTTGTCATTTTCTCCGCGATCGGATTGTATAGAATATCGTATTTCATGATCCTGTCGCGATGTCCGGATGTTGTCGGATTTACGAACGAATGGCTGAATTCATGGACTGCCATATGACGAAAGCCCTCTTCGGTACCAAAGTCGGGGAGGTCATCAGAGACACCCTGCGGGCCCACGATGCTGTATACGTCGAACAGATTGCCCGCGACTTCGACTCTCGGTCCGAAACCGCCCGGATGAAACAGGGGAGCGAGGACGATGTAATAGCCGTTCTGCTCCATCCCATAATACTCCTCGAGCATCTGCGCGTATTCATGACCTCCAAGCTTCAATTGAACGGCTTCGATCATCGAATCATATTCCGCTCTATGCGAGGCATAGAAACGCATAAAATCGGTATCGACCGCAAACGATCGCAGCATCTCGACGAATTCGGCGAGCCGATCTTTACCGCCGGCTCGATTCGTGATATACTGAGTGAACGGATACCTCTGCTCGAGTTCAGGCGGATCTGTCAGAAACAGCATCGCGGATGGCGGTGCATCAAATGAGAACCCGCTCTGACTCAATCTATCGAAATAGATCACGGCTGGGTGGCCGGAATAGCTGCCGAAATAATCTGCGATACCGCGCTTGTATTCGAATTCGAAATCAGTAATCAGCCCCACACGGTCGTCGTAACCGCTCAGGTATTGAACGACCGCGAGCAGTTCGATTCTCGGATCGACGGTAATCTCGATTTCTCCGCCAGGAGATGCGGATGAAAACACGAGTATGAGTACTATCGCAACGCCTGTGACTCTGACACCGGTCATCTCTAATCTCCATCTGATAGTCGCACTGCATCATATACTAAATGACGGAAACAAACCACTACAGTTTACAAGATTATTCGCGGAGAGGGTTCAGAAATGACTCGGATGAAAGTGTTTTTTGCCTCGGCACCTCGGTAAGAAACCACAAGCTCTGAAAGAGCCTCTCAGGATGCGGCCGCGCCACACTTCACGTGTGGCGCAGGCTGCTGGGCATGAGTGGGCAAACTTGTTAGTAGGTGAGCATCACCAGCGTCGGCTGCCTCCTCCGCGATCGCGTCTCCCGGATTGATCGCGCATCTCGTCCCGACGAGCATCCATAAGCTTCTCGTACTTCTGCTTCTGCTCATCGGTGAGAAGCTCCGTTATCTCATCGTTCATCTTCCGCATCTGCTCACGCATCTCCCGGCGGTCTTCCGAGCGTGGCTCCATTCGCTCCCTGTATGAGGTCAGTATGCTGTCGATCGCGATGTATTGTGACTCGTTCAGATCGAGATGCTCGTTCAGATTGAGCATTCGCGGCTGTGGTAGAATTGAACCACGCATCTCCGCCAACATCTGCGCCTGGTTGTCATCGAGAACGCCCCGGATACTCTCGCGGGTGTCAGTCTCGATAGATCGAATCTCGGCCATCATTTCGCGCCTGTTATCACTCGACATGTCTTCCGACACCTGCAGCTTCAGTATCTGGGCTCGGATTAACTCGCTCACTTCGGCGGTTTGTTTCTCGCTCAAACTGAGCATTGAAGAGAGTTTGTCTGCCTGTATCCTCGCGAGGTCAGCAATTCCGATAGCGTTGGCGGGGCCTGCAATCAACATCACAGCGACAATTGTGAGGCATGGCAGCTTCATAGTATAACTCCTTTATCGAAGACCGATCCGAATTCATCATTTCCCTTGTTCGAGAGATTGACACGGAGTACTGCCGAAACTTGCAGAGAATCAATGGCGAGAATAAGAGCGCCCGGTCAATCGACACAAGTCAGTTTGGCCTGAATAACCCGGATGTTACCCGCATCGAGGTTCCGCACGAGATTCTTGATCTTCGCGGGGACATCACGCTCGACTACAACCGAAATATCGAGCAGTGGTTTGGATGCTTTGGATGATGATCTCGCCTTTAGTCGTCGGTACCATTCGAGAGACCGCGCGGTGACGTCCTCCCACTGTTGGGTCCGCAATCCGGCATCTTCGAGCCCGAGCCGCAGCTCAGACTCGGTCGATAGATGATTTGTGTCGTCTCCGGCTGCCCAAAATACCGGATAGTGCATCGAATTGGTATTTCCGGATACGACCTCATGTAGAATCAGCTCTCCGCCTGATTTGAGAACCCGATGGATCTCAGAGAAGAGCTCACGTTTGTCTTCGATATTCAAGGCAGTATGCTGCATCCAGACAGCATCGAACGAGCGCTCTACGAAGGGCAGTTGAACAGCATCAGCATTCACGAAAGATGCGGCATCTTCCAGGCTGACCAACCGAGTGAGCATATCGGCAGCCCTGCAGAATGACCGCGTAATGTCGATACCGACAAGGCGGCAGCCGAATTCGTGCGCGAGAGTCCGCGCGGGTCCACCGACTCCGCATCCGATATCGAGGACAAGATCACCTTTACACAGGCTAAAATTCTCGGCTATCAGCCGGGTTTCCCTTCGACCACCGATATGAATTTCATCGAAGAAGAACAGATCATCGGTAGTAAGATTCTCGAAGTCCTTGCCGACTCCAGCAAGCGCCGACTTTATCCTCTCACAAAGATCAGCGACATCATAATGCTGTTCGACTCCGGAATCTCGTGCAGCCAAAGGGGACTCCTTTCATCCATCACGGTAGTACATACTACGACATTCTGAAGCCTGCCACAAGTCCATCTCGGATCAATCTGCAGAACCGGGGGAAGTTAGGAGCTTGACAAATGGCGCTACTTGAGCGAATTTCGGGGGATATTCTTAAGCCGGTCTCAGGAGCAAGAGAGCTTTGGTACATTCCCGCAAGACATTCTTGAGTATCTCATCGTTCGAGATTCTCGTTCAGTTCAGGCGCGGGCTGTTTTACAGCTACTTGTCCATATACCTGCGGTTCTTTCTCGGTCTGAGTGTCACTGAGACAACGCTCTTCGCCACGTTCTCAATGATCGTGAATGTCATCTTTCAGACATTCGTCTGGGGACGCGTTTCCGATCGCCTGCAGCTTCGACGAACCCTCATCATAATCGGCGAGATAATTGCGGCGTTGATTACATTCGGCGTTTGGTACGCCCATACACTGCCCGGGGACAAGGCCGCCGCCGGATACGCCATCATAATCGGGATGTCGATCGTGGAAATCTTCTGGTCGATGTCCAACCTCGGATGGAGCGCGCTTGTCTCTGATCTATACCCTTCGGACAAACGAGCGGGCTTGCAGGGGAAGCTCCAGAGTATCGGCGCCATCGGTCGAATGATCGGAATACTCGTCGGTGGAGTGATGTACGACGGTCTCTCGCGGCAGTATGACGGGTGGGGATTCGAAAGTGGGGTGTTGTTCATCATCGCATCCGGGGTAATGCTGATCTCGACCATCCCGATGTTCACCGCACCGGAGGGCGGAATAGGCGATCGCAGCAGGAACAAGCGCCGCGGAATGGCTCCTCTCGGCAAGGTTATTGAGGGGAAGGGAAGCCTGTCGATATCCGCCAAGTATGCGGTCTTTCTGCTCGCGATGATCCTGATCAATTTCGGCATGAACTCGATCGTGCTCCTCAAACCACAGTATCTCTCGCTCGATGAAGGCTTCAATGTCTCCAGCAGGCTACTGAGCTACATTCTCAATATGGCGTCGTTCGCGACATTTCTGATCGGGCTGACGATCGGCAGGATGTCCGGAAGATTCAACGATGGGCTTCTGCTGATTCTCGGCAATCTCACGGCGATGCTTCACCTAATCATCTACATCTTCGCGATCAACCTCCCGACCGTGTTCGTGGCGGAATTCCTCGGCGGAGCCTCTCGCGTCATAATAATGGCTGCGGGATACTCCTACGCAGCACGTTTGATTCCGCCAGAGAAACGCGGACGGCTGTTCGCCCTGTTCAACGCCACGCTCTTCTTGAGCTGGGGTGTTCCCGGGACTCTAATCACCGGCCCTCTCACGGATTATCTCATTGAGGCGGGCAATACGCAGCTATTCTCATACCAGATGGCGTTCCTTACTGCCGCAGTCCTTTTGGCACTGGGGTCCATAACACTGCTGTTCAACATGAAGATGAAGGACCCGCCGGGCGTTTCGGGATCGTGATATCGGGATCTACACGAACCGGTAAGACCGAAATCAGTGCTCGTGACCGTGTGTCTCCTCCGTAGCTCCGGCCTTGCGCATATCGAGATAGCCATAGTAGCCGAGATCGGGCAGTGTCTGCAGAAACGCCACCATCTGCCAGATATGATCATCGTCATGAGTATCACCAAACGCAGGCATACCGGTCATCTTGATACCGTGTTTTGTGATCCAGAACAACTCCGCTGGATTCCACTCTTCAATCTCGTCACTCAGGGATGGAGCCTCGGGATAGAGACCCATAGCAAATTCATCCGCTCCGATACCGGGTGCACCGTGGCATTGAACACAGCTATTATCGAAATGGGCAAACCCGTTCGATAGCATCGTGGAGTCCGAGAGACCAGGTGTGGTGATATCGGTCGCGTGCCGCTCGATCGAATTATCCTTCATAGTTTCGATCGCCCATAGAGTCAATGAGTTGTGCTTCTCCATCGCGGATATGTTGTAGAAGCCACCGTAGACAATAATCAGGCCGAATACAACTGTGATCACGACAACCACTGCAATCATGGTTACAATCCGGGACATAAACTCACCGCCGAATCAGAAGTGATATTGCTCATACACATACAGTCTATCGATCGTTGCTGAACAGGAAGTCTCCGCCCTTCGCATTATCATGACACGATATGCATCCCTGATCTGTGCCCTTTGCAACTCGACCCGCGAGCGCCACACCTTTTGGATTACTTAGAATCTTGCCGTCCGGGCCGTATTTAACCCAGAACCAGTTGTCGTTCTCGTCGTCATACCCTTCTTCACGCTGAAGCATGATTGTCACAGCAGCCAGATACTCATCAGGCGATTCGGAGACAGTTTCCATAGTGGCGTCTTCTCCGCCGTAGTTGTCCTTGACGATAATGTGATAGGGGTTCCCATTCACATCTATCATGTTGTAGTACATTCTCAGAAATTTGCCATGCGGCGATTGCCCGGGATAGTAGCCGCTCTTCATCGGCCAGGATTCATAGTCGCCCATAGCCTTCCAGGTTTTCTCCGCGAAGTCAACATCATCCGATCCGCCGAAAGCCATATCCTGTCCGCCAGTCGGTTGTGATGTTACGGCGAGAACGCCGATCACAACTGCCGCGGAGATTCCGATTGACAGTAGAAGTTTGCGCATTCTTTCCTTCCCTCCATCAGGGTTCTCATTTCCAGCTCAGTATTTGTGATATGTGCTGCATCTATCGATCATCTCGCATCAGTCACTTCCTCAAGTTCGGTCTTCATCGAAAGGTATGTTAGAAGGTCCTTCAGCGAGAGCACGCCCGCAAGTTTTTCTCCCTCCGTTACTACAAGCCTGCTCTTCTTCGATTTGCTCATCCGGTTCAACGCCTTGGCGGCGTCGGTGTCCGCCTCGATGCTGTTCTCATCGTTGCACTCCACGGCGAGTTCCTCGACCTTGCGCTCCTTCCACTGATCCCGGGGAGTCTCCTTGACCTGCTCCATGCTGACACAGCCCATCAGCCGGGAGTCTTCGGTTACAGGATAGAACTTGTGATGATACTTGAGGAAGTAGTCATCGACCAGTTCCTGAAGTGTCGCGGTCGGCGGTACTGTCACCGGGCGGTCCTTCATGAATCGTCGAACCTCTTCGCCCTGTAACGCCTGCCGCATCAGGAGCTGCTTGTATGAATTCTGGGATATTCCGCGCAGGAACAGCCCGATCAGCACGAGCCACATTCCGCCGAGGAAATTGCCCATCAGAAAGTCCAGCGCACCGAAAACAATCAGCGCAATCCCGAATCCGGAGCCGATTCGCGACGATATCCTCGTAGCCCATTTGAGGTCGCTCTTCCAGCTCCAGAGCGCCCCACGCAGAATCCGTCCCCCATCAAGCGGAAACGCGGGGAGCATATTGAAAGCCGCCAGCAGCACATTGATAAGCGCCAGATAGACGAGAACACCGTGTATCGGCTCGCTGGGAAAATCGATCAGCAAATGGATGCCAAAAAACAAGCCACCGAGCACAACCGACACGATCGGTCCCGCCACCGCCATCAGAATCTCACTCCTGGGTTCTTTCGGCTGATCGTGCATCTCCGCAACGCCACCGAATATGAAGAGCGTGATTCCCTTCATGGGTATCCCGTAGTTACGCGCTACGAGAGAGTGCGAAAGCTCGTGGAGTACTATCGAAACAAACAACCCAATAGCTCCACCTATTCCCATGAGCCAGTATGTCAATGTCGAAAAGCCTGTGTAGTAGTTGGGAAAGAAGCCTCTCGCGAGCGTGAATGTGATCAACGCAGCGAGGATTAACCAACTCAGATCTACCCTGATCTCGTAACCGAATATTGTGATCAGTTTCACGCCTTTGCCAAACACGTTGTCCACCTTTCGTCAGACGAAGAAGTCGTTGCAACATCGCTCGATGGTACAGTAGTGCAAAGCTCGTGCCAGCTATCTCGATATGGCGCTAAGCGATTAGTTTGCAGACGATTAGAGCGTTCAGGAGTCGACGTAAGCGGATTGCCGGAAGCGAAACATGTCTGTCTGTGAAGATATCACACTTTGATAGATACTAATGTGTCCCGAGTGTGCACAATCGGAACACATTGGCATCCGTGTAGCGAAAAGGGACTAGTCGTCCGGGGCAACGAGTTCGACTTTAATCCTGTCCGGATCTTCGAAATACACGGCATAGGTGCCGCCGGCGTGCGGATGACGGTCCTCATACAAAATTGTAATGCTCCTGGCTCTGAGTTCGCGCGTCAGTTGATCTACATGCGCTTTCGACTCAGCGTGAAAGGCGAGATGGTTCAGCCCGACTCCGCATCGATGATAGGGTATGTGGCTGAATCGATCCTCAACCTGCACGAATACGATATACGTACCGCCGAGTTTCCAGCTCTTCCCGCTCTCCCAGTCCTGATATGGCTCATACCCGAGCCATTCGAGAAACCAGCCCCAGAACTCGATCGATCGCGAGAGATCGCTAACATAAATCTCGATGTGGTGCAGCATGCCTCGTTTAATTGGCTGTTCTCCTCCCCAGAAAGCTGTTGAAAACCCGGCGAGAACGTCGTTGCGAGCGAGCGAAACGAGGACGGCAATCTCAAGCTATGCCGTGTCATCTCGTTCCGAAAGGACTTGCGGCCGGCGTGCCGGGCGTGTGGCTGTCCGGACTCGCTCGCAGGTCACAAGGTCAGAGATCCGACCGCAAGACACTGCAAGAGCAAATAAACACTAGAAACAGCCGCGAGCCACAAGAAACGGTATGAGCAGCCAGAGCAGACCTTTGATAGTGAAGAAGAGGAAGCCCACAGCACCCAGCTTCCTGGCGCCGCGTCGGTTGAGCACTGGACTGAGCTTTCTTTTGGCGCCATCTGCAGCATGTCTTACGGTATCACGAATTCGCATCACTGGTAGAACGCATCAGTCGGCGGGCAGTTCCTGGAGCTTCGGGAACGGGTAGATCGGTCAGACCTGCTCGGCATCCACTGCAACACGCTTCGCCTCAAGATCAAGGAATACGAGCCGGAGCAGGAGTAGGCACGAGGAGCTTTTCTTCGTTAGGTCGAAATTTGGTGATTGAGGCGTGGCAGATGGAAAGAGACAGCTGTCGATCAGGTACTTGACTACTTGCAGAAGAATAGAAGATAGCCCCCGTTTTCGGGCTTGTTGAAAAGTCCGTATCACAGAAGAACCTGTCATCGCGAGGAGTCCCGTCAACGGCGGGGTGACGCGGCGATCTCATAGTCAGGAAATACTATACGGCTGCTTTGAGATTGCCACGCTCGCTACGCTCACTCGTAATGACCGTTGTCGTGCGGTTTTTGAACAAGCCCCGAGCTGAGGGCTACCCGGCCCTTCTTCTCCAAGCGTCGGCAGGAATCCCTGCCGAAAGTCTGTGGGCTGTCGGGAAAGGGTTTTCGACAGCGTGCTATTCACACAAGAAAAGCCCCCGCATCTGCGGAGGCTTTTTCTATCTACTGCGCTTTTCCGTTGGTCGGTTTAGTACATGTCGCCGTAGCCGCCCGGAGGCATTCCGCCCGGAGGCATTCCGCCGCCGTCTTTCTTCTCTTCCGGCTTGTCGGCTACCATAGCCTCGGTTGTGAGAAGGAGGGATGCGATCGACGCCGCGTTCTCGAGCGCTGAGCGCGCGACCTTGGTCGGGTCGATGATACCGGCCTGGTACATGTCGACATACTCGTCTTTCTCGGCATCGTAGCCATGACCTTCCTTGGTTTCCTTCACCTTGTTCAGTACGATGGAGCCTTCGACACCGGCGTTATAGGCGATATTTCGCAGCGGAGCTTCGAGAGCCTTCACGATGATCCGCTTGCCGACTTCCTCGTCGCCTTCGATTTTGAGCCCGTCGAATGTCGGGAGGATGCGCAGATACGCAACGCCGCCGCCCGGAATGATACCTTCCTCGACCGCCGCACGGGTAGCGTGGAGGGCGTCCTCGACGCGGGCTTTCTTTTCTTTCATCTCGGTTTCGGTGGCGGCACCGACGTTTATCACTGCCACACCACCGGCCAGCTTGGCGAGACGCTCCTGGAGTTTCTCGCGATCGTAATCGGATGTGGTGTCCTCGATCTGCTTACGGATTGATTCGATACGACCCTTGATATCCTCGGTCTTGCCGGCGCCCTCGACGATCGTTGTGTTGTCCTTGTCGACGGAGATCTTTTTCGCCTGACCGAGATCGGAGATTACGGCATTCTCGAGTTTGAATCCGAGTTCCTCGGAGATCACCTTGCCGCCGGTTAGAACGGCGATATCCTCGAGCATGGCCTTTCTGCGGTCGCCGAATCCGGGAGCCTTTACTGCGCAGACCTTCAGCGTGCCGCGAAGCTTGTTCACTACCAGCGTGGCGAGAGCCTCACCCTCGACATCCTCTGAGATGATAAGCAGGGGCTTGCTGGTCTGGGCGGTTTTCTCGAGAACCGGGAGAAGATCCTTCATGGAGGAAATCTTCTTGTCATGAATCAGAACATACGCGTCCTCGAGTTCGGCATGCATGGAATCGGGATCGGTTATGAAGTATGGAGAGAGATATCCACGGTCGAACTGCATACCTTCGACGACCTCGAGATTGGTCTCGGTCGACTTGGCTTCCTCGACTGTGATAACGCCGTCTTTACCGACCTTGTCCATAGCCTCGGCGATCAGCTCACCGATATGTTTGTCGTTGTTGGCAGAAATAGTACCGATCTGCGATATCTCGATCTTGCCGGATACCGGCTTGGAGAGCTTCTTGATCTCCTCAACGGCGTGCTTGACAGACTTCTCGATACCGCGCTTGATAGCCATCGGGTTGGTACCCGCTGTCACATTCTTGAGGCCCTCGGCATAGATAGCCTGGGCGAGTACGGTAGCGGTCGTGGTGCCGTCACCGGCAACGTCGGAAGTCTTGGATGCTACCTCGCGCACCATCTGTGCGCCCATGTTCTCGAAATTGTCCTCGAGCTCGATCTCCTTCGCGACTGTAACGCCGTCCTTGGTGACGGTCGGAGAACCGAACTTCTTGTCGAGAATGACATTTCGACCTTTGGGGCCGAGCGTGACCTTCACGGTGTCAGCAAGCTTGTCGACACCCTTTTTGATCTTGTCACGGGCCGAAGTCTGGTATTCAATCATCTTAGCCATATCAACTGTCTCCTTAATTCGCTTCGATTATATGATTGCGAGGATGTCGGACTCGCGCATGATGAGGTACTCCTGATTGTCAAGTGATACCTCGGTGCCCGAATACTTGCCATAGAGAATCTTGTCGCCGACTTTTACCTCGAGATCGACCCTCTTGCCGTCCTCAGTGGTCCGTCCCGGACCGGCGGCGACTATTTCGCCCTGCATGGGCTTTTCCTTCGCGGTATCGGGGATGATGATACCGCCCTTCTTAACCTCCTGCTGCTCGAGCGGCTTCACCACTACACGGTCCGCCAGCGGCTTGAGATTGAGCTGTTCTGCCATGTTCGAATCCTCCTTGGAATTCAACTATTATCTGACTGTCTGTATCTTTAACATCTTTATGACACCCGTTAGCACTCACTTCAATTGAGTGCTAACAATCGGCGAATATAAAGGTTCCAGGATTTTTGTCAAGCGAAATTCGACTTTTTTCCGGAGTTGCTTGCTGATCTCTAAGATATTACACAAACGGAATTTACATCGATTCGAGGTCGATTCTGCATACGGTCTTTGTCTGAACATTCGAACCCCCGAAAGGGGTTGCCGCTGATCGCTGTCGGCCCCGGACAGCGGTGCTCGATCTTATGCGGATCGGCCATCCCAAATAAGTACAATCTCAATCCACTTTTCTTGGCGGCCCAGGGAACTTAGTTGCAAATGCAACTGTTGTCGGTCTAACTGAGGAATCATGGAGAAACTCGAACTCAAAGAAAATGATGTTCTTGGACGGATAGTTGGTTATGTATCCTCGCTTTGGCTGAAGGGACTGGACAATGCCCTGTCAGAAAGCGGGTATGATCTGGATCATGTGCGGATGATCATACTGATAAATGTCCATAGACATCCCGGACTGTGTCAGAGCTGTTTTGTCGATCTGGTAGGTCGCGACAAGGCGTCGTTAACGAGGATCATCGATAGTCTGGAGAATAGCGGATTCCTTAAGCGCTATCCCGACTCAGAGGATCGCCGACGGAAACTGCTCCGGCTGACGAGCGAGGGGAATCGGATCGCATTGGAGCTGATACAGTTGGGCAGGGAACTCGAAACGAGAGCTGAGGAAGGCATAGACGATTCCGAGCTTGCCCTCTGCAAAAAAACGCTTCTGAAGGTACATTCGAACCTGTCGGCGAAAGAAACTGCCTCCGGAGAGGGTCCAAATAAGGAATGCCCGGAAGTAACAACGGAGATCCGGGATACGCTTTGATCGCAGTTGTATGCGATAGCTTGCGTTAGGCATATATGTACTTTGAACTGACAATGTGAGAGGTAAATGGAAGATGAAACTGCCGTTGAAACTGCTCGTCCCCGTTGTCATACTGGCAGGGGGATTCTTCTCGATGATAGGGCTACTGAGCCTGAGGTCCGAACCGCCCAAGAGGAATCCGGCTCCGCGACCCAAGGCGGTATTCACGGAGACAGTGAGTCTCGGCACGATTCCAGCGGACATTCGTGCGCTCGGCAGAGTAGTGAGCGCGCAACCGGTGGAGCTTTTCAGTGAGGTCTCCGGAACGCTGATGGAGGGTGAGGTGCCGTTCAAGCCGGCGCAATCGTTCAGGAAGGGCGATCTGCTGCTCAAAATCGATGATCGTCAGGCACGCTATCAACTGAACTCGACCAAGAGCGAGCTGATGACAGCTCTTGCACAGGTGTTGCCCGAAATCAAAATCGATTTCCCGGATAAGTTTCAGAAATGGCAGGACTATTTCAGCAGGATAGAATTCGGTAGCAGGGTCCCGGATTTGCCGGGGGCAGACAATCATAAGATAAAGCTGTTTCTGTCTCGATTCAACGTTTACAAGATGTACTATTCCGTTCGAGACCTCGAGATGGTGCTGGGGAAGCACCATTTCTACGCTCCGTTCGATGGGTCGATACTGTCGACAAACATGCGGATCGGGTCGACCGCTCGCAGCGGAACGCTTCTCGGTCAGATACTGAATCTCGAGAGCCTCGAGGTCGAAGTGCCGGTGCCGGTCACGGATGTCGATTGGATCGACAGGTCACAGGCGGTCGGGCTGACTCTGTCCGGTGGAGCGGAGAGTTACACCGGGACAATCGCCCGTAGCGCGAGTACTATCGATACGAGGACGCAGACAGTTCAATTGTACGTGAGCGTTGATGTCAACGACAGCAAACCGCTTTTCGAGGGTTCATACCTCGATGTCGAGATACCGGGCCGGGTGATCGAGAACGCCTGTGAGGTCCCGCGACGCGCGCTGTACGAGGATCGGTTCGTCTACGTCATCAATGATGGCGTGTTCGAGTATCGTGAGGTCGAGATCGCTCGCATGGAGACAGATAACGCGATAGTGAGCGGCGGCCTGTCGAACGGCGACACTCTTGTCACTGAACTCCTCCAGGGTGTGGCCCCGGGTATGCCGGCCACGTCGCGCAATCTCGAAACATAGGTCTGGAGACTGAATAGATGCGAAAGGTCGTTTCGTTTTTCATAAAGTACCCGGTATGGACATCGGTCCTCTTCTTCAGTGTGATCGGATTCGGGATGATAGCCCTGGGCCAGATACGATTCTCGTTCTTTCCGGAGATCGAGCCGGACTCGATCACCGTTCAGGTGGCTTATCCGGGAGCCTCTCCGGAGGAGGTTGCAGAAGGCGTAGTCCTGAAGATAGAGGAGACTCTTGATGGTCTCGAAGGGATCGACCGGATAACATCGGTATCGAGAGAGAATTTCGGCACGGTCTCGGTCGAGTTGACGAAGGGCACGGATTTGAATGATGCCCTCGCGGATGTGAAAAACGCTGTCGACAGGATCAACTCATTCCCTGTAGATGTCGAGAAGCCGGTAATTTTCGAGCAGTCATTCCGCGAGCGGGCGCTCTCAGTGCTGCTCTATGGCGATACCGATCTATACAACCTGAAATACATTGCCGAAGATTTCCGCGACCAGATTCTAACCACTCCGGAGATTTCGCAGGTCACGATTGAGGGTATTCCCGATCTCGAGTTTTCGATCGAGGTATCTGAGTCCAATCTGAGGCGTTATCAGCTCACATTTGATGAAATAGCCGCCGCTGTCTCGCGTGCGAATATCAATATATCCGGTGGCAAATTCGATACCGGTGACGAGGAGATCTTGATTCGCGCCTGGGGGCGTGGATACCATGCTGACGAGCTCGCGGATATTCCGATTCGAGGGATTCCGGACGGCACGGTTCTGAAACTGGAAGATGTTGCCGTCATAAGGGAACAGTGGGAGGATGTTCCTGACAAGCAGTATTACAACGGCCGAGCTGCCGTTGTGCTCAATATCGACCAGGCCGAAGATGAGGACATAATCGCGATCGCCGATGTCGCCAAGGAGAAAGTGGCGGAGTTTAACCAGACGAACGAGGCAATCGAGGCACTCGTAATCGATGATCGCACTGTCCCTCTCAGGCAGCGTGTCGATCTTCTTGTCAAGAACGGTTTGATTGGACTGGGATTGATAGTCATAGCGCTCGGATTCTTCCTGCGCGTCCGTCTCGCATGGTGGGTGGCTGTCAGCATACCTTTCTCTTTTGCCGGGATGTTCATTCTGGCGGCATTTCAGGGCCTGACAATCAACGTAATCTCTCTATTCGGCATGATCCTGGTTGTCGGTATTCTCGTGGATGATGCGATCGTGGTGGGGGAGAATATCTATGCCAGGTATGAGGTTGGCGAGAAGCGGTTCCGCGCCGCAATCGGCGGAACAACCGAGATGATTGCGCCCGTTACTGCGGCGGTCTTGACAACTGTGATAGCGTTTCTGCCGTTCTTCTTCCTCGACGGTATGCTCGGAAAGTTCATCTGGCAGATGGCGTTCGTCGTGATATTCTCGCTGCTGTTTTCGCTCGTCGAGGCTTTCTTCGTGTTGCCTTCACATCTCGCTCACTCCAAAGCTCTTGAACCGGACGCCAAGACCTCGAAGTTCAGAGAGAAGATAGAGAATGTTATCTATCGAATTACCCACAGGTTCTACGCACCGTCATTGAAATACGCTCTCAAGCACAAATGGATCACGGTCGTCACTCCGATCGCCTTCGTGATGCTCACTATCGGGCTTGTAGGCGGCGGGTTCATCGGCGTTACTTTCTTCCCGTTCATCGACAGTGATACAGTGCCGATCAATGTCTCGCTTGTTGCAGGCCGCCAGGAGGCGGACACCGATTCGCTGCTCGCCGAGATCGAAAAATCGGTTTGGGTTGTCAATGAGGAACTCAAGGCAGAGAGGCCGGATGGCCGTGATGTGGTGCTGGGCATCAAGCGCGATATCGGAAGTAACAACTTTGGTGAATCGGGCAGTCACGCCGGGCAGCTTTTGGTCGAGTTGCTCGACGGCGAAGTGCGAGACATGAGCAGCCGCGTGATTGCGAACATGATTCGTGAGAAGGTGGGTCCGGTTCCGGAGGCACAGAATATCACTTTCGGGACTGTCGGAAGATTCGGTAAGCCGATCTCGGTTAGTCTGCTCGGGAACGACTACGAGGAGCTGAACCGAGCCAAAGAGATGCTCGTAACCGAACTGGAGAGTTACGGTGCGGTCAAGGATGTGACCGACAGTGACCAGGAAGGGAGACGCGAGGTTAATATCGAGCTCAAGCCCCGTGCTTACGCTCTCGGATTGACTCTGCAGGACGTGGCCGGGCAGGTCCGGCAGGGGTTCTTCGGGCAGGAGATCCAGCGAATTCAACGCGGGCGTGACGAGATCAGGGTCTGGGTAAGGTATCGTCCCGAGGACCGTGCGGCTCTCGGGCTCCTCGACCAGATGAGAATTCGGACACCCGACGGCGCCGAATATCCGTTTGCTGAGTTAGCGGACTATTCGATCGAACGCGGTGTGACGACGATCAGTCATCTCGACAGAATGCGGGAAATCAAGGTGGAGGCCGACCAGGAGGATATCGAGGACGATCTGCCGCCTATCCTCGCCGAAATTGAAAACGAGATTCTGCCGCCGGTTCTCTCGCAGGTGCAGGGGGTCAGGGCGTCATTCGAAGGTCAGTCGAGAGATCAGGCCAAAATGCAAAAATCGATGGCGAGAGCATTTCCGATGGCGCTGCTCGGGATGTTCATTCTTGTGACGCTCGTGTTCAGGTCTTACGGTCAGGCTCTGCTGATCTTCTCGTTGATACCGATCGGGATGCTCGGTGCAATTTGGGGGCACGGTATTCAGGGGCTGCAGATCAACATGCTCTCCGTGATCGGGATCATAGCCCTGTCTGGCATTATCATAAACGACAGTATCGTTCTCGTGGACCAGGTAAACCGTAATCTCAAGTCCGGTCAGAAAGTGTATGACGCTGTCTACAACGCAGGCTTGAGCCGCCTGAGGCCGATTCTACTCACGACATTCACAACATCGCTCGGGCTTGCGCCACTGATTCTCGAGAAGAGCAGACAGGCGCAGTTCCTGATTCCGATGGCCGTGTCGGTGGCTTACGGTCTGATTTTCGGTACTTTCATCCTGCTGTTGATTCTCCCCGCATCATTTCTGGTATTCTCCAGCCTGAGAGTGCGGTTCAATTCTCTGTTCAAGCGGGAGAAGGTAACGCCTGAATCGGTGGAGCCTGCGGTCAAGGAACTCGAAATGCCGGCGGTGGATTGATTTGAGAGGGACGAACATGAGACACGTTATAGTATCATTGATGCTGTTTGCCGTGGTTATCGTGTCTACACGGGCATTCTCGCAGGATACGTTAACCCTCGAGCAGGCTATCGAGATCGGATTGCGCAACAACTTCGACATTCGCATAGCACGAAATGAAGCCCGGATAGCGCAAAACAACAAGGGCTTCGGCACGGCGGGGTTTCTTCCCACGCTCGATCTGTCCGGAAATGTGATACGATCCGAAAGTGATCAGACGACGAATTCTCCGTTCAGTTTCGGCGATTCCGAGACGGAACAGTATGGAGGCTCGATTTTTCTTAACTGGACAGTGTTCGACGGCTTCAGAATGTTCGTTGAGAAGAAGCGATATGACGCTCTCGCACGACTGGGAGAATATCAGGCGAGAAACACGATCGAACAGCGGGTCGTTGATATATCGCGAGCCTATTTCAATCTCGTACAGCAACAGCAAATCCTTCGAGTGGCCGAGGACACCCGCGCGGTATCCGAAGAACGCCTGGGCCGCGAGCGGGTCCGGAATGAGGTCGGGGGAGCGTCCTCCACCGATCTCCTGAACGCTCAGGTCTCGTACAACAATGATCAGGCGCTGTTTCTCGACCAGCGGCTTGCGGTGACAATCGCTCGCGAAGACTTGAATCTGGCATTGGGTCGAAATCCGACGATGGACGTCGCTGTATCCGAAAAGATTGATATCGACTCGCTGGATATAAGTCTCGAAAGAATTCGGGCTCTCGCTTTCGAGAACAACAGCTCTCTGATGGTTGCAGAGCAGTCGAGAAAAGCTGCGGAGAGTCAGGTCGGCGGTGCGTTTTCAAACTTCCTTCCGCGACTCAACCTGACTGCCGATTACGGCTACACAGATCGAACGATTAGTACGGATGGACGCCCGGAGGATGTTATCACCGAGAGCCGGGATGGGTCAGTCGGACTGATACTCTCGTTTAATATCTTCAATGGAACGCGCGACAGGATCACGTACCAGAATGCCCGAATCGAATCAGAGAATGCCCGGCTTGCTCTGCAGCGCACGGAAAATCTGCTCGCCGGGCTGGTTCAGGAGAAGTACGAGACCTTTCACCAGCGTATGGAGTTGATACGACTCGAAGAGGAGAATGTCGAGGCGGCTCGTCAGAATCTCGAGCTTCAGCAGGATCGGTACGATATCGGTGCCACGAGTTCGATAGAGTTTCGCGACGCGCAGGTTAATCTCATCAGAGCGCGAACGGCGCTCGTGTCTGCACGCTATCAGGCCCGGATTGCGAGGCTGGAGATTGATCAGTTGACTGG
>CAYQCE010000030.1:35566-39024 GCA_964415885.1 uncultured Ignavibacteria bacterium
AGCGAAGAAGGGCATGAGAGGTACCGAGTACTGCGTCATCTTCGGAAAAGGTGGAATGGCAATAACGATTATCAGAACACCAGCGTACATCAGGACCGGGCGAGCTTTCTTGAACTGGTCTCGCCCCATAGCAGCGATGGACAGCAAGAAGAGCACGGATATGCCGATAATTTCCGGTTTGCGGAAAAGCCGCTTGTGTTCCTCGATTACGCTCATGAATGGAGTCCACCACTTGGAGGGCACCCTGGCAAGCATAAGATCATTGTCGAACATCTGCGCTATGAAGAGGTCGGGCTTCGTGAATAGTCCGGAGAGATACGGCAGGAAGAACACTCCAGCAGTAATCAGATGCAATCCTGCTGGAAGCAGTCTCTTGTCCATGAGAGACAGGATCAATGCTGCTGCTGCGAACGCGAGTCCGAGAGGATGTGCCAACGCCGCAAGACCTGCGAGTGCTCCGGATAGGATGTACATGCGAAGGTCGTGACTGTCACGTGCCCGCATCAGCGTGATGAAGCTCGCGAAACCGATCAGCATTACCATCGGATCGGGCCGAAAGAGAAGCTGCTTATTCCAGAATACCGGTGTGAAGAGGAGTAAGAGAATCGCGAGTTTGCGCGTCAGTTTAAAGTCGTTTTGAATCGGTAAGCGGTACAGAAGCACGAGTGTGAGAAGTCCGCAGATAACCGGCAGGAGACGCAACTGGTGCAGTCCCCAGCCGAGTACTGCACATATGCCCGCAGCTGACCATATCAACAGCTTGTGATAAACCACAATATCGCCGTCGAGAGGGGGGAAGTCGAGAAAGAGGGATGATCGAATCTCTCCGTGATCGAGTAGCGAATTGACCTGTTGTCCGAGCCATGCGTCGTCGGCCTGGATTGGAGCGTTTATGAATGCAATCGAGAAGAGGATAGCGAACAGGACAAGTGTTGCCGGAAATATCCATTTGAGTTCGCGCTCGAGTTTCAAGACTGACTCCAAGTTGGATGGGTGCATCTGTTGTGACGGCTCAAGTTAGTTGTCGCCCGAAGCCGAAGTCAAGCCGATTTTCTTGTCGGCGTTTTTAGTCTGATCCCGAGATCCAGGGTCTGTTGAGAAAGCCCGTATCGCTGGAAAACATGTCATCGCGAGGAGTCCCGCGAGAGCGGGGCGACGCGGTGATCTCGTAGTCAGGCAGCACTATACGGCTACTTTGAGATTGCCATGCTCGTTACGCTCACTTGCAAAGACCGAGGTTTTGGGGTTTCTCCACGATCCCTCTAATTGCGGGTACAACCTATGGTCCACTATTGGCCTTGTTTCGGCTTGACTTGCCACATCACCGCAGTTATCATTCGTGCCATCTTGAGTGGAATCCACCATTGTCCGGCGGAGCCTAATTCCAAATGAAAATTAGTCGAAAGCACAGACTGTTCACAAAGCTGTTCTCAGTGCTTCTCGCATGTGTTCTGGTCGGTGCGATAGTATTCGCTGTTTTTGGGGAGCGGCTGGTTACGGATCTCTACAAAGGCGATTTACCGTTTACCGGAATCGAGCTTTTCACCGAGACCCCGGATCGACCGCTCGAGTATTATCTCGAGCGGGCTGATATCATTGTCTGGGATTTCATCGTAGTCGGTCTGCCTCTGACAATCCTGTTCTGGACTTTAGTTTACTTCGCTTTCAAGAGGCTGCTCAGTGGCTCTTACACCGGAACGGAATTCCGTCCCCCTCGCAGAGAGTTCAGGTTCGATCTGCTGGCGAGCTTTTTGATTTACTGCGGTATAACCGCGCTTTATTGCCTCCCTGTGCTCGGCAAGCTGTCTACCGAGATGCTCGGGCCACCGGAGGACAATATGTTCTTCTACTGGAATTTCTGGTGGGTGATAGAGAAGGTGCTAACTGGCGAGGGGACGCTGACATTTACTGAGTATATGTTCTACCCGGACGGGACATCTCTTTTCTACCATTCATGGTCATTCTACAGCATAGGACTTGCGGCTCTGCTGGGGCAGTTTTTTGATATCACGACGACCTACAACATCATAGCCCTGCACAGCTACCCGCTCACGGGTCTGACCGCATTCATGCTGGTCAAGTATATGACCCGCAACAGCTATCTCGCGCTGCTCGGGGGATTTATCTTCGCATTCTGTCCGTATCATTTCGGACGAACTCTCCACCACATGAACCTGAACTCGATTCACTTCATCCCGCTCTTCGTCCTGTTCCACATTCGATCGGTTCGCGAACGAGGATATTCGAATGCGATTCTCTCCGCTCTGTTTCTTCTCCTGAGCACACTCTGCAGTTGGGTTTATCTCGTACTCGGGCTCTATTTCCTGATTCTGAGCTATGGCTATCTCGCAATCCGAAGAAAGCGAGTGCTGATCCGGGATATATTCGCCAGGACCGCGCTCACTGCCGGACTGGTATTTCTGACTGTCTCGCCGTGGCTCGTGAAGATGATGACAATCGGATTGAGTGGGATGGACGTCAAGGGAGTGGGGCGCACAAGATTTGTCACCGACGTCTTCTCTCTCGTTACTCCCGGCAAATTCCACTGGGCGGGTGGAATCGAACCGATCTCTCGTGTCAATTCAACCTTCACCGGCAACGCCTGGGAGATTGCGACATATCTCGGTATCTTCGCGTTGGCCGTAGTCGCAGTCGTGTACATACGGCAATACGCTAACGTTCGAAAGTATCTCGCCGGTGCTCTGGCGTTTGTGCTGCTCTCGTTGGGGCCAGAGTTGCACATCCTGGGTCGTGCGCTGCCGATCGCGCTGCCTGACACTGTTCTCGCATATGTCCCATTTTTCTCGAGCGTGCGAACGCCGGTCCGGAACATCCTATTCGTCTATATCATCTGGAGCATCGTTGTGCCGATCGCCGGTGCGGCGCTAATCTCACAGATTAAAACCCACTGGAAACGCATCGCACTGATCATGGCATTTCCGATGCTGATATTTCTCGACTACTTCAAAATGTTCCAAGAGACCGCAGAGATAGTCGTTCCGAAGTGCTATGATGAAATCCCGGAGGAGGAGGCGGACGTCCCGCTGCTCGATCTGCCTACCGGTTACATCGCGATGCAGTACTACAAGTACTACCAGGCGCATCATAATCATCCGATAGTGCAGGGGCACACGTCTCGAAAACTGAAAGAAACTCTCATCGATACGCTCGATCTCGAGAATCCGGACAATCAGAGACGGCAGCTCGAATCGGCGGGCGTGCCATATATCATATTCCACAAGACCCTGGAGGCGGACAGGGAACAGGATGAGGTCGAGCGCGAATGGTACGACTCGACTTATCAGATCATCTGCGAAGATTCGCTGACCGTTCTCTACAGAGTATACTGACGGTTAGAAAAACGGCTGTCAACTTCTTTGCTGACAGCCGCTTCTATATTTGGTAGCCCTAGGGGGAATCGAACCCCCGTTTGATGGCTGAGAACCACCCGTCCTAGA
>CAYQCE010000031.1:0-37191 GCA_964415885.1 uncultured Ignavibacteria bacterium
AGCGTCGCCCGGATGAATACAAAGCCCGGGTAGGTCCCAGCCGTGTATGTGAATGTACCAACAGAATCCACTGTCGTTATCGCAGCGGGGACCGAACCTATCTTGTCCCAAATCTCGTTCTCATTAGCATCCCACTGCACCTTGTCTATATTCTCCGTGAAGTAGCCGTCACCGTTGATGTCTTCGAAACGCTCACCGCATTCGAGACGAATCACTGTGCCGGTCGGAGCGGGCACACCCTCATCGATATAGACCGTAACCGACACGTCGACGGCGTC
Organism: uncultured Ignavibacteria bacterium; assembly: GCA_964415885.1. Classification (GTDB taxonomy): domain Bacteria; phylum Zixibacteria; class MSB-5A5; order JAABVY01; family JAHJOQ01; genus CAYQCE01. The sequence goes on from CAYQCE010000031.1 coordinate 279, forward strand.
TTCACCATCGGCGAGGATGAAGCCATCCGGCACCGTCCAGTTGAAACTGGAGGCGCTCGGATCCTGGGTATCCAGGTCACCGGTTACTGAGAAGACACGATTGGCATATACTTCGGAATCCGTACCGAGTTCGGCCGATATCGATACCTGGCCGGTATCTAACGGCACGAATGTTCCGCTGAACTCGCCCTGGGTACCTGATGTATCTACTGCGTTGATGAAGTACCCGTTTTGCACTGGATTTACTGCGAAGATAACCTGCATGCTTTCGACACCGTTACCAGAGCTGTCACGAACATAGCCGGTCACCGGATACTGCTGGTTCGGCTCTACCTTTCCGCTGTACTCGATATCGAAGTCCTCAATTGCGTAGCTTCCCGACGGATTGATCCCGCCGCCGCCGCCATCATCGTCATTATCGTCGATCATGCGATAATCGCCGCAGCCGGCTACCGCGAAAGCCACACCAATGACGAGCACTCCCGTTAGAGCAAATCTGCCGTACTTCTTCAAAATATCAGCAAACATATTGGTTTACTCCAGTCACTTTGTGAGTTTCACCGCGCACCTTTAGCCGGACTGACCGGATGATGCGAGGTCACTGTTCACGATAGTCGGAGTCACGAAGATCATCAGATCGCGATTCTCGACTCTCTTCCTGATATGCTTAAACAGATAGCCCAGCACCGGGATATCTTTGAGAACCGGTACTCCGCTTTCCGTCTCGATTAGATCCTGAGTTGTAAGGCCACCGATGACAACCGTCTGGCCGTTCTCGACGACGACGTTGGTCTCGGCGTTATTCGTGTTGATTATCAGTCCGTTCGGATCGAACTCGTAAGTCGAACGCTCAGGCATCAGATGCATGAGAATTCTGTTCTCGGATGTGATGTGAGGCGTGACTCGGAGTATCGTGCCGACCTCTTCATAGGTGATAACCACATTGCCTGAAGCGTCGAACTGCTTAACCGGAATCTTCTGCCCCATCTGAATCCTGGCGAGCTTGTTATCTACAGTCGTTATCTCCGGGTGGGCAATAATCTTGCCCATACCATCGGAAATCAGCGCGGCTATCTTAGACTTGAGATCCCAGCCGTCCTGAATCGTACCGAATGTGAAGTCGGCGATCGGATCAACGACCTGGGATGCGCCCCTGACCGCTGTCTCATGATCATAGCTGTCACCGTCAGATTCGATCTTCTCGCCTGTCAATGCCCAGTCGACACCAATGTCATGGAGGGCATTGGAGGACACCTCGACAAGCTGCGCAGATATCTTGATCTGGGCGGTTTCCTTGTCGAGCTTGACAACGAATTCTTCCACCGCCTGGATATTCGACGGGGTATCCTGAATAATCAGTGAATTCGTGCGCTCATCCACCTCTATATGACCGCGATCGGTGAGCAGTGACTGCACCGGAGTGACGAGATCCTTGGCGGAGGCATTGTCCACAGGGATGATCCTGTTCTGCAGTTCAACAAGGGTCCTCTGCTCAGCGGCGTGCTGTTGAATCGCTGCCGATTCCTCCATCCACTCCCTGGTGGGAAGCACGCGAATATAACCGCTCTCTTCGACAGCAGTCAGTCCGTACGTCTTGGTCAGAATGTCGAGAGCCTGCTGCCACGTGACATCCTTCAGGCTGACGGATACATTCCCCTCGACAGTAGGTGATGCAACGATATTTACTTCGCCATACTCAGCCAGGAAATTGAGCACCGATCTGACCTCTGCATTCTGGAAGTTCAGGGTCTTGATCGGCTTGTTTGGGTTCGGCACCGTGTTCTGACTCTGCAGAACTGGAGTATCACTGAACACCAGTAGCAGAGCTGCGACCAGCACCAGAATTGTTGATGATAAGATCTTCGAACGCATTTTATCCCCTCTTATTCTTCATCTGATTCCAGTTTTAGCGCGATCGTTCGGCTCCATCCATACTCCTGAACCTGGAAGATGATCTTGTCCGAGCGAATCTGAACGACGTAGCCGTTCCTGATCGGATCACCATCCTGCAGAATGTAGCCGTAGCCATCAACGTCCTCGAGTAGAGCACTCGAACCCTGCGACGACTCGAGCACGCCGACGAGACGGAGTGTCTCGACATTCGGCGGTTCGCCAGGATCGTATCCGGCCAGTGACTTGTCGATCAAAGCTGTGAATGGATCACGTTTGCCCCAGGATTGATAACTGACGACCTTCCGTTTCGGGAACCTTCCCGCGAGAGTGCCAGACGTTTTCGTTGGACGATCCGGGTTCTTTCTGTATTCGAGTTCATCATCAATGTCGGTGCCGTCTTCCTCGCGAATCTCCCTGGGCAGAATCGGCTTTTCCTCATTGGCTCCGGAATCGCTGATTCCCTCAGAGCCTTCACCGGCGGAAACGTCACTCTCGACTGCAGGCTTTTCTTTGGTATCGACAGCCGGTGTATTCTGTGCTTCCGGCTTCTTGTCCTTAAGAATACTCGGCTGCGACACTTCCTTGTCACCATTACTGCCGTTTGCTTTGCTTCCGGCATCCGCCACGACACGTGCATCATCTGCGCCTTCCTCTAAATCACCCATCTCTTCAAACGACGGCGGGGTACTGAGGATGGCAGTCGCGAGCTTGCCAGTATCGGCAAGATTCGATATCTCGGATTTCTCCGGTTCCTTGTTCTCTATCGGCTTATGATCCGTTTTCTCGGCTGTCACAGGCTGAGTAGATGCGTTTTTTGGAGATTCACTATCCTGCTGATTCTTGTTGGATATTCCCGGGATCTGCGGACCCTCGTCCTCGCCCCAGACTGTGGAACTGACGAGTCTTGGCTCCTCCGGATTCGTTTCTGATACGGGGCCTTCCTGCGCCTGATCGCTCTCTGTCTCGGCGGCTTCGGTAGATCCGCTCAGCGCAAGCTGTATCTTCTCCGCCTCGCTGAGAGGCTGCGCACACCAGAACGGGTAATGCTCGTCATCAGGCGTCGAGAGCATGAGCGTTATACTGCTTTCATCCTCCCGCACCTTATAGGTGATCTTGCCTCTGACATCAAGTACTATCCTGACGATCTTGTCCGGCTTGACGGAAAACTGGCTTGTACGGATACTCGTAATCGACTGTCCCGGCAGATCATTGAAATTGTAATGAGGCAGATCATGCTCGGCGTCCTTCAAATCGAGGACAATACGATACGGCTTCCCCGCTCCCGGCTCCACGATCTGATGCTCATACTTCATCCCCTCGGAACCATATACGGTCAGCTCCGTGAAATCGCCCTGTCTCTTAAGGCTGATGTTCTCCACGGATACAGATGCTAATCCGATGACCGGGACCATTAGTATCCCGACGAATGCAAGGGCGGTCACTATCCTATTGTTCTTTGACAGCATTTCAACCTCTACTGATTGGCAGGACTGAATTTATCTTCCGGTGATACGAAGTACGTTGTCAGAAGCATGCTCGATTCGAGACTCCGCGAATCGTGAATCTTGCGTTTGTCTCTTGAGCTCGCAAGCGACTTCTCCGGAAGACCGTTTATCTCAATTCTGCTGACATTCGTTATGAACGGGAAATTTGCTATGCTGGCGAGGAATTCACCGAATTCGTGAAAAGTACCGGTGAATTTCACGAGATACTCGCTCTTGGAGTAGAAGCGTGAGCCTCTCGTTCCTAGCGGTTCGACCTCGAGCAGGCGCGACTGAGTTATTGACGCTGCCGAGTGAAGCTGCACGAGGAATTTCGGAACCTGGTTCTCCTCCGGCAGGAGCATCGCGACCATCTCATATCGCTCCATCAGATCCTCATGTTCTCGCTGCAGACCCTTCAGGCTCTTCGCCTTCAATTCGACGGCGTTAAGCTCTGTCATGATGCTCTCATATCCGGCTCTCTTCTCGGTCAGTTTGGCGTCATTCTCGGAGTATACTCTTGAGTACCAAAAGTAAAGAACGAGAAAGAAGCCGAGCACCGCGAGAGCCAGCTTCTGTGTTTTCGGATCTTTTAGGTCCATTCAATCCTCCGTCGGCTATCTCTCGGCGATGGTTGGGGATTCGACGCCCTCGATTTCAGAGTCTTCAAGCACATGATCGAATGACATCTTGCACGTGACCTTGAAGTTGTAAGCCGAAACGCCTCGCACATCCTGCTCCTTGGCGAACTTCATATCTATGTTCTCAAAGTAGTCGGATTTGTTAAGGCCAATAAGAAATGATGCAATCGAGCTGAGCGTGAAAGCATAACCCTCGAGCTCCGTGTATACATCCTTGTCGAATATGAACTCTTCCACCTTTACACTGTCAGCCGTCATCTCGCCGGGAACCTTCGCCTTGGCCTGAGCCTGCCCACCCTTCTGCCTGGGTTCGGCGATTCTGGTGAGCCACATGAATTCCGGCACCCTCTGATTGACATCCTCGAGAAGATCAACCCACACCGAGCGGTAACGATCGAGCTTCTCGATCGCCTCCATTCTCTGGATGATCTTGCCCTTGAGGTCAGAGAGGTTATCGATGAGCTTGATATCCTCCTGGAGACGTGCCCGTCTCTGACTCGCCTTCTTGATGTCCTCGTCGAGCGAGGAGAGCTGATACTGCTGATAGAATGTCACCGTAGCCAGAAGGAGTATAACCGCCCCCACTCCAGCGGCCACATACATCATCTTCTTGTCCAGGCGAAATGCCCGAGACCGTTTGCGGTATTCCTTTGGAAGTAGATTTATCTCTATCATCTGCTACTTCACCTTTCTGGCTGCCAGTCCGATCGGCACCGCCAGGAGCGGCGCTATCCTCTCCGGCTGGATGTAGCTAAACATATCCGGATCATATTCAATATTCCTGAGCGGATTCGCGATCTCAATCGGGATATTGAGCTTTGACTGGATGAACTCCGGAAGATACGGAATCAGCGCTCCGCCTCCGGACAGGATAATCCAGTCCACCGAGTTGACCTTCGCGAGCGACTTGAAGTATGAGAACGCCACCTCGATGCCGGAGAGCATCTCCTCAGCCGCTGTAACAATAGTCGCCTTCAGCATATCCTGGTCGATTGATGATTCCATCTCTCCCTTGATCGCCTTGGCGGTCAATTCCTGGTTGAGACGGAACTCCCGCTGAATTGTATCGTAGATCAATCTTCCGCCCGCAGATACATCGCGGGTGGAATGATACTTGCCTTCCTTCATGAAAGTGACATTCGTGATATCATAGCCGATGTTCACGAGCGCGGTCACGCGCTCCGGATCAACATCATAGTTGATCTCGTACGAATTCAGAATGGCGAATGCGTCTGTGTCGACGAGGACCGGCTTCAGGCCGGCATCCTGGATGACTTCAAGATACGACTTTAGGAATTCGTTCCTCGCTGCCACGATCAGCACATCCATCTTATTCGTTTCTTCATCGGTGCTCACGACAAAGTAGTCCATGGTAACATCCTCGACATCGAACGGCGCGCGCTGTTCGGCCTCGAACAAAATGGCCTGCTCGGCTTCCGCACCGCTTTTCTTGTCGATCGTGATCTTGTCGGTAAGAACACCATGACCCGAGATTGAGAGAACGACTTCCTTAATGCCCGGGTCGATCTGGTCAACAAGGCTTCGTATATTGAAGACTACAGTGTCGCGATCCTTGATCTCCTCGGACACGACTGCCTCGACCGGAAGCTCACGCACTCCCATCGATCTTATGGCGTAATTACCTCCCTTGTTTTCCATCGTGACGATTTTGATGGAGGAGGCGCCGATGTCAAGTCCGGTAGTTGTTTTACTACGCGATCCGAATAGCATATTCTAACACCTCGATTTGAGTGTCGGCATAGACCTCCGAGGGAGTCTATTGGTCGAATGCCATACCTGATGTTAAGAACCTTTTAACCTACAGTCTTATTATCGTCTGCGAATACCAAAAATTGAGAGCCGTTCAAAAAAAAACAGGCGTTGCCTGATAATCAGATAGAATAAGTAAGGCCCCCCCAGACGGGGGGGCCACCCAAACAGGAAAGGAGGAAGGAATGGGTCAATTTTCCATGTAGTCTATCGTTGCCCTTCCTGTTGCGGCTAATACAGATATGTTGAACATCTGATAGTTGTCTTCACTATACTGGTGCCCGTAAATGAACCCGGATTCCGACGCCCTGCCGTTCGGGAAAAAACAGATCGCTCCACTCGAAAATGATGAATGAATTTCATCTACGTTTGCATCTAACGTATCGAACGACACGATCGAGTCATTGAATTCGTCAAAAGCGAAGGCCGACGGATTACTTAGGTCCCTGAAGACCACTATCCGGCGCCTGTCGAAGTTGACCTCAACGCCAAACTGGTCGTTCTTCGCAATCGCTGAGGATCTTGCCAGTCTAAGAGCCTTGGTGATCTCCGTAGCGGACGAACGCCAGCGAATCTTCTGAATCGCGCCGGCAAAATTCGGCGCTGCAAGCCCGGCAACGATACCTATAATAACCACAACAATAAGCAGTTCTATCATCGTGAATCCGTCTCTGCTGCGTATTCTCATAATCACCTTCCTTCTCAAGTCAGGATTGGTTCCATCTCTAAACAAGCAAGGTCTGTGCCTCGGCCAAAATTAAACACAACCGGAGTCTTAAACGTATGTATATCAGCAGACTATATATCGCTGACCACACCGCGCAGCACGTAGAGCTTATTGTTGTGCAGGTTTCAATGGGAATTCCGACAACATGATATAGGACTAATCCAACATCGTTCGGGAACGAATTTTCGTGCTTGACAATTATAGTAATTTGAGCATCATAGAGTTAGCACATCGAAAAAAGTACCCGCATGACCATGAGGATATCAACATGACTAAGACTAAGTTGTTGGCGCTGTTTACGTTCGCCATTCTACTAACCGTCTCCGCCTCCGATTACGGGATGACAAAGTCAATGCCCGCAGAATCCGGAGAGACAGCATTCGTACAACCCACGAAACAGCAAATAGTTACGCTGAAGGCGTTTCAGTACCTCGAGGAAAAAGCCGCCGATCAGGATGGCATGGTGAAGATCTGGGCCTTCTTCACAGATAAAGGCATTAAGTCCGAAAGAGAGCTTCGCTCGATCTCTGCGGCCATTTCAGAGAGAATCACGGACAGAGCGATGAAGCGCAGAGCCAAGGTCGGGAAAGATCAGGTTGAGCTGACCGATATCCCGGTAGTCGAGAGCTACATTACAGCCGTCGAAAACCTCGGCGCCGAACTGCGCCACACATCGCGTTACCTGAACGCCGCGAGCTTTGAGATACCGTTCGGTGTCATCGACCGGGTAGCCGAGCTGCCTTTCGTGCGCGAGATTCGGCCGATGATCGGCTTCAAGAAAGACTATAGCGTAGAGACTACGGTTAAGGATACGGAATCTCAGAAGAGCCTCGATGGCGCAGCATTCGACTACGGTTTCTCTTACGGACAGTTGAACCAGATCAATGTTCTGCCTGCTCACGACTCAGGCTTCTACGGAGCGGGTGTTCTGGTTGCGATGTTCGATACCGGATTTCGCACCGATCACCAGGTATTCACGATCATAAACCTCACCAATCGGCTGATCGCAGAACGTGACTTCGTGTTCGACGATGATGACGTAGACAACGAGCCCGAGGACTGGTCATCCGCCTGGAACCACGGCACTCTCACATGGTCGACCCTGGGTGGTCAGTGGACCGAAAATCTGTATGGCCCGGCGTTCGGTGCCGACTTCATTCTCGCCAAGACTGAGGACGTGCGCTCCGAGACACCCGTCGAGGAGGACAACTGGGTCGCAGCGGTGGAGTGGGCCGACTCGATCGGTGCCGACGTGATTTCGTCGTCACTCGGTTACTCTGACTGGTATACGACTTCCGACTACGACGGCAATACCGCGACGACCACGATAGCGGCCGACATGGCCGCCGCTATGGGCATCGTGGTCTGCAACTCCGCTGGAAACAATGGTTGCTGCACGACCACAATCAGCGCTCCCGCCGACGCCGACAGCATCCTCGCGATCGGAGCAGTCAGCAGCAGCGGTGGAATCGCGAGCTTTTCCTCACGGGGTCCGAGCTACGACGGCAGGATCAAGCCCGAGGTATGCGCTCAGGGCGTAAGCACCCGCTGCGCGAGTTCCTCGAGCCAGAGCGGACTTACCTATGCCAGCGGCACTTCCCTCTCCTGTCCGCTTGCGGGCGGAGTAGCAGCTCTGGTGATCGAGGCCAATCCGGACTGGACTCCGATGCAGGTCCGGGAGGCGATCATGATGACAGCGCATATTGCGGACAATCCCAACAACACGTATGGCTGGGGTATCATCAATACCTGGGAAGCCATGAACTACCAGTTCGAGCCGGAATACACGGTCGGCGACGTGAATGAGTCAGGCGGTATCGACGTCGACGATATAGTATATTTGATTGGCTATCTATTCCAGGGCGGACCTGATCCGATACCGGTAGCCGATGCAGGCGATGTGAACGGCAGCGGTGATATCGATATAGATGACGTCACTTACCTGATAGCCTATGTATTCCAGGGCGGTCCAGCCCCGATAGCGTAGAGCCGAATCATTATCCAGAATTCTGACTAAGGTCCGCAGAATTGCGGGCCTTTTGTCTTCAATTCCTCAAGACCATTATGGACCCAGAGATCGGATTACTGTCAAGTGCCTCCGTTGATCTGCCGATGATAAGACAGTAAACTTTGAAGCTGAAATAAATTAAACAACAGCGCACTGCAATGAAAGAGATTGATGTAATCGACCAGATCCGCACGCACGGCCAGCTACCGTCTCTCCCGGGTGTATTCTCTGAGCTACTCGAGGAATCGAGCAAGGACGACTTCTCCCCATCAAGGCTGTGCGAGATTATCTCGAAAGATCCGTCGCTTACGGCGAGTCTTCTTAGACATGCAAATTCACCCTTCTATGCGATACGCGGCAAAGTCTCGACTATCAACCAGGCGATCACGATTCTCGGAATCACGACCGTCAAGTGTAATGCGCTTGCCTCGTCGATAATGCGTGCGGATGCTATCTCGGCGAAATCCGGGGTGGACATTCGGGAACTATTTGCATCCATTCTGACAATTGCGAATCTCGCGAAGAGATTGAGCGAATCCTCGAATCCCGATCTTCCAGATCAGGTGTTTGTGGCCGGCCTGCTATCCGACATCGGGCGGATATACCTGCTCAAGAATCACCCGAATGAGTATAGACGTGTTATCAAGATGAACTCGGAAGGGACACCGCTTCCGATGGCTGAAGCCCAGATTTTTGGGGCCGATCACTGCAGAATCGGCGGACTTCTTTGTCAGTTCTGGAATCTGCCGCTGCCGATCACGGAGGCGGTCAAGCACCATCACTCGAACGACAACTTTGAGTCCCTGGGGGAAATAGCTCAACTGATCGCACTGGCGTCGCATCTGACGCCCTCTGATTCTGTGGAGTACCGTGTATCCCACTCGGAAAAGCCCGCGCTAATCGGAAGGCTCGTATCATCTCTAAAGATAAACCGCGAGAAAATGAGCGGCATGGTCGCTACGGCGCTCTCGGAGTCGGTGAAAATGGCCGAAAGTCTCGGCATCGATATTGGAAGTAACGAGACACTTCTCACACGGGCAAACCAGGAGATATGGAAATCGTATGAAACGATCGAGATTCTCCACCGCGAACGAACCGAGCTCACCAGGAGACTTCTGCAGAAAGAGCGCCAGGATGCCACCCGGAGTGCTCGCCAGGAGGCACTCGCAACTCTCTCGCACTACATAAACAATGCGCTCATGGCAATCATTGGACGTAATCAACTCCTGCGTGATTTCGCACTCGATGCGGACAGGAAGGACCTTGTTGAAGAGGCAAAATCGACAGTTGAAATCACCGAGGTTGCGGTAATGAAGATCAGCGCCGTCATTCAGGAGATGAAGGCCCTCGCTGATTCCCACGATATAAAATACCTGAATGAATCCCAGGCTATAGACCTGGACGAGAAAATCCGGAAGCGGGTTCAGTTGATGAACGAGGAGCCCGATGTCATAGTCCGTCCGGGCAGCAAGATCAGGCTACCCAATGCAAAATCGAGCACCGGGAAAGTCCCCGCTGTTGCAGCCACGAAATAGCAGACCTGTCGCATACCCCGCACATGTCCCCTCATCTAACCCGATTGGGTTCGATTCTCCGGTACGCTTAGAAACCGGGCATTAACAGCCACAATAACAGTGCTCAATGACATTAGAAGTGCGCCGACCGCAGGACTGAGCACAATGCCGTAGCTCGAGAGCACACCGGCGGCCAATGGAATTGCAACCACGTTATAGCCGGTAGCCCAGAACAGGTTTTGCACCATCTTTTTGTACGTAGCCTTCGCATAGGATACGAGCCTGACGACATCCAGCGGGTTGTTCTTTACAAGAACGATATCGGCCGACTCTACAGCAACATCAGTCCCCGCACCGATAGCGATGCCCACGTCCGCTTGAGCGAGTGCGGGCGCGTCGTTAATTCCGTCCCCAACCATCGCCACGGTATTGCCCTCCGACTGCACATCCTTCACTTTGTCCGCCTTCTTATCGGGCAGGACCTCGGCGAAATAGTCGGACAAACCCAGTTCATTCGCAACGGATTCAGCCACGTGACGATTGTCGCCTGTCAGCATGAGGGTTCGCACACCCATATCCTTGAGCGTCGCAATAGCCTCCTTCGACTCCTCACGAACCGGATCACTGAGCGCAACTGCGCCGGCCACCTTACCTTCGATTACAACGAAAGCCACAGTCTTGCCTTGCGACTGAAAGTCCTCTGCGCTCTCGTCGATCCTGATATCGTTCTCGTCGAGATATGCTTTGCTGACAACCATGACTTCTGTACCGTCCACCGATGCCTTCGCACCTTTACCCTTGATCGCCTCGAAATTCTCCACTTTCATATCCGTCTCGGCCTCAGCAGCAATTGCTCGCGCAATTGGGTGTTCAGAGCGAGACTCCACGGCAGCCGCAAATTTGAGGAGCTTTTTCTCATCCATATCGTGTTCGATTACGAGCGTATCGGACACTTCGAATCTGCCTTTGGTCAGTGTGCCGGTTTTGTCGAATATGATCGCATCTATATTTCGGGCGACCTCGAACGGTCCTCGATTGCGTATCAGCAACCCATTTCGTGCGGATAGGGCAGTCGACACCGCTACGACAAGCGGAATAGCCAGCCCGAGAGCGTGGGGACAGGTTATCACCATTACCGTAACAGCTCGAGTGAGAGCGAAAATGAAATCACGATCCGCGATCAGATGCCAGACCACCAGCGTGATGGCCCCGACACTGATTGCGACGATAGTGAGCCATAGCGCGGCGCGATCCGCCAGGTTTTGAGTGTGCGATTTGCTCGCCTGTGCATCTCTGACCATATTCATCACCTGCGAAAGATACGATTCGTCGCCGGTCTTTTCGATCTCTACAGTCAACGCACCCTCCCCATTTACCGCACCACCAATCACATCATCACCTTCCGATTTGGAGACCGGTTTCGATTCCCCTGTAATCATTGCCTCGTTAACCGAGGATGAACCTTCCGTGATCTTTCCGTCCGCAGGGATCTTTTCGCCCGGTTTGATAAGGATGCTGTCTCCGGAATTCAACTCAGATACGGGCACATCCTCGGTTGAACCGCCTTCCTTCAGACGATGAGCCTCCGACGGGAGCAGCTTCGCCAGCTCGTCAAGAGCCTTGGATGCTCCGACCACCGAACGCATCTCGATCCAATGGCCGAGAAGCATGACATCGATAAGAGTCGCCAGTTCCCAGAAGAAAGTCCGGCCTCTCAATCCGAACACAACTGCCGAGCTGTACACGAACGCTACTATGATGGCGAGACTGATAAGCGTCATCATGCCCGGCTGTTTCTTCTTGAGCTCATCTCGAAGGCCTTTGAGGAACGGATAGCCGCCATAGACGAAGATGATCGCGGAAAAGGCGAACTGGATATACGAGTCGCCGTCGAACTGAAGCGCATCCTTCAGCCCGAGAAATCCCTGTATCACTGGCGCAAGGGCTAGCACAGGAACGGTCAGAATCAGCGAAATCCAGAATCGACGACGGAAATCGGCTATCATATGTTTGTGATGCTCGGTGTGGTCGTGATGGTTATGCTGGTCGTGACTGCCGTGGTTTCGGTTATGCCTGTCTGTAGCCTCTTCGCTCAAATCGACTCCCGTGCTATGGCGACCCGTTCGTAGCGGCGGCAAACGCGGACCAATTGTGGATACTGACGTACATGAGTCTATAACGAACTGGAGGGCAAGATGTTCGGCATATACGGATCGGAAGAGACAAACAAAAAAAAGAGTCGGCGGGTCTCACGACCGGCCGACTCAAACCAGTAGCCTGAAAAGTGAATTCTTAAAGTAAAGAAGCACTCTCTACACTTCTTTATTCGTATCTATTTCGTATTTCTTTATCTTTTCGAAGAGAGTTGTATAATCTATTTGCAGAATCTCTGATGTTTTCCGCTTATTCCCCTTGGTCTGCTTAAGGACCCTGATTATCATCGCGCGCTCCGCGACCATCTGTGCATGCTGGCCAACCTCCTTCAAACCAGCACCTTCCCGCAGACGAATCTCCTCGGCGGTCGGGATACGAATCGCCAGATGATCCGGAGTGATTGTGCGACCCTCGCACAGGATTATCGCTCTCTCTATAGTATTCTCGAGCTCGCGGACATTTCCCGGCCAATGGTACTTCTCGAGGAGCTTAAGAGCATCCCGGGAAATCTTCAGAGGCTTCTTCTTCATATCCTTGCAGTACTTGTTCAAAAAATGCTCAGCAAGCGCCTGGATGTCATCGCGACGATCCCGGAGCGGTGGGATTGTAACAGGGAACACTGAGAGCCTGTAGTACAGATCCTCACGAAAGTCCTTCCTCTCTATCGCCTCCTTGAGATCCGAATTGGACGCCGCTATCACACGCGTGTCCACAGCAATAGTCTGCGTTCCACCGAGCCGCTCGAATTTGCGCTCCTGAAGTACACGCAGCAGCTTCGCCTGGAGCGCAGGATCCATGTCGCCGATCTCGTCGAGAAAAATCGTGCCGTCGTTCGCAATCTCGAATTTACCTATCTTGCGAGCATGCGAAGACGTGAATGCGCCCTTTTCCGAACCGAACAGCTCGTTCTCGAGAAGCTCACGGGGAATCGCTGCGCAGTTTATCGCCACAAACGGCTTGTCATGCCTCGGTGAAATCTGATGAATCGCTCTTGCGAACAACTCCTTACCCGTACCGGACTCGCCCAGAAGAAGGACCGATGTATCCGAGGCCGCCACCTTCCTGACAAGCCGCATTACCTCGTGCATACTCGAATTGTTGCCGATTATCTGCGAGTTACCGCGCGCGGTGTTGAGCTCTTCCTTCAGCAACTGATTCTCGGTTTCGAGCTGACGCTGCTCCAGCGCCCGCCTGATCAGAAGCGAGAGATGGCTCACCTCGAACGGTTTCGTTATGAAATCGAAGGCGCCCAGTTTCATCGCGTTCACCGCATCCTCGACCGTGGCATAAGCGGTCATGAGGATCACCTCCGCGTCAGGATCATCCTCCTTGAGCGAGGATAAAACGCTGATGCCGTCCATGTCCGGCATCTTGAGATCGGTTATCACGACGTCGAACCGGCGTTTCTTCGCCAGCTCCAGCCCCTTGCTTCCCGATGAAACCGAATCAACATCGAACCCCTCGGCCGCAAGATTCTGCATGAGCATCTCACGCATCGATTTCTTGTCGTCTATTACCAGAACTGAAGACATAACTTCCCCTATGCTTCGGAATCACGTCCCGCTGCTTCTATATCATTATCGGAAGATTCCCATATAATTGAAGCGGCCCGAACGGACTTTTCAGGCGCGAGAATGACCTGGCGGAATCTCAGTACAATCAGCCTCGGAGTCAATCTACGGTTTGCAAACCCTGCAGGGAGAGAAACCAATCTCGAGGAAATCGTACCTGCTCTCGTAGTTGAGCATCTTCGAGGTGTCCGAGCGATTCAGTGTGCGGCAATCGGGACGATGGAATCGGAAGGAGTTGGCATTGCCGTAATAGCTCTCAGCAGGCAAAGGATCCGGCAATGACCAGATTCCGCGGTCGGCGTCGATCGCCCGGATTTGAGCGGTAATAAGCCGACGGCGATACTGCATATTCTTCTGGTCGTACGGAAATATGTAGACATTGGCGTAACCGGCCTCGACCAGCAGCTCGTTTATCATCAGAGAGTCATCAACGAAAACATATGCGAGAATACGGTCATATCGGTCCCGCTTACGGTGATCGAACTCGATACGAACCTCCTTGCCGAGACAAAAATAGGAGTTCATCCGCGTGGCCTCCTCGTAAAACTCCTCGCCGTCCTCCGGCGTATCGACCCCGAGATACCGGACCGTATTACCGTCAGATAAAACTCCGGTGTCCCCGTCCACGATCTCGACCATGTGAACCCCGCCCTCATCGTCATCCGGAAGCGGCGGCGGCGCATAGATAAACTCCTTGTAGAGAGCATAGCCGGCGCAGACAATGAGGACCAGCAGGATAATGCGGAATACGAGAGACCCGGCCCGCGACCTAATATTACGCCTACTATTCTTGGCCATATTATTATTACCCAGTCCCCACATGCGATCGGAACGAAACCACAGCCTCCACTTGCGGGCATGAGGCGCCACATACTCCGGACAGCATAGGGATCGCGGCAATACCGGTCAACAAAAATGAGGCCCCGGCCTAGCGACTACAAGACAGACTATTCTTGTTAATACTATGGCGAAGGCGCGCGCTGTCATAGCGAGAAGTCCCGCCGCAGGGCTTGTTGAAAGAGGGCCTTAGAAGGGTTCAGTCAGGTTTTGCACACCGAGGACGGGTGTGACCTGACTGATTGGCCGCATAAACACTGGGGATCCGAAAGGCGCCAGATCACACGCCCGGCAAGCTTACCGCAAGTCCCTCAGGAACAACGTAATGCGAATATTCGCAAGGTTACAAAACTCGTTTTGTTTCGAGCGGGACCGTTCGCATGACAACCAGACCGGGTAATTGGGCAATGTGATTGGGCAATATTGATAGTATTCTCACACTTGTAGGCACGGTTGTAGGCACGGTGTCGTGCCCCGCCGGTGAAACTGATCGAAACGGGCAGCCCGAGCAGAGGCAGAAATACGAGGCTACCCGCGTGAGCTTTGAACGAAACCGTTAATTTGTCCTGGAAACATCCAGATTTCACTTGACAAAAAGCCGTAATCAGTTAACTTACCGGCGGTTTGATGTTCTTACGCATGTTCGCCGTTTGGGATTAGGCCCCCGGATTGTGGACGCCATCTTCTACAAGTGAACCAATAGTTACAGACTTCAGGAGTAATCTTCCTTAGTAACGACATCAGTATATCTGTAGCTAACGGCCGCTTGATCCTTTCTTCACCTCAAATCTCTTATGTGTACTAACCACTGAACCGTAAATTCAAAGCTCTTTTGGATTGCGTTGGGTATCGCTTAGGAGGTGATAGAACACCGGGAAAGATTCTCAGGTAAGCGATATTTGTAACAGCAGCAAATTTTTCGATGAATACAGCACATTGGGGTTATGTTCTTAAGGCGTTATCAGTTGTTGCCGATGAGAATAAAAAACCCCTGACTCCAAAAGTAGGAATTTGTTTTTGCAGAAGTTGGCTTAGGTTTCAGTTACCGATTATCCCTAGACAAGATTCCGGTATCTGAACAGCCGTCGACCGGAAGGTCGATACGCAACAGTCGATCCGATGGTTTTCGGTCCGGATGATTCGAAGTTATCCCGGGTCAGCTTTGAGAATGACGCATTTCCTAACTATAAGGAGGAAATAAATGTTTAAAAAACTTGTTGTTGCTGTATTCGTTTTTAGTCTAGTCTTGGCTTTAGGCAATGCAGCATTCGCCTTGAAAGACCCAAACTCACTTACCAGGGTGCCGAACACGCTTCCGAACGCACCCAAGGGTGGCGCTGATTTTAACGTGGCTGCACCCGATCAGCCACCGCAATACAGCAAGCCCTGGGGCGCGGCTCAGCCCGCTAATGTGACTGGCACACCGAATCGCGCTCCGACGGAGTGTTCGCCTCTCTCGTACTGGGATGGCACACCTTACTGGTTCTGGCCGATCCCCGATGATTACGGCGACGACTTCTTTAATATGCGATTCACTCCGGATGCCGACGCTGACTGCAGGCTCGCTACGGTTGCGCTCTGTTTCTACGAAGACGGCAGTGACGTTGTCACTGGCGACGGCGTAGACATCATTGTTTGGGACGATGATGGCTTCGGCTTCCCGGGCACCGAGCTCGCTCGGATTAATGTCCCGGCAGTCGACGTGAAGTTCTTCCCGTACTACACGGTCGTGGACTTCACCTCGTTCGACATGCACTTCCTCGGCGGCGATGAGTTCCATGTTGGTTACACCACCGTGGATCAGACCAACGACGTCTATGCTTTGCTCTCGGACGAAGGCACCTCTGGTACGCTCCGTTCCTCAGAGTACTACCTGGGTATGTGGGGAACCATGTACAACGACTGGGGTCTCGATGTCAACTTCATTATCGAAGCTGATGTCTGCTGCACCTCTGAGCCGGGTGGCGAAACCTGTCTCAGACAGGAATGGGGTAATTTCGCAGCATATTACTTCTGGACAATTCCGGACTCTTACGGCGATGACTTCTTCAATGTCCGTTTCACCGCTCAGAGCGGTTCCGCTCCGTACACACTTGAAAAGGCCTATTTGAACATGTATCAGGCCGGATCAGTTGTGGCCACGGGCGCTGGCATTGATGTCATCGTGTGGGATGACGATGGTCTGGGATTCCCGGGTACCGAGCTCGGCAGGGTCAATGTTCCCCCTGCGAGCTTTGTTTGGTTCCCGGATGAGCTTGAAGTCGATCTGTCAGGTCTCGGACTTACGTTCGCGGAAGGCGAAGACTTCCACATTGGTTATACTACGGTTGACCAGGTGAATGATGTCTATGCCGTCCTTTCGGACGACGGTTCGGGTCCTCCGACTAACAGAAGTTCCGAGTACTATCTCGGAACCTGGGGTCTCATGATCGATGACTGGGGTATCGATGTCGACTTCATGATAGCAGCCGAGTTCTGCTTTGAGGAAGGCGGCGGAGGCGTAGCCCCATGCTTCGATCTCTCATACTACTCCGGTGTGGCCTACTACTGGACCATTCCGGATGCCTATGGTGATGATTATTTCAACATGCGCTTCACCAATCCGGAAGCCTGCACACTGAAGACTATAGGAATGAGCTTCTATGCTGGCGGTACGGTTGGTAATCCTGGCGCTGACTTTATCATCTTCAACAGTGACGGAACATTCCCGACCGATACTATCGCTGTCTAC
Source organism: uncultured Ignavibacteria bacterium (assembly GCA_964415885.1). Classification (GTDB taxonomy): domain Bacteria; phylum Zixibacteria; class MSB-5A5; order JAABVY01; family JAHJOQ01; genus CAYQCE01. The sequence continues at coordinate 17,606 of CAYQCE010000031.1, forward strand.
GCGGTTAACCCGGTCACGGTGTTTAACCCGGGATTCGAGACAGTGGATGTCTCGGCGGATAATATCGTAGTCGATGGTGACTATCACATCGGCTACACATTGATCGATAACTCAGGCAGCGATGTTCTCGCTATACTGTCTGACGACGGCTCAGCCGGTACCGGCCGAAGCTCAGAAAACTTCGGAGGATTCTGGAGCTCCATGCTTGATGACTGGGGTGTGGATGTTAACTTCCTGATGGAAGCTCACATTTGCTGCCCGGCTCCGCCTCCGCATGAGTGCCAGACCAATACCGAGTGGCCGACGATCAATCACGACTACGCCCGCACCGGCTATGCTGATGTGGAAGTTGGTGACCTCTGTGGATTCCAGAGAATCTGGTCCTACTGGTCAGCCAATGACTTCTGCTACTTCGCGAATCCGGTGATCGCCGACGAGAAAGTGTTCGTCACCTTTGGCGTGCATCTCGTCGCCCTCGACATTCGTACTGGCGCGGTGATCTGGGACACCTTCGGTGATCCCGCATTCACCTGGGTTGGTAACTCAGTGCGCTGTACCCCGACCGTCGCGGACGGAATCGTGTACTTCTCCGGTGGTTCGTTCCAGTCGTTCTTCGCGGCTGACGCTGCCACTGGTGCTGTGGTTTGGGAGCGTTCACCTGGCACCACTACCCTCGAGGGTACTGCAGGTACGATGCGCTTCTCGCCGTCAGTAATTCTCGGTGACTACATCTACTTCGGTGGAGACGGTGGAACGGTTTATAAACTCGACAAGAATACCGGTGTGACTGCGGCCTTCGCGCCCGTCCCGTCCGGTAACAGCGTCTGGGTTAGCCCGTCCACCAACGGCACCCTGATTTACTTCGGCGCCGCAGTAGCGTTCTCCGGCGGTGACGCCGGTGCTGGTGTCCCGGGTGGTATCTACGCCTATGACACCAACCTTAACGTCATGCACACTCTGAACGATCCTCTGCTGACCGGATCGCTGGCATTCGACATCGGAGCCACAAGCGCACCGTCTTACAGCGCTGCTGAGGATGTTCTGTTTGCATCGATCGAATGGGCTCAGCATCCCAGCTTCCCGACAACTGACGGTGTACACTATAAGATGTACCCGGATCTGTCCGCTCATCCGGATAACCCGTATGAGTTTGGCGGACTAGGTTACTATGGTTCACCGGTTGTCGTGGATCACGTCGAAAGAGTTATCTTCCCGAACACCGTTGGAAGAGACACTCGTTTCCCAGGTGCCTGGGTGAGATCATTCGGCATGAATACCGTTTGGCAGGATTTCACCAAGGGTGATATGACGAATGCCGCTGCAGCCACGTGCGATCCGTACGTGTTCTGGGGCACTCGTCTTGCCACTGGCTATGGCACATGGAATGCTTCCGATCTCACAACCGGTCAGACGCTCTTCAGCTATGCGATCACCGGTTATGGTTTCGGTTCCGCAATCGCCCGCTATGACAACGGAGTCGACGAGCCTGAAGTGTTTGTAGCTCACACTCAGCTCTGGTCCGACTGCGCGACAGGCGGCGGTAGAGTTGCCATGTACAGCCAGGGCGAAGATCGTCCGAGACTGTTCATTCCGACTACCGAAGTCACAGTCGATCCGTCAGTACCGTTCGTGACCACACCGGTCGTGCGTTCAGTTGACGAAGTCTTCTGCAACGTCGGCTGTGCCGGTCTGAACTACTGCCTGAGACTGGAAGCCCATCCGAACTACCCGACTTCCATGTTTGGCAATGTTAACCCGATGCTTTCAGCGTCGGCCGCCAGCAATGCCGATAACTTCGTTGAGTACAGCATCAACGACTTCAACTGGAAGGAAGGTTACAAGGCTACCAGAATGGCTCGCACTCCGATCGAGGGTGAGTTTGGTGATCGTATCGACATGAAGGCTGCTGAGCAGTACACCGCTTCGGCCCCGCCGTCGTGGGTAACTCTCCTGTCGCCCGCCGAGGGTATGCTGAGAGTGAACGACTGCTACACCGCAGACTTCGAGTTCGATCCGAACGGAATGGCTCGCGGTCCGAATCTGTTCTACCTCCAGGTATCAACAGATGATCCGGACTTTAACGAGTGCACCATTCTCTCGAACGATTGCGGTGCTGTCAACGAGGTCATCACGATTAACGCCGTTAAGGGATTCGCGTTCTGCGACGGCTACCTTGACTTCGGTGACGGTGGCGACGACTACCTCTACTTCACCAACACCGGTTGGTGGGATGACGGCGCCGTCGGCGATGCATTCATCGTTGACGATGGTGACGACCCGATGTACCTGACCTCCCTCTTCTGGATGGTCGACTCGGCCAGAATCGGCTGGCTTGAGGAAGGTGGCAACGGCTTCAATCACCTCCTGCCGGATTCAAACTGCACGCTCATTGAGAACATGGACATGGGTACCATGTGCGACGCTGGTGGAACCATCGTTCCGATTAGTGGCGACTACTTCGAGACCGCAGTCATCGACTCGGTTCTCGATCAGACCACCGGTGCCTTCGACAATGCTCTTACCATCGGTATGCGCATGTCGATGAGACACTGGGGCGCCTTCGGACCGGAGTTCAACAACTTCGTCCTCGTGGCCTATGACCTTGTTAACCGTAACGCGACTCCGGTTGACGGCCTCTACTGGGGTATCTTCTCCGACCTCGACATGCCTGGCGATGCTGCCGGTTACGAGCAGGTGCTCGGTGATGTCGATCTCGGCGTAGCCTACCAGTTCAACGAGGTCTCCGGTGAGCTCGCAGGTTTCGGTACTCTGCCGCTCCAGGGCAGCTCGCTTGACGGCGTAAACGTTACTCCGGGTATCTTTAATACCTATGGTATTAACAACCCGGATCAGGTCTACCCGCCGGCAGTCCTGCCTGATGAGTTCTTCCAGTTGGTTGACGACTGCGGAGAAGGCAATGAGTGCTACCATCCGAACGCTGCTCCGGGTAATCCTCCGGATGACCGTGGTGTTATCATGACCTCGGGCAAGGCGGACGTTGCGGGTAACGGCGTAGTTAGCGGCGCATTCGTGCTGTTCAACTTCCCGGGTGGCGCAACCGGAACCGAGATCGGCAATATGATGGACTTTGCCAATAAGTTCGCCGGTTACGGTCGTGGTGATGTCAACAATGATGGTGTCATCGATCTTGGCGACGTTTGCTACCTCGCAGCCTACCTGTGCGGCGGCAACTGCCCGACTCCGTTTGAATATCTCGGAGACGTTGATAACGATGGCGATGTCGATGCTGACGACGCCACCTATCTGTACGAGTTCTTCTTCAACGGCGGCCCGATCCCGATTTCGGCGCTCGTTCGTTAAAGACGTCAGAACAGATAGAGTCTGATAAATGGGAAGCAAGGGTTTTACCCTTGCTTCCTTTTTTTATTCCTCTCAGTTCCGAACCTTTCCTCCGATACAATTGTAGTAGAGTGTAGATTTGAACACCTGGGTAAGTATTGTATGGCTACCGATCAGGCAGAACTTCAGAAGATGGGACAGTTGATCTACCCGCAAATTGCGGAATTCGCGGATGTCATAGCCGTATACCATCGTGGTGAGGACATAATCTTCAAGATCAGCCCCAAGATTCCGACGGATATCTGGATCGAAGCCGCCAAGAAGGTCTGTCTCGAGAAGGGATTCTGGCTGCAGTACATGCATCAGAAGGGGATGCACCTCCTCGTGGCCAAGGATATACGCCCCAGGAAAGCACGCACTCCGTGGCTCAATATCGTGCTCGCCGTGCTGACGATTGTATCGATGACCATCACGTACGCCTTCTTTGAGCATGGCACAATGGTGATCGAGGACCTCAGCCTCATCTGGTCGGGCGTGAGCTTCATGGCATCGCTGATGTGCATCCTGACATTCCATGAATTCGGACACTATTTCGCAGGCAAAAAGCACAAGGCGGACGTCAGCCTGCCGTACTTTATCCCGGCTCCATATCCGGTCACTATCTTCGGCACGCTCGGAGCGTTCATCAAGTCGCGTTCGCCATTCAAGAACCGGACGGAACTGTTTGACGTCGGCGTGGCAGGGCCGCTCGCGGGGTTCATCCCCGCTGTGATAATCCTGATACATGGTCTCGCAACGGCGGGGTTAGAGCCGATAACAGCAGGTGACGGTGCGGGCGCGTATGTCATTTTCGGAGATTCGCTGATTCTACTCATTCTCCAGAATCTCGTGATGCCGCCTGTCCCCGAGGGTCATCATATCGTACTCAACCAGTTCATCTACGCAGGCTGGGTGGGGCTATTCGTTACGATGATGAATCTCCTGCCGATGGGTCAGCTCGACGGCGGACATATTGTCTATGCGCTGGTCGGGAAAAAGATGCACAAGTACATTGCGAATACCGTACTCATAATCCTGCTTGCGCTTGGATTCCTCTGGACGGGGTGGATATTCTGGGCCGCGCTCGTGACCTTTATTATCAAGGTGAAACACCCGCCGACGATGGACGACGAGTCACCGCTCGACAAGAGGCGCAAGATTGTGGGCTGGATTGCGATAGCGATTTTTGTGCTGACGTTTGTGCCTATGCCGTTCAAGGTGGAGGGCCTATAGGTTCTCGGCCTTTTCGTGATTCCGCCTGGTCATAGCGCGCACTGAGTAGGATTCCTTTTTCTGCTCATCCTTATCAGCATACATAGCATCGAGGTTGATCGATCCGGACTCTATGAGTCCGAGGAATATCTTAACGAGCGCCGGGTCAAACTGCTTTCCGCTGAACTCCTTGAGCTCATAAATGACTTTTGCCACCGTGTTTGCCTGTCTGTAAGGCCTCGTGGAGAGGATCGCATCAACGGTATCGGCAACAGCGAGCAAACGCCCCTCAAGCGGTATCTCTTCACCCTTGAGACCCTCAGGATAGCCCGAACCGTCCCATTTCTCATGATGACTCAGAACGTACGGCACAATCGGTCCGAGGAACTGAACTCCGTCCAGCATCTTTGCACCGAGTACGGGATGCTGTTTCATAATGGCAAATTCCTCTTCGGAGAGCGGACCCGGTTTGTTCAGAATGCTGTCAGGCACGCCGATTTTGCCGATGTCATGAAGCGTGGCGCCGATTCTAAGCCAGCGCATTGCCTCGTCATCCCAGCCGAGTTCGTGTGCGAGAAGCTCCGCGATCTCGGTCACGCGCTCGGTGTGGCCGCGGGTATACAGATCTCGCGCTTCAACAGCGTTGGCCAATGCACGTATGGTCGAGATATACGCCGTTTCGAGATCGTCATACAGGCGCGAGTTTTCGATTGCTGAAGCAGCCTTGGATGCGATAATCGAAAGTGACTGGAGATCACCGGAAGCAAACGGATGAAAGTGGCTTTCCCGCACGATATTCAGCGTCCCGATCACTTTCCCTTTGGCAAACAGCGGTGCGCAAACGGCCGTACTTTTCGCCCCTGAGTCGTCCGGATTCAGCGCCAGTTCTTCTATGATTTCGGGGCTGCCCGACTTGACTACGGCCTCATTTACCTCATCCGCTCCGAGGAGAAGATTGACCTTCTGGATGTCATCCAGCTTGCCATAGTGCGCCCGCTCCTCGAGCGTATTTTCATTCTCATTGAGCAAAGCGATAGTAGCCATTGAAGCGTCGAATTCAGTCACGACTGATTCGAGAACCAGGTGGAGAAGAGAATCGAGATGAATAGTGCTGCCCATCGCCTCGGAAATCTCGTAAAGCGAAACGGTGTCCTTCAGGTGCACATTCTCACGGTAGAGTACAAGCTTTTCGAGACCGCGCTCTACCGACGCCTTCAGCGTCTCCAGCTTGAATGGTTTCACGAGATAATCATATGCACCGAGTTTGAGAACCGAGATCACATTCTCGATCGTGGGATGACCGGTCATGAAGATGACTACGGCATCAGGCTGATGCTCAAGCGTCGCCTTGAGCACATCAACGCCGCTGTAGGCACCCATGACGAGGTCCGTTAGGACCAGATCGACACGCTCCGTCTCCACGAGCTCGAGCGCCTCGGCGGGATCAGTGGTAGCCGTGACGCGAAACCCCTCACCGTCGGCGAGTACGCTGCGGATTATTTCGCAGATGTATTTTTCGTCGTCAACGACTAAAATGTGCGTGTCGGAATTCACAACCGTGTTCCTCTCCTTATCATCTTTCTTATCGGGTTTATTTATTGAGCGCTTAATGCTCCTGAAGAGCCCATTTCAGAATTGGCCTTTATTTATGCATATTGGGACCGATTTGGCCGGTTTGATATTTCTGGCATGGCCCATACGTAATGGCGTTCGGAATGATCGAGTTCGTTATCGAATTGACAAACGCTCCGGGATCGGTTAGAATTGATCGAAGCAAAATGAAACCGACTCAAACTGATTATATAATCCTCGCATACATGCGGGAAAGCCCTCTGCACGGCTATAGGCTGGTCGAGAAGATGCAGGAGGAGAAGCTCGATATTATTGCGTCGTTCTCGGTACCGAACATCTACGCGGCACTGCGAAAGCTTTACAAGAACGGCCTGATCGATATGGAGATCAAACGCAGCGAATCGCGGCCGGACCAGAAGATATACTCTCTCACCGACGAGGGCCGCGCGCATCTTGACGGCTTCTTCAAGGACGAGTCGGTTTTCAGCCAGGAAATACGTTTCACATCCGACCTCGTTTTTCTACTGTCGGAGAAGCTCGGCATGGACGCTTCAGCCGCAGCGGATTCGCTCGAGAAGAGGCTCGATCAACTAATGAACAGTCTGACCAGCGTGCAGGATGCACTGAAGGAGTTGCAGGCAGCCGCCGCTGGATCCGAGCTTGCCACTGAAGCGGCGTTTCAGCACCAGATTCGCTTCCTGAAACATGAGATCGATTTCTACAGGAAACTGATAAAGGACCTCAAATAGGTTCAGCTTGCGGAGGCAAGCTCGCTCGCATGATACGATGATCGTACGAGTGGTCCCGCAAGAACTGCATCGAAGCTGTAGCGGAGAGCCGTCTCGCGTATCTCTTCGAATTCATCGGGCGTGTAGTATTTTTCGACCGGGCGATGGTCATCCGAGGGTGCGAGATATTGACCGATTGTCAGGAGCTGACAGCCGACCGAGTCGAGATCCTCCATGCATTCGCGGATTTCATCGCGAGTTTCACCGAGACCTGCCATGATGCCGGATTTCGATCGAATCGCATCTTCACTCAGCTCGCGCACTCTGCGGATCAGCTCCAGCGAGCGATCGTAATCCGCTCCGCTCCGAATCTCCTCTGTGAGCGAGCGAACCGTTTCGAGATTATGATTGATAACATCGGGACCGGAGTCCACGACCATCTGCAGACTCTCTTTGCTCCCCATGAAATCCGGGATCAGAACCTCTACTCCGGCGTCGGGACAGAGTGTCTTGATTCGACGCACTGTTTCAGCGAAATGAGCCGCTCCGCCATCGGTGAGGTCATCTCGAGTCACCGATGTCACGACCGCATATTTCAGCCCCATGCGCCGTACCGCCTCGGCGACGTGCGCGGGTTCGTCCGGATCGAGAGGTGAGGCGTTGCCGGTCGAAACGTTGCAGAATCTGCAGGCGCGAGTGCAGCGTTCGCCCAAAATTAGAAACGTCGCGGTCTTCTTCGACCAGCATTCCAGCCGGTTGGGACAGTTAGCCTCCTGACACACGGTGTGCAGCGTGAGATCGCCGAGCATTTTCTTGACTTCGGAGTAAGTCTGGCCAAGCGGCGCTTTGACCTTGAGCCAACTCGGTTTCCGGTTGGTTGTTTTATCGGGAGATCGCATCAGCATGCCTTACGCGATCTTGAGCTCTTTGTCGTGGAGCTTCTCGATATGTTTCTCAGCGGCAACCGCGGCGGTTGTACCGTCACCGACAGCATTCGTGATCTGACGAACCAATTGGGCTCGCACGTCGCCGACGGCGTAGATACCGGGAACCGAGGTCTGCATCTTCTCATCGGTCAGGATATACCCGCCCTGATCCTTGCGGATCGCCTCGCGCACGAGGTTCGAATTCGGCTTGAAGCCGATAAAAATGAAGATCGCACCGACTTCCAGATCCGACTCTTCGCCGGTCTTGATATTCTTCAGGCTGAGGGACGTCACCCTCTTGTCGCCATTGATCGATTCGACGACCGTATCCCAAATGAACTCCATCTTGTCATTCGCGAACGCTCGGCTCTGAATCACCTTCTGTGCGCGCAACTGATCTCTTCGATGTATGAGAATCACCTTCTTGCCGAACCTGGTAAGGAATATCCCCTCCTCGACGGCAGCATCGCCACCGCCCACGACTGCGATCACCTCGCCCTTGAAGAACGCCCCGTCACATATCGCGCAGTAAGAAACACCCTTGCCAGAGAATTCTTTCTCTCCCGGTACATGCAGCAGATTGGGCGATCCGCCTGTCGCAAGTATAACCGCCTTCGCAGTGAGCTCACGATCGGTTGTTTTTACCACGCGAACGTCTCCGCGACAGTAAACCTCGAGCACCTCTTCGGATACTATCTCGACACCGAACTTCCTGGCATGATCGGCCATCTTCTGCGACAGCTCAGCACCGGATATATGCTCGAAACCGGGATAGTCTTCCACCTCTTCGGTATTCGCTATCTGGCCACCTGGAAGGTACTTTTCGAGGATCAGTGTCCTTAGCTCTGCACGTGACCCATACAGCCCCGCTGTTAATCCACCCGGGCCGCCGCCCACAACGATGATGTCATAATCTGTTTTCATAGCTCATCTCCCTTGTTCTATCCGAATAAACCAGGATAACGATTTCGGCCGCTAAAAGTCAACTCCCTGCTGCGCGAGAATGCCCTGCTGGAACGGGTGTTTGATCTCGCGCATTTCTGTCGCAAGGTCCGATCGATCGATAATCTCCTGCGGGGCGTTCCGTCCGGTCAACACCAGATGAAGGTCCTCGGGCTTCTGATTCAGAAGCTCGAGAACATCCTCAAGCTCTATGAGCTTCAATCCGAGAGCGACGTTTATCTCATCCAGGATCAGAATATCCCACTTGCCGGAGAGCATCTCTTCTCTGCTCTTCTCGAGTGTCTTCTTCGCCGCCTTGATGTGCGTGGAGATATCCTCCTTGTCGTCGATGATCCCCACGAAACCTTTGCCGAGCTGCTCGAGATCGACATACTCGGACAAGAGCTTGATTCCATCCAGCTCGCCGTAATGCCAGGTTCCTTTTATGAACTGGATTATCTTGACCTTCTTCTTGTATCCGGCGGCTCTAATACACATCCCGAGCGCGGCCGTGGTCTTGCCCTTGCCATCGCCGGTATAGACCACAATCAGGCCCTTCTTCTCCATCTTCGGCTTTTCCATTACAGCTCCTGTTTCAACTTCAGTATCAACAGAATTTAACAGGTCAGATCATTTACAAGTTCCACCACGTGCTTGACCCGCTCGGGCGCCTTGAGGCCGTCTCTGAACTGATACAAACAAGTAGGGCAGCTCGATAGAAGATACTCCGCACCAGACATATCGAAACCGCGTTTTTTGCGCTCGAATATCTTCAAGCCATTCTCATACTGGAAGACATTGTATGTCCCGGCAGCACCGCAACACCGATCCGCGTCCTCCATCTCCATCAGCATCACGTTAGGCAGGCTTCGGATCAGCTCATGCGTCTCCTCCACACGGCCCACCTCCCGCAGATGACACGGCTGATGAAACGCCACGCGAACCTGCTTGTCATTCTCGGTGAACTTCAGATCGGCATGCTTGAAGAGAAACTCGGTTATGTCGCAGCTTTTCCCGGCGAGCATTCTTGCCTTCTCGCGATACTCCGGATCATCGCGCAGCAGCTTCGAATACGAGTGCAGTTCACCCAGACAGGTCGCGCATGTCACGAACACATGTTTGTAATCGAGCAGCGCATCGATATTTCGACGCGCGAATTCCTGCTCGTAGTCGAAACAACCGTACATCTGCTGCGGCATACCACAGCAGTACTGGGTCGGCAGTGAAACCGAAAACCCTGCTTTCTTCAATACCTCGATTGCTGCGTGCGGGGCATTGGATTCGATCAGCTTGTCCGCGCATCCGTAGAAATACGCCACGTCGGCGTCCTTCTTGTCGACGAGCTCCGGGTATTTCTCGGGAAGCGCCTTCGAGGCAAACTTCGGGAGAATACGCCTCCTGTCGAGATGGACGAAAGGCCTGCTTGCAATGTCCACTGCGAAGCGCGCGGGCTTGTTGTCGATGAGGCTCATCATACGACGAAGCCGCTTGCCGAGCCTGGTGAACTTCTCAGGCTCCGATTGGATCGAAAATATCCTGCGTGCAATCCTGCTCTGCTTCTCTGACCTGCGGGCGGTCACGTACTCGGAGACATCGACTCCGGACGGGCACACTATCAGGCAGTTCTTGCAGCCGAGACATCCGTCGAGAAGATGCTTCGCCTTATGCCTTCGGAATTCAGGCGTGAGCATAATCCGCACCCAACCTCGCGAACTCATCTCTTCAGTACTGTAGATGCCGTAGGCCGGACAGTAATTATTGCATTTACCGCAGGACGAACAGAGTCGTGTCAGCTTGTCGAAATCGAGATAGTCTGCGAATTCATGCTTTCCGAGCATTACACCCGGGTTCATCAGACTGGCTGGGTTAAGCTCATGATGAATTTTCTCGAATATTGAGTACAGTTCAGTACCATATATACGTTGCACTACCGGCGCGCGCAGACGGCCGTCACCGTGCTCGGCGGTCGATGATCCCCCGAGTGCCGCGACCTCTTCGTACACGTCCCTATAAAGCCGCTTCGCCGTCTTGAGGCCTTCCGGAGTTGACATGTCGAGTACCGGCCTGAGATGGAGATTGCCATCACCAATATGGCCGTATATCCCCGCTGTCAGACCCTCTCGCTTGAATAGAGCGTTCGAGTAACGAACGAGCTCCGGTACCCGATCACCCGGGACCTCGACGTCTTCGATGAAGCCGAACGGCTTGGCGCGCCCCTGATGTCGATAGAGCGTCGGCATGATGGCCTTGCGAGCCTTCCACAGCTCATTCTGTTTCTTGATATCGAACTCCGCTTTCGGCGGCTCAGAGAGGTTATACTCGCGCGCGATCTCATTCGCGGCCTCGACCTTTTCGTCGAGCGGAGGATCGTCATATTCCATGATAAGCATCGCATCCGCACTCTGCGGGATGCCGTACTTGTCACGGCCTATCAAGTCCATTGATGAGCTGTCGACCAGCTCCAGCGCACACGGCCCGGACGGGAGTAGTTCGACCACTGCCTCACCGACATCATCAAGATCGTTAAAAAATATCTGCATAGTGACCCGCTTTGTCGGCTTCTCGATCACACGGAGACGGGCGCCGATGAATATTCCGAGTGTGCCTTCGGAGCCAACAAAGAGCCTCGGAAGCGAGAATATCCCCTGATCGAGCTTGTCAACAACCGCAAGTAGGTTGTATCCCGCCGAGTTCTTCTTCAGTCGTGGGAAATCCTTGCGAATCACCTCTCGATTAGCATCGATTATCTTGTAGATCTTTGCGAATGGCTCGTACGATGCGACAAGCTCGTCGGACTCCTTACTACCGAGTTCTACGTCGCGAAGAACCAGGCGTCTGCCATCCGGCAGCAATACATCGAGCGACTCCACATAGTCCGCAGTCAAACCATACTTGACCGAATGCGACCCGGATGAATTATTGGCGAGCATTCCGCCGAGTTGACATGTATCACCGGACGATGGATCCGGGGCGAACCATAATCCCAGCGGCTCCAGTCGCTTGTTAAGATGATCGAGCACTATCCCAGCCTCGACATCCACGACCTTGTTCACCGTGTCGATCTTAATTATCCGGTTCATTCGGGACAGGTCGAAGATAATCCCCTCGCCGATAGCTCCACCGGAGAGCCCTGATCCGCCACCTCTCGGATGGATGGAGATTCCCTCTTCAGCGCAGACCTTGCGGGCTAATTCGAGATGATCGTCGTTGTGAATCAGCGCGACGGCGGTCGGTTCGATCGCAAATGGGGAGGCATCGGAGGCGTAAGCATGCCGAGCCGTCCATGTAGTCAGCACATTACCCGGCCCGATAGCCTTTTTCAGATTCTTGATGCAGTTGGATTTACTCATAGTTCAACCCACAAAATAACCTTTCACAAATCAGACGAAAGCTATTTCTGCATTTATTGACTTATATCAATCTCTTGCCACTCAATCGATGGAAGCCTTTGATTTTGCTAATGATGAGCCGCATAGTTTGTGAAAATGATAACTTTTTTCCCTTGACATGCCCCACTGCCTTCGTATCTTCTCAAACGGCGTATTATCGGCGAAGTGTGCCCACTTTTTGCGGCAAGCTTCGTACTTTGATGAACTTACGCAACGTGCTGATGAATGCAGTGGGTTACCGCTGAGGCGGGAAGTAGAGGTTATTGATGCAGTTTACAAAAGCCGAAGATTACGGTTTGCATGGGATCATATACCTTGCCATGCAACCGGAGGGCAAAGTTACTCCTCTTTCCGAGATCGCAGAAGCTCAGAATGTGCCTGAGAAGTTTCTCGCGAAGATCTTTCAAAGCCTCTCCAAGACCGGCATAGTAAAATCCCACAGGGGCGTCAAGGGCGGGTTTTCTCTCGGCAGACCAGCCGAAGAGATCACGGTGAAGCATGTTCTGGAGTCGATCCAGGGTCCGTATTACGTAGCCAAATGCCTCCGCGATCCCGGGATGTGTGAGATGCGGGATGTCTGTGCCGTACGGAAGCTTATGAAAATGACACAGGATAGAATGTTCAGCGTCTTCGAGGAAAACACTCTTGCCGATCTCATCCAGTGGCAAAAGGAAATGATCGCTTCACAACAGGCGTCCTAAGGGCCGTATAAGAAGAGAGTAACAGAAACCGGCTTAATTCGACCCAAGGAGTGAGTATGCCCATCAAGGCGGATCGATGGATTAAGGAAATGGCTCTGAAGCATAAGATGATTGAGCCTTTCAGTGAAGCACAGGTGCGCGAGGGGAAGATCTCTTACGGCGTCTCATCATACGGTTATGACATCAGGGTCTCCAACGAATTCAAGATTTTCACGAATATCAACTCGGACATTGTGGATCCGAAGCAGTTCGCGGAGACCTCATTCGTCGACGTTGTTGCCGACAACATCCTCATTCCCCCGAATTCATTTGCACTTGCTCGAACCGTCGAGTATTTCCATATTCCTCGAAACGTTCTGACTATCTGCCTTGGGAAATCAACATACGCTCGTTGCGGGATAATTGTGAATGTCACGCCGTTCGAACCGGAGTGGGAGGGACACGCCACACTGGAAATCTCCAACACTACCCCGCTTCCGGCGAAGATTTACGCGAACGAGGGCATAGCGCAGATACTTTTCTTGGAGTCTGACGAAATTTGCGAGATATCGTACGGAGACAAAAAAGGCAAGTATCAGGCTCAGATTGATATAACACTGCCGAAACTTTAGAAGCGGACCGATCTGGAATCAACTGCAGATTCCATCGGCACAATACAATGGGAAACGTAGAAGGATGAAATCGTCAATCAAAGCCCGGTCAGCATACCTGCCAGACAAACATAGCGGGAAGATCCAATACTGAGTTCAATTCCATTCAAATGAAGGAGATGAGATAGATGGCACAAGATGCACCTGCTCTTGCAAAAGCCGAAACAACGGAAGGTAAGAAGAAGCGCAGAATGATAAGCATCGACGGCAACACTGCCGCCGGGTATGTAGCTCACGCTACGAACGAAGTCTGCGCGATATATCCAATCACTCCATCTTCGCCGATGGGTGAATTGGCCGACGCTAAATCCGCCGCAAACGAGACAAATATCTGGGGCACGATTCCGGTTATTTCCGAGCTTCAGTCGGAAGGTGGAGCATCGGGCGCAGTACATGGCGCGCTGACGTCGGGCGCTCTCACAACGACATTCACAGCGTCCCAGGGCCTGCTTCTCATGATTCCGAATATGTTCAAGATAGCGGGCGAGTTGACTCCGACGGTGTTTCATGTTTCCGCCCGCGCAGTCGCAACACACGCCCTCTCGATCTTTGGCGACCATTCGGATGTCATGGCTGTGCGATCAACCGGCTTCGGATTGATTTGCAGCGGCTCGATCCAGGAAGTCTCAGACATGGCGCTGATCGCCCAGAGAGCAAGTCTCGAATCTCGCGTCCCGTTCGTCCATTTCTTCGATGGATTCCGTACCTCGCACGAGGTGCAGAAGGTCGAAGAGATCACGTTCGAGGATATGAGGCAGATGCTTCCCGACGAGCTGATCGAGAATCACCGCATGCGTGCGCTGACTCCGGACAGACCAACGCTCAAGGGTTCGTCGCAGAATCCGGACGTGTTTTTCCAGGCACGGGAAACCGTCAACAAGTACTATTGGGACACTCCGGGACTCGTTCAGAAAGCGATGGATGAATTCGCGGAAATCTGCGGCCGCAAGTATAATCTATTCGACTACGTCGGTGCACCCGATGCCGAGCATGTCATCATCATGATGGGTTCCGGCGCCGAGACAATGCATGAGACGATCGAGTACCTCGTCGACAAAGGCGAGAAAGTCGGGATGATAAAGATCCGCCTTTACAGACCGTTCTCGATCGATCATTTCATGAAGGCTCTACCGGACACAGTCAGGAACATCGCAGTCCTCGACCGGACGAAAGAGCCCGGGTCGATCGGCGAGCCGCTCTACATTGACGTACAGGCGGCCATCGACGAAGCCTCCGCAAACGGTACACTGACCACAAAACAGAGACCGCTGGTATACGGTGGACGGTACGGTCTCGGCTCGAAGGAATTCAACCCGGCGCATGCCAAGTCCGTGATCGACAATCTTAAGGCCGATAAACCGAAGAACCATTTCACTGTCGCTATCGAGGACGATGTATCCGGTACGAACCTGGATTGGGATCCGGACTTTTCTGTGACTCCGGAGGATGTTTTCCGCGGAATGTTCTACGGCCTCGGCTCCGACGGCACCGTTGGCGCGAACAAGAATTCGATCAAAATCATCGGCGATAATACGGATTATTACGCTCAGGGTTACTTCGTATACGATTCCAAAAAGGCGGGAGCGATCACAGTATCGCACGTCAGATTCGGAAAGGACCCGATCCGCTCGCCGTACCTCATCGACAAAGCGAATTTCGTAGCCTGTCACAACTTCGCATTCCTCGAGAAACTCGATATGTTGAAGAACCTCGTGGAAGGCGGTACTTTCCTTCTCGCAAGCCCGTACGACAAGGATGAGATATGGGACCATCTGCCGAAGGAAGTCCAGGGAGACATCATAAAGAAGAAGGTCAACTTCTACGTGATCGACGCTATCGAGCTGGCCAGGAAGCTCGGGCTCGGTGCCAGGATCAACATGATAATGCAGACCTCGTTCTTCCTGATCTCGAATATTCTCCCCAAGGACAAGGCTGTTACGGCCATCAAGGACGCAATCAGAAAAACCTACGGCATCAAGGGTGAGAACGTCGTCAAGATGAACTTCGACGCCGTTGACGCCTCAGTCGAGCACCTTCAGAAGGTAGACTACCCGGACAAGGTCACGTCCGACTTCGAGCGTCCGCCGGTCGTTCCGCAGGGTGCTCCCGAATATGTCCAGACTGTCGTATCCAGGATTCTCCGTGCGGAGGGTGATGATATCAAGGTCTCGGAGATGCCGGATGACGGCACGTTCCCGACTGCCACGACACAGTATGAAAAGCGCAATATCGCGGTTGAAATTCCAGTCTGGGAGCCCGAAATCTGTATACAGTGCAACCAATGCGCGCTGATATGCCCGCACGGCACTATCCGAATGAAAGCATTTGATGCGGAAGAACTTAAAGGAGCTCCAGAAACTTTCAAGTCATACGATGCGATGGGTCCGGACTTCAAGGGACTGAAGTACACGTTGCAGGTGGCTCCGGAGGATTGCACCGGATGTCAGCTTTGTGTCTATGTCTGTCCTGCACAGGAGAAAGACGAGAACAAGAAGCCGACCGGCCGCAAGGCCATCAACATGGCTCCTCAGATGCCGCTTCGCGAACAGGAGCGCGAAAACTACGACTTCTTCCTGAATCTGCCGGAGACTGATCCGAAGCTGTATGACGTCGCCACGATCAAGGGCAGCCAGTTTGTCAGGCCGTTGTTCGAGTACTCCGGAGCATGCGCGGGCTGCGGCGAGACGCCGTATGTCAAGCTGCTCACGCAGATGTTTGGTGATCGCCTGATTGCAGGCAATGCAACCGGATGCTCATCCATCTACGGCGGTAACCTCCCAACTACTCCGTACGCCAGGCGCGCGGATGGCAGAGGGCCGGCGTGGTCGAATTCGCTCTTCGAGGACAACGCCGAGTTCGCGTTCGGAATGCGACTCACGATCGACAAGCTCGCGGAGTACGCCTCCGAGCTCTTGAAGGATGTCCTCCCCGAGATGGCGGACGAAGTCCTGAACGCCGATCAGTCGAGCCAGGAGGCAATCGAGGCACAGCGTGTCCGAGTAGCACGTGTCAAACAGATACTGCAGGACAAGACGGACGAGAAATCAAAGCGTCTTCTCAGCATTGCCGACTACCTCGTCAATAAGTCCGTGTGGGCTATTGGCGGTGACGGCTGGGCGTATGATATCGGTTACGGCGGTCTCGACCACGTGATGGCTTCAGGCAAGAACGTCAATGTGCTCGTGCTCGACACTGAGGTATATTCCAACACTGGCGGCCAGATGTCAAAGGCAACGCCTCGTGGCGCGACAGCGCAGTTCGCAGCCGCCGGCAAGCCGATGCCTAAGAAGGACCTCGGGCTGATGATGGCTATGTATGGAAATGTATACGTCGCCAGAATCGCAATGGGCGCCAACCAGAACCAGACAGTGAAGGCCTTCAAGGAAGCCGAGGCATACGATGGGCCGTCGATCATTATCGCATACAGCCACTGCATCGCGCAGGGTATCGATATGACCAGGGCAACCGATGATCAGAAGCGCGCCGTCAAATCGGGTCACTGGATTCTATTCAGGTTCAACCCGGACCTCATGACCGAAGGCAAAAGACCCTTCCTGCTCGATTCCAAGGCGCCATCGATTCCGTACGAGGAGTACGCCTACAGCGAAAACCGATTCCGTGCGCTGCGCAAGATCGATCCGGACCGTGCCGCAATGCTGCTCAAGCTTGCGCAGGAGGATGTCAATATGCGGTTCAGGCTGTATAAGCATCTCTCCGAACTCGACTGGGTCGAAGCAGCGGCCGAAGATCCGGGTAAATAGTCTGCAATCTCAATAGATCTCATACAGGGCCGCTCAGTCGAGCGGCCCTTCGTTTTCACCTGAAACGCCTCTCAATCGAGCAACATCTCAAGAATCGACCGGAACTCCCGATATTCCCAAATAGAAGCACACTATGTTCGTGATTATGCACGGGAGGATCCGATGCACGGTAGAGAGAGAATCATTCTATTTGCGGCCGTCGTCCTTTTACTCATTTTGCTGCCGCTGACTGTCAAAGCACAGACCGAAAACGAAATGGTTCAGGCTTTCCTGAAGAAATACGATGACAACCGGAGGGATATGCTCTTCGTGCCGTTCGCATCCCTGACGTACGGCTTCTTTAATCCCGATGGCTACGAGAATCTTGTGTCCGAGATAAACTCCGTTGCTCGGCGCACGGACGGCCATCCGGCTCTAACCGATATCGAGGACGCCTGGTCCTTCAACGGAGGATTTGGCATTGTCTATGACAAAGCACTGATCAATTTTGTCTTCAGTTGGTGGTCTGAAGTCGGCTCTGTTCATACGGGTGATTTCACGCTCGATCTCGGTGCCGGATTCCCCGAAGCGCTAAACGAAGACTTTTCCTACACCAGCCTGATTCAGATTTTCGGAGTTTCGGGTGAGTACTATTACTACCTTCTCAATGCTCCGGACGTAATGAAAGGGCCTACGGAGATATCGCTTCGCATCGGCGGCGGAATCGGCTACTACGGAGCGAGATGGGAACTCTGGGAAGGCGCCGCGAGCTTTGATGATGACGGCGACGGCGAGTTCGATGAGCTCGATGACAAGCTCACCGGATCAGCACCCGGCTTCCACATCGGATACGCAATAGAAGCCCCTGTATTTGAGCGACTTACGGTCTCATTCGAGCCACGATACCAGTGGTTGAATTTCACAAAGATGTCCAACAGGCTGAGTGAGCAGTTGACAGTCTTCGCACTCGATCCCGCAACCGGTGATGAACTGAAGCTCGATTTCTCCGGTTTTCGGGCTGAACTGGGGCTCAAATGGTTTTTCACGCTATAGTCGACGGAAGGCATCATCCCAAGATCATCTACAATTACGATTTGACTGGATGGCGGCGATTTAGTATCCTGCGTCCCGATGAGATTCATCGCAACTACGCATAGATACGTGTGTAAAACAGAAAAACCCAAGCTCAAGGGAAATACTATGACCGCCACAAAACCAATTGTCAGGACCTTACTAATCTGCCTATTCACCTTAGGTATTCTTGTGCCGCTTATGAGCTCTGACGCTCAGGCGCAGGGTACGATCGCCTTCGTGCGGAATGGCGACGTATGGTTAATGAACCCGGATGGCTCAAATCAGCGTCCACACGTTGCGAACATCCAGAACGCCAGCGGACACATGAGTTGGGAACCGAACGGCAATCGGATAGCGTTCGGACGGCGCGGCTCCGTGCAGCTTCGATATCCGGATGGCGGAGGCGGCCAGCACGCGGTCTATGATCTTTTCTATGCCTATCTCGATTCGACGAACAACTTCTGGGAGGGTTTCACCGAGACTCTCGGAGCACAGCAGCCATGCTGGTCAAGCGACGGCTCAAAGATAGCGTTTACCTACGATGTTAACGCTGTCAAGGCCAACGCAACCTGGCCGGACTATCAGATCGGAATATATGATGTTCCCAAGCGGACGATCACTACTCTGGATCTCCCCGAGGCCGAGAAGCCGCTCAGAGCTATGGCTCCGTCCTTCAATCCCGATGGTTCGAAAATTGTCTGTGTGCTTGCCGAATTTGAGGGGAGCAACATGAAACCCGTCGGACTTGTGAAACTGAGCACCTCGAAAGTCACCAAATCTGCGGCACAGCTTTTGGCGGAGGCCAAGGCGTTTCCGAATGCCACTGCGCCCTCATGGTCGCCCGACGGCAAGTGGATAGCGTTTATATCGAATGATCTCACGAATCAGGGACTGTTTCTCGTGAGTGCAGATATGAGCGGCAAGAAGAAGACGATCTGGGAGCCACAGGGTTCTATCACTCTGTACAGCGCGCCATCATGGTCGCCAGATTCACAAAAGCTCGTCTTCGGCACGAGCAACCGCGCTATCTATACGATCAACGTGGATGGCACGGACGCCACCCTGATTTCGGGACCGGGATCGGATGAATATCCGGCCTGGAGCTGGAAATAGCAGTCAGATTTAGACAAGGGATATACAAGATTCAAAGCTCCGTCGCAAGAGACGGAGCTTTCAGACTGATGACGAAGGGCAGTTTTTTGGACTCTCCATGTTCTTTCCGCCCCTCCCTCGTCACTCCGCCACTCCCTCGTCATTTCGCCACTCTCTCGTCATTCCCGCGAAGGGGCCTGTTGAAAAAGTCCGTATGGCTG
>CAYQCE010000032.1:0-37105 GCA_964415885.1 uncultured Ignavibacteria bacterium
CAGGCTGTGGGGCAATCGACGCAAAAAGGTCGCTTTCGCAACGGCGTACGGACGGTTGGAACATACGGAAAAAGTGCTTGTCTAATCCTGTGAAGACGCGTAGATTGACAGCGCTTTGAACGTGGGGATGTAGCTCAGTTGGGAGAGCGGCGGCTTTGCAAGCCGTAGGTCGAGGGTTCGAATCCCTTCATCTCCACTTTATCATTTGTGCCCGTATTTGTTCACGCGGCGTCACCTCCCGGCTTGACAAATCAGCATCCATTTCGGAAATTTAAACTTTCGGTTGATTTCCACCAGTATGATCGGACTCGGGAAAAGGAGTGCGGTTTGAGACCCATATTGAGATTTCTGAGCGATGAGCTTATAGTCAGGATAGTCGCGGAAGCGGGAGAGCTTCTCGAAAAACTCGGCGTCGAAGTGCAGAACCCCAAGGCACTCGATTTGCTCGATACCGGCGGTGCGCGGATCGACCGTGAGAAGAAGCGTGCATACATAGACGGCGATCTGATTGCGGAGGCTCTCAAGACTGCGCCGGAACGTGTCGAGCTGTATAATATAGACGGCGAGCCGGCAGTTGATCTGAGCGAATACAACACGCATTTTACTCCGGGATCGGCGGCGATCTATGTACTCGATCACGATGCAGGCGAGAGCCGAAAACCTCTGTCTGAGGATTATGTCAGGTATGCGAAACTGATGCAGTCGATGGAATTCATCGAATCGCAGTCGACGGCGATGATCCCGTCCGACGTGCACGCGAACATCTCAGATTCGTATCGTTTGTATCTGAGTCTGCTGTACTGTGATAAGCCTGTGGTGACAGGGACATTCACGATCGAGGCATTCGAGATAATGAAGGATCTTCAGCTCGCGGTGCGCGGCTCGCAGGAGGCTCTCGCCGAGAAGCCGCTTACGATGTTCTCCTGCTGTCCTACCTCACCTTTGAAGTGGAGCGATGTCACCTCGCAGAACGTGATCGATTGTGCCGAGTACGGCATCCCGGTCGAGTTCATCTCAATGCCGCTGACCGGATTTATGGCGCCGGTTACGCTTGTGGGAACTCTGATCCAGCATGCCGCCGAGACGCTCTCGGGTGTTGTGATTTCGCAGCTTGCGAAGCCGGGCGCGCCGGTAGTGTGGGGTGGGTCTCCGGCGATATTTGACATTAGATATGAGACCACGCCGATGGGTGCGGTCGGCACGATGATGATAGACTGCGCGTATAATGAAATCGGCAAGCATCTACACCTTCCGACTCAGGCATATATCGGACTATCGGATGCGAAGCGCCTGGATGCGCAGGCGGGTATCGAGAGTTCGATGGGTGCTACGCTCGCGACTCTTGCGGGAATCAACAATGTTTCCGGTCCGGGCATGCTCGATTTCGAGAGCTGCTTCTCGCTGGAGAAGCTGGTTGTCGACAATGAGATTTGCCGGTCATGCAAACGGATGATGCGAGGTATCGAACCGAGAGAGGACTTCCCGTCGCTGCCGCATTTCGAGGAGCTTCTGAGCGAGGGGCATCTTCTGATCGCGGATCATACGCGCAAGTACCTGAAGGATGAGGTTGTCTTCCCGGGTAATGTGATTGACCGCGCGAACAGAGCGCGCTGGAAAGCCGAAGGGAGCACTACGCTGATGCAGCGGGCACATGCGGAAGTCGACAGACTCGTTTCCGAGGCCGGGGAATCATCGCTTTCAGGGGACGTGCGCAAAGAGCTGACCAGGCTCATGACTGAGGAAGCCGCGAAGCACGGCATGGAGAGACTTCCCGATATCAACGATGCTTAAAGTTGTGAGATTCAAGACGGAGCGGATTCGCCCGAGCGTACGGAGCGTTCTATCCGCGCAGGGCATTCCGAATGCTCACGAGCCGGACGCTCGAACGCTCGGTTTGGTTGAACAGGCTCTCAGCATGTTCGACTCACTGTCTCAGGCGCAGGGTTTGGCGATTGATATTTCGGCCGAGGAATTCGAGCGGGTATTCGAGGGTGAAGGATTGAACGAACCGCTCAATCCGGTTGCTGAGGTCAGCCTGCGTGCAGATTCGTTCGTGCTTTTTGCTGTCACTCTCGGACATCCGATATCGGACAGAATATCGCATTTGTTTGGTGCGAACGATTTTGCGATAGGGTCGATGCTTGACTCAGCGGCATCCGAGGGTGCAGATCTCGCTGCGGATGAGCTACAGAATTCGTACGAGGAATACCTCAGGAGCATCAATGCGCTCAACGACAGTAAAGCGGTGTTGCGCTATAGCCCCGGCTACTGCGGGTGGCATATTAGCGGGCAGAAGAAGCTCTTCTCAGTCCTCCGTCCGGATCGGATTGGGGTGAACCTGACGCACAGCTGTTTGATGCAGCCGATCAAGTCGGTGAGCGGTGTGATGATCGCGGCGGACAAGAAGGCATTCTATTTTCAAGACATATATCCGTTCTGCGCGGACTGCAAGGACAGATCGTGTCGCAGGCGGATCGAGAGATTGATGAACAGTTGATTCCCGGAGAAGAGCATGGATATACTCGACAACATATCGCAGTCACTTCAGAATGGCCACTCCGAGGAAGTTGAGAAACTGACCCGGCAGGCTGTGGAGGAGAATATCGATCCGAAGGCTATACTCGATGGCGGTTTGATTGCCGGAATGGCGATTGTAGGGCAGAAGTTCAAGTGTCACGATATCTTCCTGCCGGATGTTCTTCTTGCTGCAAAAGCGATGTATGCCGGTATCGACGTCCTCAAGCCGCTTTTCCTTGAGTCAGAAATGCCTACCTTGGGCAGGGTGGTGATCGGTACCGTGCAGGGTGACCTTCATGACATAGGAAAGAACCTGGTCGGGATTATGCTCAAGGGAGCGGGATTCGAGGTGATCGATCTGGGAAAGGATGTCTCGCCGGAGGCTTTCGTCGATGCTGCCGTTGAGCACAATGCAGACGTAATCGGGCTGTCGGCTCTGCTTACCACGACTCGTCCGGTTATGAAAAAAGTGGTGGAGCTGCTCAAGGAGCGCGGGCTGCACGGCAAGGTCAAAGTTCTGATTGGCGGCGCGCCGGTTTCGGATGATTACGCCAGGGAGATAGGTGCAGATGCCTACTGTTTCGATGGCATGAATGCCGTGGATCAGGTGAAAGAGTATCTCGAGGTGAAATGAAACAGAGTATTCGTGAGAGGCTGAGGGCAGGCGATGTGCTCCTGTTTGACGGAGCGATGGGCACGATGCTGTTTGGCAGCGGGCTCAAGCCCGGCGAGTGCCCGGAGATACTGAACCTTAATCAGCCCGAGGTTATAGCAAACATCGCGAGGCGTTATCATGCCGCGGGCGCGGATATAATCAACGCAAATACGTTCGGCGGTTCGCCAATGAAGCTGCAGCAGTACGACCTCGATGCGAGAATCGAAGAGATCAATCGCGCTGCGGTGCGAGCCGCACGAGAAGCGGTCGGTGACAATGCATACATTGCTGGTTCGGTCGGTCCGAGCGGCGAGATACTCAAACCGTACGGCGAGGCCGATCCCGAGGATTTGCTGAAGGGGTTTACGGTTCAGATCAAGACTCTGACAGAAGCGGGAGTCGATTTGATTCTGATCGAGACGATGACCGATATCAACGAGGCTAAAATAGCGATCGAAGCGGCAAGCACTGTTACTACTGAGGTACCGATTGCCGCGACTATGACATTCGATCCGACGCCGAAGGGATTTTATACTGTTATGGGTGTCAATATCGAGACGGCTGCTCGGGAATTGACCTCGGCCGGCGCGGATATCGTGGGGTCGAACTGTGGGAACGGCAGCGAGAATATGGTCAAGATTGCGGAGGGGTTTCGTGAGCACACTGATCTCCCGATTCTCATTCAGTCAAACGCCGGACTCCCTGAGACCAGGAATGACCAACTTTTGTATCCGGAAACGCCGGAGTTTATGGCCGAACGTGTGGAACGAATGCTCGATCTCGGTGTCAGTATAGTTGGCGGATGCTGCGGAACGACCCCGGACCACATACGCGCATTTCGTGAGGTAATATCGGCAAGGGAGAATATCTGAGACTTCATAGATGGCTGAAAACAGCGTAAATCCATACAGTAGTGACAAGCTGCGATACGGGACGTCGTCGTTCTCCTCCAGGGACTGGGTGGGCCCGTTCTATGAAGAGGGCACGGATCCCTCAGACTATCTGCGATTTTACTCCGAGCATTTCGATACAGTCGAAGTCGACGCGACGTACTATGCAGTTCCATCGCTCGACACGGTGCGCGGGTGGGTGGAGAAAACACCGGATGGGTTTCTCATATCCGCCAAGTTTCCGCGATCGATAGTGCATGCCGGTGAGGACAGGATACCGGATCCTGATGTAGTGCTTGTTCCGGACAGGACGTACCGGGAGCGCGACCGTTTCCTGGAGACGATGTCTGAAGCGGGCGCTCGGCTTGGGCCGCTCGTGATTCAATTCCCGTACTTCGCGAAGAAGGTATTCAGATCGAAGAAGGAGTTCTTCGAGCGCCTCGACAGGTTTTTAGAAGACCTTCCGAACGATTTTACGTACGGTGTTGAGATTCGTAACCGCTCCTGGCTGACGACGGAGTATCGCGCGATGCTCAATCGCCACGGCGTCTCGATGGTTCTCGTCGATCACGCGTGGATGCCGCATGCGGATGAGATCGACAAAAAAGTTGACCCGGTGACGTCGGATCTGATATATGTCCGTTTGATCGGGGACCGTAAGGAGATCGAGAAAATCACCCGCAAATGGGACCGTGAAGTTCTATTCCAGATGGACTCGCTCGAACGGTGGGCGGATTTCCTGGTGCGCTATTTGGAGCGCGAAGCAAGGATACTCCTATACGTAAATAACCACTTCGCGGGCCATGCTCCGGCAACGGTTCGCCGTCTTGCGGCGATGGTTCAAGAAAGACTCAAATCCGGGAAGAAGCAGAACAACAATGGCAGATAAGAAAGAGTGGGAACGGTTTTTCGACGGCCACGCGCCGGTTTATTTCGACAACGTATTCACGAAGGCGACTGTCGAGGAAGTGGACTTCATAGTAGAGGAGCTCGGTTTCGAACCGGGAGCCAGGATTTTGGATATGGGTTGCGGCGCAGGGCGCCATTCGGTTGAACTCGCGCGGCGCGGGTACCGGATGACCGGAGTCGATCTTTCGCAGGGTATGCTCGATCAGGCTGCGGCGCTCTCGAAGGATGCCGGCGTCGATATCGAGCTGATCAAATGTGATGCAACGGAGTTCACGCCGACCCGTGAATACGACGCTTGCATCTGTCTATGCGAGGGAGCGTTCAGCCTGCTCGGGCTTGAGGATGGGCCGTTCGAGCATGATATGGCGATCCTGCACAACATAAACAAGGGCCTGAAGCCCGGGGCGAAGCTGATTCTAACCGCTCTGAACGGTATGACGATGATCCGCCAGTACTCAAAAGAAGATATCGAGGCGGGCAAATTCGATCCGATCACGATGACCGAATTTGGTTCGATGGAGTGGGAGGAAGATGGCGAGAAAAAGTCGGTGTATATTCGAGAACGCGGATATGTGCCTACCGAAGTTGTTTTGATGCTTCATCATTCCGGATTCGATGTCGAAAACGTGTGGGGAGGGACTGCCGGGAATTGGGGGCGCCGTATGGTCGATCCGGACGAAATCGAGATAATGGTGATAGGGCGAAGAAAAATAGAGTGAGCCGGTACCGATTATCGGAACAATGAGATTTACAGGGCGGTTTGACTGTAATTAGATAGCGGAGCGATCACTCCATAAGTTCCTGGATTGTGATGCAAGATATGAGCTTAGACCGAGGTCATGCCGGAACGGCGAAGAAGGGATTATGGCTGTAGAACAACGCATCCCATCACCCGGCGAATCGATAACCGAGGTCGAAATCGTCGAATGGCTGGTCGACGACGGCGCGTGGGTGGAAAACGACGACCCCCTCTGTGAAATCGAATCTGAAAAAGTGACATTGACGATGCACGCCGAGGCCTCCGGTGTGATCAAGATTCTCGTGTCGGCCGGGGAGACCGTTGAGGTCGACAAGGTGGCATGCGAGATCGATACGGACGCCGAGAAGCCGGAAGGAATTTCAGAACCGGCGGAGGATGTCGAGAAGGAAGAAGCGTCCGAGAAGGAAAAGCGTGAGTCTGTTGAAGCAGAGGAGAAGGCTCCGACACCGAAGGCCAAAGTAAGCGAGGAGCCGGGGAAGGTTGAAGAGGCCAAAAAGGAAGTGGAGAAACCTGAAGCAGAATCCGGCGCTATATCGAAAGTCAAGCCCCGCAAGAAGGAGCCGCAGGCTCCTGTCCCCGAGGATGACAGACCCACCCATCGCAAGAAGGTATCACAGCTTCGTCGAAAAGTCGCCGAGCGATTAGTGGCGGTAAAGAACGAGACCGCGATGCTCACGACGTTCAATGAGGTCGACATGTCTGCGATCATCGGTATCCGTACTAGATACAAGGAGCGCTTTCAGGAGCAGCACGGCGTCAAGCTCGGTTTCATGTCGTTCTTTGTCCGCGCTGTTTGCGAAGCGATGCACGACTTCCCGGCGATCAATGCCTACATAGACGGTGGAGAGATTGTCTACCATGATTACGTCGATATCGGAATCGCGGTCAGCGCGCCGAAGGGTCTGATGGTGCCGGTTGTCCGTAACGCTCACAGCATGACGTTTGCGCAGGCGGAGAAGACAATTCTGGATTTGGCCGAGCGTGCGCGCGAAAACAAGATATCGCTCGATGAGCTTACCGGAGGTACATTCACGATTACGAACGGCGGCGTTTTCGGCTCGCTGCTTTCTACGCCGATACTGAACCCGCCGCAAAGTGCGATTCTCGGAATGCACACGATTCAAGAACGACCCGTCGCTATCGATGGCGAGGTCGTGATCCGGCCAATGATGTATGTCGCGCTGTCGTATGATCATCGCATAGTGGATGGCCGCGAATCGGTCGGTTATCTGAAGAGGGTCAAGGAGCTTCTGGAGGATCCCGTCAAGCTGCTCCTTGGTTTGGAATAGGCTCAACCACAACGGTTCACACATGGACAATCTTACTTATCTCGGTAACATAGACGCAGCCAATGTCGAGGAGCTTTACAAGAAGTACCGCGATGATCCGGATTCGGTGGAGTCATCGTGGCGGAGGTTTTTCGAGGGCTTTGAATTCGCCCGTGCACGGTACGGCGACGAGGTCCCGGGTTCTGAGGAGATGGAGAAGGAGTTCCGGGTCATCAACTTGATAAACTCCTACCGCACGAGAGGTCACCTCTTCACGCGGACTAACCCGGTTAGGGCACGACGTACATATACGCCTACACTCGATATTGCGAATTTTGATCTCAGTGGATCCGATCTTGATACCACATTCCAGGCCGGAAATGAAATCGGAATCGGCCCGGCGACTCTGCGAGAGATTATTGATTTTCTTGAAGAGACATACTGCGAATCGGTCGGCGCGGAATTCATGTATATTCGCAATCCGGTCGAACGGCAGTGGCTTCAGGATTTCATGGAGAAGCGGAAGAACAAGCCGGTGGTCACGAAAGAGGAGAAGAAGCATATACTGTTTCATCTCAACCAGGCGGTTGTGTTCGAGGAATTCATGCACCGGAAATTCGTGGGGCAGAAACGGTTTTCCATCGAAGGCGTCGAGACGATCATCCCCGCGCTGGACGCTATCATTGAGCGTGGCGCCGTGCACGGTGTCGAGGAATATATAATCGGAATGTCGCATCGGGGGCGTCTCAATGTTCTCGCAAATGTGATGAAGAAGAGCTTCGAGAGAATATTCTCGGAGTTTGGCGGCGAATCCGCGGTTGATCTTTTTCACCACGGCGATGTGAAGTATCACCTCGGGCATTCCGCGCTCAAGACCGCGCACACGGGCAAACCGGTTATGCTGCGTGTTGAGGCGAACCCATCACATCTCGAGACCGTAGATCCGGTCGTTGAGGGAATAGTCCGTGCGAAGATAGACAACGACTATGATTCGGACATCGGACGTATTGCGCCGATTCTCATTCACGGCGACGCCGCGATCGCCGGGCAGGGCGTCGTGTACGAAGTCATACAGATGTCGCAGCTCGATGCCTACAGCACGGGCGGCACGATCCACGTTGTGCTTAATAATCAGGTTGGGTTTACGACGAACTATCTCGACGGCCGCTCGAGTACGTACTGTACCGATGTCGCCAAGGTTACGCTGTCGCCGGTGTTTCATGTCAACGCGGACGATGTCGAGGCTGTAGTCTATGCCATCATGCTCGCAATCGATTACCGCCACGAGTTCAAGAAGGATGTCTTCATCGATTTGCTCGGCTACCGTCGTTTCGGGCACAACGAGGGCGACGAGCCGCGGTTCACTCAGCCGGTTTTGTATAAGGCGATTGAGAAGCACCCGAACCCGCGAGATATCTATAATGAGAAGCTTGTTAAGGAAGGTGTGGTCGACAAAGACTATGTGAAGACGCTCGAAAGCGATTTCAAGGATCGACTGGACAGGGATCTCGAGAGGGCGCGCTCAGTAGAGGTGCATCATCCCGAGCAGAAACTCGAGGGAAAGTACAAGGATCTGAAAGTCCCGAGCTACGCCGATTTCCACGACCATCCGGATACCGGTGTCGACAGAGACAAGCTGATCGAGATTACAGACAGGATCACCGATATTCCCTCCGACCGCAAGTTTTTCCGCAAAATCGAACGGCTGTTCAAGGAACGCCGCGCGATGGTGAATGAGAAGGACTCGCTCGACTGGGGAATGGGCGAACTTCTCGCTTATGGCTCGCTGCTCGCGGAGGGGCATCCGGTACGACTCGTTGGGCAGGATACACGACGAGGCACCTTCTCGCATCGTCATTCGGTGATCACACTCGAGGACTCTGATGAGACTTACACACCGCTATCGCATGTCTCCGGCGATCAGGCGAAGTTCCACGTTTACAACTCGCTTCTGTCGGAATATGCTGCGCTCGGGTTCGAGTTCGGCTATTCGCTCGCGACGCCGTATGGTTTGACTATCTGGGAGGCACAGTTCGGGGATTTCGTGAACGGGGCACAGATCGTGGTTGACGAGTTCATCGCGAGTGCCGAGACCAAGTGGGGCCGCATAAGCGGACTTGTGCTGTTTCTGCCGCACGGTTACGAGGGGCAGGGGCCGGATCATTCCTCGGCGAAGCCGGAGCGATTCCTTCAGCTTTCGGCAGAGAACAACTGGCAGATTGCCAACTGCACTACGCCCGCGAATTTCTTCCATCTGCTCAGACGACAGCTCAAGCGCCCGTTCCGTCGGCCGCTGATCGTGCTGACTCCGAAGAGCCTGTTGCGTCACCCGGAATGTGTCAGCTCGCTGGATGAATTTGTGCGCGGCACACGTTTCCAGGACGTTATCGACGACCCGACGTCTGATCCGGAGAAGGTGACGCGTCTTCTGTTTTGCAGCGGCAAGATCTACTACGATCTGCTTGTGAAGAAGCGCGAGGGCGAGCGTGAGGACGTCGCGATCATTCGCGTCGAAAGTCTCTATCCAATCCCGATCGAAGAGGTCACTGAGAAGCTGCGTCGCTACAAGAATTGCAGGGACTTTGTCTGGGTGCAGGAGGAACCGGCGAATATGGGGGCGTGGCCGTTCATTAGCCGCAAGTTTTCACGATTCAATCTACGCGTGATTGCACGACGCGAGAGCGCATCCTCCGCGACCGCATACCTGCGCCTGCACAAATTAGAGCAGGAAGATCTGGTCAAGCGGGCGTTCGAGTAGAGCAGGTACACATCAAGGTTCCGTCGGGAGGGGATTCCCGACGACGCTTGATTGGAGATTTGCCTGTTCTGTTCATGGCAGATGCCTCATCTGCCACAGCTTCAGACAAGGATCATGTGATTCAACGTCGGCAGACGAAGGCGTCTGCCGTGCACGCAACTTCCGTCGAATTTCGTCGGGAAGGGATGCCGAGGACACCTGGTCGAGGATTCCTCTGTTCCGGCAAACGCCGTTTAGTGTTGACTTTGTGGGCGTGTATTGATTAAGTTTGACGGTTGTACGCGACCGTTTCGGCTACTCAATTCCGGCGGATTTGGTTCGAAGGGAATCGTTCATTTTTATTGATATACAGGGAGAAAGATAATGATCGACTACAAGAAGATTCAATCGGTGCTTGGCAAGGAAGCTGACGACCTTCTCGGCTACACTGCAAAGGGAGTGAAAAAGGAAGACCTTCATCTACCCGGCCCGGACTGGCTGGACCGTATTCATACCTATTCCGACAGGCCGATACCGGTGATGTGTAATCTTCAGCGTCTTCTCGGTCACGGAAATCTCGGAGGAACAGGCTTTGTTTCGATTCTGCCGGTCGACCAGGGAATTGAGCACTCGGGTGGAGCTTCATTTGAGCCGAATCCGGCATATTTCGATCCTGAGAATATAGTAAAGCTCGCGATAGAGGGCGGATGCAACGGTGTTGCGTCGACGCTCGGTGTTCTTGGTTCGATTGCGCGGAAGTATGCGCACAAGATTCCGATGGTTCTGAAGATCAATCACAACGAGCTTATGACCTACCCGAACAACTTCGACCAGATAATGTTTGCGTCGATAGACCAGGCGCGCGACATGGGTTGTGTCGCTGTCGGCGCGACCATATACTTCGGCGCCGAAGTGAGCGCGCGTGAGATACAGGAAGTGACGCAGGCGTTCGAGTATGCGCACGATCTTGGAATGGCAACTATCCTCTGGTGCTATCTCCGTAACAGCGCGTTCAAGATCGACGGTAAGGACTATCACAGCGCGGCGGACCTGACCGGTCAGGCGAATCATCTCGGTGTAACGATCCAGGCGGATATTGTGAAGCAGAAACAGCCGACTATCAACCGTGGTTATGACGCGGTCAACAAGGTCGACAAGGGCTACGGCAAGTACAATGAACGGATGTACGATACGGTGTGCCAGGATCACCCGATCGAGATGACGCGCTACCAGGTAGTGAACTGCTATATGGGTCGTTCCGGGCTGATCAATTCCGGTGGCTCCTCGGGCGATAATGATCTCGCGCAGGCCGTGCGAACGGCGGTCATCAACAAGCGCGCCGGGGGAATGGGGCTGATCTCCGGCAGAAAGGCGTTCCAGAAGCCAATGAAGGACGGAGTCGAGCTGCTGAACGCGATTCAGTCCGTCTATCTGGAGAAAAAGGTCACGGTCGCGTAGGAACACGCTTCCTTTACGGTGCCTTCGAGCGGTTCGAGCCGCGATTGGGTGAACCCGCGGCTGTGTGCGTTGTTATCTCTTATGACTGAGGAAATGATCTGAGATTCAGGAGACGTAGATGGACATTTTTGAATTTGCGATGCAGATGGAAAAAGACGGCGAGCAGTATTATCGTGAGCTTGCCGGCAAAGTAAAAAACGACGGCATGAAACGAATTCTCGGCATGCTCGCTGATGACGAGGTAAAGCACTACAATATCGTCTCGGCTATGCGTAAGGGTGCGCCGGATATGCCGGATTCGCCCGTGCTGAAAGACTCAAAGAATATCTTCGAGGAGATCAAGGGAACCAAGACCGATCTCGATTTCGATGACAGCCAGAGAGAGGCGCTGAAGAAGGCGCTGGAGATCGAAGAGAAGAGCGAGGACTTCTACGCTGATAAAGCGAAAGAGGTTGAGAACGAAGCGCACAAGACTCTGTTCGAAAAACTCGCGGATGAGGAGCGTCGTCACGTGCATCTTATCGATCACATGATCGAGTTTGTCACGAAGCCGGAGACCTGGCTGGATGACGCCGAGTTTTCGAATCTCGAGGAGTATTGAGCGCGCAGGCAGTTGAACGCATGATATTCAAGTGCAGCATCTGCAAGCCGGGTGCTGCACTTCAATTGCGGAAGAGTTCACGTTGAGAGAGTTCGGGTTCTGAACCATCCCTGACTATATGGCAGATTCCAGTGGAAAGAAGAAAGCAGAGAGCGCGAAGGCGAGTGAATTCCGCAATGAGCGTGAACGCCTGAACGAGATTGTGCTTGAGAAGGGCGGTCTCACGATCAAGCGGTTCTTCAATCTCGACACGCAGGCGTACAAGGACGGCGCGCTGGACGAGAAGACGAAAGAGCTTCTCGGTTTGGTAGCGTCGCTTGTACTGCGTTGCGACGACTGCATACTCTATCATCTTCTACGCTGCTACGAGGAGGGAGTGACCGACGCGGAATTCGAGGAGACGATGTCGATCGGGCTGGTGGTTGGCGGGTCGATCACAATTCCTCATATACGACGCGCATTTAAGGAGTGGAAAGAGCTCGGTTGACAATCACGTACAAAGCCGAACGAATGTCCAGATACGAGGTGCGGAATGGAAGAGATTACCGATAAGATGAAGCTGTTTGACAAGCTGTCCCGAAAGGTCAGCGAGATTCTCGGCGGAGGCGGCCCGAAATCGGAGCGGCTGCAGTCGGTCTGCGATGTGCTTTGTTCGATGGTGCCCTATTACGACTGGGTCGGCTTTTACTTCGTTGACAATGAGAATCCGCGCGAACTGGTGCTCGGACCGTTCGTCGGCGCGCCAACGGAGCATACACGGATCAGGTTTGGTCGTGGAATCTGCGGGCAGGCCGCCGAAAGGGAGGAGACAATTATCGTGCAGGATGTCTCCGAGGAGGAGAACTATCTCGCCTGTAGCCTCGAGGTTCGCTCGGAAATCGTCGTGCCGATATTTCGCGAGGACTGCATAATCGGCGAGCTGGACGTAGACTCACATCAGATTCAGCCGTTCGACGGATACGACAAGACATTCCTGGAATCGGTCGCGGCTAAGGTCGCAATGATGTACTGATTCCGGTCTTTACAAGACTGAAGACTGTAAAATTGTTGGTGACTCAGTCGATGACACTGAGTATGCTAAAGGGGAGTTGTACCGGCACGTTCAGATGCTGGTGGAGTGGTGTATCTGCCACGAAATCGCGCCCTAATCGTGCGGTATGAATGCACTCAACATGAAATGATGGCAGAATATTCACGCGGAGGGGAATATGAGAAAGATCGTGATTGCAGTGACGACCGCAGCTTTGCTGTTTACGGCTAATTGTATCGATTACCGTGAGGAGATCACACTGAACGCCGATGGCTCAGGTTCGCTCAAGCTCCATTACGCCATGGAGCAGAAGTACATGGATCAGCTCGAATCGATGTCACGGTATGTGCCGAAGAACTCCAATGATACGATAGATGACAGCGGGAATACATACTTCCCTGATCGTGAGAAACTCGAAAAGATGATTGATGAGAGCAGTACGAATGTCAATGTGCTGTCGTATCTCCATGAAGAGAGAGGCGAGTGGATGGTCTGGGAGGTGGAACTCGCATTTGCGAGCCTGCAGGAATTCGCTGATCTCGGTACGGCTCTGACGGAGGGTGAGGAAGCCGGAATCGTAGAGGTCGTATACGAGGAGCAGGAGGACGGGACATATCTTTTCCGGCGTTATTTCTCCAAATCGATGCCGGAGGTCGAGATGGACATGGGTGAATATGAGCTCGATGATGATCTTGGCATGGAAGCCGAGGGTGAAGCCGAGGCGGAGACTTCGGAAGACTCGATTACGATGCCCGACAGCGCCGAATACTATGAGGCGATGGACGCGATAAAAGAAGCGATGGCGCAGATGTCCGAAGAGCAGTCGGACATGGAGATGGATGAGGCGGCTCTCGACTCGCTGATGGCCGGGTTTGCGCAGACGATGGCGGAAGCGCAGAAGGGTGTGGAAAAAGCAAGGATAAGTCTTGTCGTAAACTTTACCGGCGAGGTGATAGAATCGAACGCCACATCGGCTGAAGGCAACACAGCGACCTGGGAGTACAAGGGGGAAAGCATAATGTACGGGATGCCCCAGGTTCTCGAGGCACGAGTGAAATAGGGCCGATGATTGTGCTTCGCGTATAGCAACGAATAGAAGCGAGCCCGACCGAAAGGCCGGGCTCGTTCTGTGCTAACCCAATTAACACGCCCAAGGAAATCTCTAACAGGCTGCCGTATCAAATCACTTTTGGATCGCGCTTGACCGGCAGCCTGTTATCTATGTCAAAGGCAACCATCCGCACTTATTTGTAGTAACAACATCCGTGCCAATAGCTCTGCTTCAAAGCCGATCCCGTAATCGCAAGGGGGACAGCCGCTTGTGGATTCGCGCCGGTTCGGATGTGCAGTCCGCAAGCGCAGCTTCTGCGCGTCTTTTACGTTCCAATCAGTGTGTCGTTTCTAAGCTGTGGTGTGACATGCGCTTACGGTGCCGTATAGCCTGCGCTTTATTTTACGGATTGCGCGGTGATATGTGCGCTTTTGCGTCCGAGTTACCGTTCTTTTCGGAAGCAGCGGGCTTTATGAGAGAGATTCTCAAGGAATGTGAGGTGTGATGGTGAATTTGTCTTTTCGAAGAGTGTTGTCTTCCATTGGGCTGATTCGGAATTCGGATCGTGAAAGCTCGAAATCGACCGGTTCAGTCGCAGCGCAGTTTGCATCCGTGCCTCGGTCGAGGCGGGTGAATGAGCTCGGGCACTCGCTCGAACTCGTTGGCGGAACCGGCTCTCGCCGGGGTTTGATTTCGTTGTATCGATTCCTGCGAAACAGCGTACCGGCGCTGAATGCCGCAGTATGGACCTGGGTACGTCTCGCGGCTGCGGAATTGAGGTATGAGATTCACGATTCAGACGGCCGGGAGTTGGACTCCTCTCATATTCGCGATACTGTCGCGTCTCTGCTTCGGCGGCTGCATGATAATCGATACCAGCGATTCGGCGGCACCGAGTCGGTTCTGGTGGAGTTTTTCAACACGCTTTTCACGACCGGATCGTTATGCGGTGAGCTGCTTCTCGATGAGAGCCGTGGTGAGGTCGACAGGTTCTACTTCATCGATCCGGCGACGATAGCGTTCGAGCTTGGGCGTGACGGTGAGTGGGGAGTCTATCAGGAGATCGAAGGCGACAGAATAGACCTGCAGAGGCCATCCACGTACTACTTCGGTCTCGATGCGGATACGACCAACCCGTGGGGAAAATCTCTGTTGACCGCTGTACCGTTCGTTGCGCGGGTAGAGCAGGCGCTTCTATCCGACATGCACAAATCGATGCACAACGCCGGATATCATCGGATTCATGTTAAGATCACGCCGCCGGAGATGGCGCCGGGTGAGGATCGCGATTCATATGTCGCACGAGCGAATGCATATTTCGATGATACCGTGGGCATGATGAAGAATTTCGAGCCCGAGGACATTCCGGTGACGTGGGACGATGTGAACATCGAATACATCGGGCCGGCATCCAAGATATCATCGTCGTCATCCTGGTACCTGAATCATAAGGCGGTGATCGAAGAAATATGCGCAGGTACTCATCTTGCGCCGTTTATGATTGGATATTCTTACGGTTCCACGCAGACGTGGGCGGAATTCAACTTCGAGCTGATGCAGCGGCAGCTTCGGACGTTCCAGAGTGCGGCGATACGATTCCTCGATTGGATTGTGGCTGTGGAGTTCGCGCTGAAAGGGATAGATGCCAAGTGTGTGTTCAGCTTTGAGAATCCGATAGCTGTAGGTTTGCTCGAACGCAGGAAGGCTGAGAGTATCGAGATTGACAACGTTCTCAAGAAACTGGACGCCGGCTTGATCTCGCGAGAAGATGCCGAGCGAAAGCTAAACGGCGCATACTGAAGGGCGACTGGGTATCAAACTCTCCGTTCGCAATCGCTGGCGCCGTTCGGTAACCGATCCTGTGCTGTTTGCCCGCGAGTTCCTCGATATAGAGCCGCACGAGGGGCAGATACGTTGGCTGACGGAATCTCATCGGCCGGAGAATCTGCTCTGCACGGGGAATCGATGGGGCAAGTCGCTTGTACAGGCGGTCAAGATCCTGCATCGATGCATATTCCGTATTCGAAGGCTGGAGTATGACTCATGCGGGCGCTACAATGCAGTCAATGTCTCGATTACTCTCGATCAGTCGAAGATCATCTTCAATAACGTCCTGAGGCAGATCAAGGGAAAGCCACTGATCGAAGCGCTTGTCAACTGCTTGCGCTGGACGCCGTATCCGCGACTCTATTTCGCGAACGGATCGCTCTTCACGGCGCGTTCCTCTCAGAACCGGGGGGAGCATCTTCTCGGCAACGACTATGACTACATCAATTTTGATGAAGCGGCGTTCGAGCTTCATCCGGAGTATGTTGTTGATGAGGTGATGGCTATGCGTCTCGCCGATCGCGAGGGACAGCTCGATCTGACATCGACGCCAAAGGGGAAAAACTGGTTCTACCGGCGGGCGATGGATTATCAGAAGAGACCGGGAAGCTGTTATTTCCAGCAGGGTCCGACTTTCGAGAATCCCAATGTCAGCCGCAATTACCTCGATCGCAAGGTGCGATCTCTATCCGAGTCTCGTGTAAGACAAAACATCTACGGTGAGTTCGTCGATTCCGCTGATGAAATAATTGCGGAGAATCTTATCCAGCGTGCGCTGGCAGCCTCCACCGGGCCGCAGTCGGCACAGCAGGGGAGGATGTACTGCCACGGCTGGGATCTTGCGCGGAAGGTGACTCACACGGTCGGTGTGACATTGGATGTAACCGAGACGCCCTGGCAGGTTGTGTGCATCGAGCGATTCCAGGCGCCCGACTGGCAGACAGTGCTCGAACGGATTCGTGCGAGGCACCGAAGGTACGGCGGTCGTGTACTCGTCGATTCGACAGGTCTCGGTGATGTCGTATTAAGCCAGTTATCGGATATCGGCGCGGAAGGATACAACTTTGCCAGTGGTGGGGGAAGAGCCAAGGCCGAGCTGCTCACCAATCTCGAACTTACGCACGAGAAGAATCTCATCGCTTATCCGTATTACGAGCAGCGTGCGGAGGACGAGCTCTGGTCGAATGTTCAGGAATTGAGGGAGGCGACGTGGACTGACAACGGCGCCTGCGATTTCGTGATGGCGCTCGCGCTCGCGTGCTGGTTACCATCAATGGGAAAGAGACAGAGCGAGAGGAGTCTGTTGGTGCCAAAAACGGGCAGAATATAGTGACCCGGGTACCGATGCACCCGGGTTCTATGTTGAATACAGTACCGCGAACTTTCGATACGATTCTTAGCCGCGAACCTTGCGGTAAAGCGCTCCACCGGCTATTCCAAGTCCCATAAGGACAAGTGTAGTCGGCTCCGGAACCGGTTCCGGACAATGTGCATCGTTTCCACCGCCGCGCTGGTCATAGACCAGGTGCGGATTGTCGGGGGATGCCGGAGTGTCGCTGTAGAAACCCTGCCCGAATTCGCTCGTCAGCGCCGGAGCATCGATGGACGGTCCTCCTGTGTTGCTTCCATTACCGGTGAGATTACCAACCCTTGCTACATTGTAGCCATAAACCGGAGCCCAGGTCATACACAGAAAGAGTACGATAACGCTGACCGAAAGTAGGACGAGCTTGGGGAGTCTGTTCTCTGTTCGCTCATATCTCATACTCTTACCTCTCTTGAGTACATTCATTCACGAGAAGTAAGAAAGCAATAACCGTGCCGCCATTCTCAGCTCACTCAGGGCGCTCGTAAGTATTAATCTGATAGACCGTTATGCTATATCAGCCAGAGCGGAGATACGACATTTCGCGAGTGGGTGTGCAAACGTGTGCAGCTTTTTGGGGAGGCTGAGCAGGTTTTTGGCAGTTACCGGTTTTGCCGGTGAAGTGTGGTTGAATCGTCATCAGGCGGTTTGTTTGGAAGGAGAAGCATGAATATGAAAGAAGCCAATCAGGTCTTTGCTTTGGAGGTGATGAAAGGAGACGAGGACTACTCGGCTTTTCTCGACGAGATCAGGGCAAACAGTGGTCCGCTCCGAGCTTTGGATGAGGGCGATGTCCGCATACGGGCAATGCTCGTGGCATCAGATGCAGTCAATTCTCAGGGCGGCCGATTCGATCGGGATGCGCTCGATAGGCTCTGCAAGCTGATTCCGGGCGCGCCGGTGCTAATTGGACACGACAAATCCAAACTACCCATTGCTCGATGTTTCCGCGCAGAACTTGTCAACCGGGGCGATGATGACCGGCCATGGGTAAAGGTCTGGTTCTACTGGCTGAGTGAGACTGCCGGTGCAGATGATCTTCTCAGAAAGATCGACGGAGGAATCTGCACCGAATGCTCGCTGGGGTTTACGTTCGCGACACCCGAGTGTTCGATTTGCGGCGGGGACATCCGACGCTGCAGCCATATACCTGCCGGCAACTACAGTGATGACGCCGGCTCTTCTGCGCTTTGCCACTACTTCTACCGCGGCATTCGCCGGGTGAACGAGATTTCACTCGTCTACAGGGGCGCGGTTCCGAATACAGCGATGTCACGCGATCTTGCCGACGAGGACCGAGATACAGGACCGGCGCTCTATCGTCTGAGCAATGATGCTGCCGCACTTCGGACCAGGACGGGCGATCGTGGGAATCTTGAGCTGATCGTGTTCCCGCAGTTTTCCGAGCGGAAGCTCGCTATCGGGATGTCACTGATCGGGCGTACTGCTGATCCGGGTGATTTCGAAGAGTTTCTACATGTCGATCGACGCAGCGAAGTCGAGTGCGAGGAAGCCGAGCCTGGCGAGAGGAAGTTACTGGTCGAACTGAGCGGGGAGACGATCAAATGCCGTATTCGTCGAGCGAAGCTGCATGGCGATAGAATCTACCTCCTGACGAGAGAAGCCTGAGTCGAGTCGATTGTGTGGCTGATCATAAACGTATGGCTCCGTCCGAACAGCCCGATCGAGTAGAGTTTCACGAGGCCGTATTCGGGAGCGTAGTACTCGTATTCGGTCTTGAAGATCTCGGATTCGCCCGGAAGTCGGAATTCATTTTTGATGACGATGCAGTTGACTTGTCCGATTGGCAGGAGCAGTGATTCGGTGCGGAGATAGCTGCGTTCGATCTCGAATCCCCAGGATAGGAAAAGCCGGGATGTGACCACGGGCCTGGAGTCGGTGGTCATCGGCGGAGTGAATGACTCCCACTCGGCATCTTTGCCGACGACGAGCGGGAATATCTCAGGCGGCTGTGCGAAGAAAGCGAGTGTGTCCCTGTCGTTCACTGTCCGATAGTAGCCCAGATTCACAACATGAGTTGCGGTGATTTTGACTGAGTGGCTTTTGATGGAATCGAAATAGATATCCACCCGCTCGAATGTGCTATCGAGTCCGATCACCTCGAAGTTGAACTCGGTCGTATCGACCTGGATGTCGAAATCGGGGAAGTACTGATAGATGGAGTCGTACCGCACATATGTGCTATGAGAGTTCGCGTGCAGGCCGAGAAGTTTCTGGGCGTCGGAGACGACAGTGTTGCTGTCGCTGTCGGTGCTGTTCGACTCGCATCCAATCGACAGAAAGATGCCAGCGGCGAACAATAGAAGGATCGAAAAGCAGCGCATCATACACCTCCACGATACAATAAGATAGAGGATATAAGTGGAAGTCAACAATAACTCGATACCCTTTGGGGAGCAGATAATCCCGATACGCCTCACGCAGTTCATCGTGGCCCTCATACTCACCGCCTGCGGCGTGGTTGCGGGATATGTGACGA
This sequence comes from uncultured Ignavibacteria bacterium, assembly GCA_964415885.1. Lineage (GTDB taxonomy): Bacteria > Zixibacteria > MSB-5A5 > JAABVY01 > JAHJOQ01 > CAYQCE01. The sequence continues at coordinate 19,570 of CAYQCE010000032.1, forward strand.
CTATCTATGGGCTGAAGCTGGACCTTGCGACTAAAGCGGATTCTTCTGTCGTCGCCGACATCGACAGAAAGCTCACACGTATCGAGGTGATTCTGGAGGAGACTGTACTAACGAAAGATGAATTTCACAGGTTCGGCGGCGAGCTGCAGGAGCGTCTCGACAAACTGGGAAGCCATGTATCGGAACCATAAAGGAGAGATGAATTGGACAGAGAACTGAGATCAGAGATCGAGCAATTCGTCGAGCTTCTCGCGAAGGATCGTCTGACGGAAGTCGATTTGGATGGGTTGCGAATGTGCCTGGAGCGAACCTTGCACGCGACTACGGAGGGAGAATCATCGGCAGATGATACGGGTCTGCTTCGTGATGATATAGTCGGTGAGATAACGCGGCTGATCCGCGGATCGGAGATGCTCCAGTGTGATACGGCGTGCTCCAACATCGACGATTTGATTCGGCACTTGAAGCGGGCGACGGCTGCAGAGCTGCTTCGTTTTCGCGATAACGCGAAGCGGAACTTTGCGCGGCTTTGCAGGTGTGGAAGGCGACCGTTGAGAAGTGTGCCGACTCGGCCGGAGTATTAGGCCGCGGATATTGAAAATCAGGTAGAGAGGAATAACCGGACGGACTCGAGTGGGAGCTCTCTCCCGGAGCCCGCACGAAGAAGGAGAGTTGATTAGATGGCAGTAAGGAACCAGAACCTGGAGACAATTGCGCCGATCTACGCGACCTTCGGGATTCATCAGACCGGCGAAGTCGATGACCTGAAAGACGCGAACATCGGTGAGGCAGTGATGTTAACCGATGATTTCGAGGTCGGACCCGGAGCCGATGGTTCGTCGGTGCTCGGAAAGCTGATCGCGCTCAGCCTTTCGGACGGCGACGACGGTAAGCGTGTAGCTACCGTGCAGATCGGCGGAACGATGGACCTCGCAATTACGACGACCTATCCTGAAGTCGGCGACAGGGTCGTTTGCGGATCGGACGGTGCGGTTAAGCAGGCACCTGCGCTGACCGGCTATGATCCCGATGGCGGGAATGTGGCCCGCGGTATCGTGCTCGCGGTAAACGGCACGAATTCGTGTACACTCTATCTCTCATAGGAAGGGGGAAGCCTTGAAGTACGAAGATTATATCAATGCAGAGATTCCGGAACAGTTGATGGAGATGGCTGCGTTCGAGCCCAAACCGCGCAGATCCGTCGATCTATCTCGTGCAAGACAGATTACAGTGGAGCGAGACCTCTATCTGGAGGCGCAGGCGCGGTCGATGTCGCTTTCGGAGCTTCTCGAGGACGATCGTTTCGATCCCTCGGAGCCGGGATCGCCCATGGATGCGTTCGATCGCCAGCTCATGCTCAAGGGGATCCGTACGGGCGGCAGCCGCCCGAGTACGGTTGAGCTTTTCTATCGCAACGCCGCAATGCTCCTGCCGGAGTTCATTATGCGCGAGATTCGTCGTGGGATGAAAATGCGCAGCGATTACGACAAGCTTGTCGCATCGACGAGCGATATTGCGACAAATCGCTACACGCCTATCTATGTCGACGCCTCGGCGACGGATGAAAACCTGTCGCTGCGTCCTCTCGGCGAGGGTGCCGAAGCCCCAGAGATTGTCGTGACCGAGCAGAAGAACACGGTGACCGTTCCCGATTACGGGGTCGCACTGAAGGCGTCATACAAGGCGCTGCGCCACCGCACGACAGCACAGTTCAAGGTGATACTGTGGTACATTGGCTTCAAGTTGCAGGATGACAAGGTCGCGATGATCGCGGATGTTATCTTGAACGGTGACGGCAACGAGAACGCGGCTTCCGTGATCAACACCGATTCGTCCGGCACGGTCGACTACGACGACCTCGTGAAATTCTATCTTGAGTTCTTCCCGTACCGGATGAACACGATCATCTGCCACAAGACCATGATCCGCAGTCTCCTCAATCTGCAGGAGTACAAGGATCCGACTATAGGCTTCAACTTCCAGACTGACGGCGAGTTGGTTTCACCGCTTGGAGCGAAGATCGTGCGGTGTGACGACATCTCCGCTGACCTGGTCATCGGGATAGACAACCGTTTCGCGGTCGAGGAGGTTCGGAGTCAACCGGTGATGGTCGAGTTTGACAAGATCATCGAGCAGAAATTTGAGGAGGCGGTAATATCGGAGTCGCTCGCATACGCGAGAATCATCCCCGAAGCCGCACTCGTGCTCGATTCGGTTTTCGCATAGTTCACCTCCTGTGCACTCTGAGATGCCCGCCTCGACCGGTGGCGGGCATCATCGCTGGAAGGATTCAATATGATCAGAAAAGTCGGTACATCATCCGCGAGTTTCGGTATCGGACTGTCCACACAGAGAAGGATTTTCGTCGCGCCGGCGGGTGAATACCAGGGGCGGATGATAGTCATATTCCCCAAGTCGTCGTCCGAGATTGTATTCGTCTGGGCTGATCCGCCATATGTCAATTGGTCTGCTGAAACGTCTGTTGTGACAGACGCCGCGGATTATCCGTGCGATGCCTGCATCGACAGGAGCGGAAATGTCTACCTGGTCTACACAGTAGCGACTTCGTTCGATTTAGCGTTCAAGAAATTTAGCTTCGCGAATGGCGCATGGACGGCCGGTTCGCCCGTGACAGTTTACAACGGAGGGACGAGTCTCTATCCGTCGATCTACATTGACGACTGGGATCGTCTCATAGTCAGTTGGACTCTCGAGTCCGGAGGGCTGTATTACGTCTATTCGAAGCGTTCGCTCGATGACGGTGCCACCTGGGGTGGTGGACCGGGCGACTCCGGCGACCAGCTCTCATCGGGAGCGTCATCGGCATACTCTCAGATCGTATACAGACCGAATCAGATATACTGCATCTATAGTCTTGGTGGGACGACACTTGCTTATCGGAGTCGCGAGTTTGCTGCGGCGGTATGGACGCCGGGCGAGGAGACGATCTTCTCCGGCACGGGCCTGTCGGACAAATTGTCCGCTGCAGCCTCGCCGGACCTTCGTCTGGGAGTAGCCTTCGCCGATTCTGAGAACCTGAACTACAAGGAATTCGACGGTTCGATCTGGAGTGGAGTCGCCGTGATCGACAACGCCCCGCCGGTCGCCCCGAGGCTACTTTTCAGGAGCGATATCCCGCAGGTATTCTACGCAAAGCAAGTGGGCACCGAACAGCTCGTACCGCACATGAGCTACAGGGAGAACGGAGCTTTTGTTGATCCGGTACCGGTATCATCGGAGGTCGACAGATTTGACAAGGTACTCTGCTACAGGCCGATTGCCGGACAGCCGTATGGCGACATGTCATCGGAGGCCGCAAGTGATTCATCCGGCGACATCTATCATCCTGCTTCGGGACGACTGATGCTGGATGAAGGCGACGGGATTTACATTGGGCAGTCGGAGAAGTTCTACAGCCTCAAAGTTGCTCTGTCGACCGATGGGATTGGCGGAACGGTTTCGTGGTACTACTGGGATGGTGCGGGATGGCAGGTCTTCATTCCTGCCTCGGGGGTATACAACTTCGACTCCTCGCCGGAGGAGGTGCTTCTCTGGGAAGACAGCTCGCAGATACCGGACGACTGGCAGTCATCGACAGTCGCGAATAACGCCAGGTTCTGGATTAAGGCTATCACCGCCTCTGATTTCTCCGCCGGGCCCATTGGATCGCAGATAACATGCGCATTGAATATCTCGCGGATAGGAGGCTGATAGAATGGCGTACACGAACATAGAACTCGTCAAACAGCATCTTCTCAGCGTCGAACGCACGCTTGCGATAATAAGGGATCATCGTGTAATCTTCAGTGACTCCGGCACGGTCGACTTGCCTCACAGCACGATTAAGAAGAACTCGGAAGTCGTTAGCGGATTGCAGTCCAACAAGCCCAGATCGGAGCATGTGACATTCGACGATGATGTGAAGGCGCTTTCGAGTCAACACCTGCTGCATGAGAGTGTCGTAATCGCGTCGGATGACTCGCTCGGCAAGGTGTACATCGAGAATGCGGACTATGTAGTGGACTACCCTGCCGGATCGGTCTGCAGAGTATCTGATGGCGATATCGAAACCGGCGCGAGCGTAACCGTGTGGTATGTTCCGTGCGCCGTGTATGACCGGAATGCGGATTACTACATATCTTATGAGAACGGCACTGTAACTCGAATCGATGGCGGCAGAATTCAACCGGGGCAGATAGCATTCATAGACTACGAAATCGAAGCAGGAGTATTCAGCGACGATGCTATCTCTCGCGCCATAAACGAGGCCTCGATCCAGCTCTCAATACTCGTCGACGATCAGAAGGCGGAAGCTGCCTCAAAGGAACTGACTGTCGCCGAGACATACCTCGTGGTTGCGATCCTGACACAAATCCGAGCGCTCGAAGCAGCGCAGTCGTCGACACTAACCTCTTCAGGGAGATCTTCAGTGTCATCCGGGCTTCTGCAGCTATCCAACCGATACCGCGATGACTTCCGCCAACTTGTAAGGCCATACGTGAAACGGCAGGCATCGCTCTCCGGTCCTCACAGCTCAAGGCAGGGGAGGTGAATGTGAACAAGACGCTTGCGTATCTGCGCAGTCGCAGAATCTGGGTCGTGGAGAACTTCGTGGTCTGGGGCAGCCTTTCGGCCTATTCGGGTCATTTCCTGCTGACTGATGAGACCGGAGGAGACAGCCGCGTTCTCTTCTGGAAAGTCGATCTCGGCGGAGCGCTTCAGGAGGTCCGCTACTCTGATCTAACCGACCACAAAGGAAACAACGTGCCGGAAACAATTTCTCGACCGAAGATAGTCGTGCTTCCCAGGAACGGAGTTGGGGTCGTGATTGCCGGAAGGGAGTCGAACAGCTCATTCACAATTGCAAAGACGGGGGATTCATCGCTGAGCGGAATCGTAGACTTGATGATCTTTGAAACGGGGGAATGAAGTTGAGGGAATTCTACATGGTGGTCTGTCCGGAGTGCGGGCAGGTGAATGTGGTGACTATCGGAACGGTGTTTTGCGTCTGTCCGGTGTGCACCACGAACTATAGCATCGACACCGAGCTGCGCGTAGAGCTCACCGGGTGAGAATGGCAACCAAAAAGAAGACAACCCGGAAGAAGAGAAGGAAGAAACAAACAGATGCCGAGATGCTCGAAGAGCTTCTTCTGGCGATACACGAGAAGCTGAAATCGGATGATATGGCACCGAAGATCGGAGACTTCCTGAAAGTGCTCGAGCTGAAGTACAAGCTGAGACTCTCGGATGACGGGCGGGATAAACTTCTCGACCTGATAGAGACCGTACGCCGAGAGGAATTAGAGGAGGAGAATGGCGACAATGACTAATAGAATCAGGTCAATAACGCGGTTGTCACTGCTGATTGTGATAACTTGCGTTGCATCTGCAAATGCGGACGTGACGATTGGTTACACTTCGGAAGGTGGTGCAGGGTATGTCTTCTACGGACGCTGCCTTGGACACCTGGAGTACACCTATACTGCCGGAGCCAATGACACGGTGACCGCATTCCATCTTTACTGCCACAGCGGAGGTGCGAACGCAACATTCGACGCAGCGGTGTACATATGCTCTGACGGAGTGCCGGTCAATCGCGTGGGGGAAGCAGTCTCGCATGCATTCAGCTCCGGATCGTACGGCTGGCAGACCGTTTCTGCATCGATTCCACTCTCGTCCGGTACCGAATACACGATATGTGTCGGGGAGTCGTCAGGCAGCATAACACTCGCCCGAGATGCGGTTTCAGATGGAATGACGAGACGAGACGGATGTTCCAGCCCGCCCGAGCTATGGATGGAGGACAGCAGACGCGACTATCTTCTGTCCTTTTATGCTACTGTCTCCTCCGGGGAGGGTGGCCCGGATACAGTGTCACTGAGACGTAGGAAGATCGTAACGGAAGGGAAGTAAATGCGAGTAGTCATCATACTCTTTCTTATTGCGTGTCTTGGCGCTCAACTGCACGCAGGAATCGTCGGTAATCAGTCTTCTACGGCGGAGGATTCGCTCTGCATAGTATTCCAGCCGTTCGATTCGCTCGGAAGCCCGGTCGACATGGCATCGGGCGACTCACTCTATCTGGTCGTATTCTATCCCGGCGGTGCAGTCTCTTATAGAGATTCGATATCGTACGATGATTCTCGGATAACAGCAGTAGATTGGGAAGACTGGGATGGCGGTATGGCGTATAGCCTTAAGCTCTCAATCGCTTCTATAGATGGCGCGGGAGTCGAAGGCACTTACAAGTACTGTGTGGTCGTTGATGATGCGAGCCTCAATCTCGAAACCGCCGTACACGGTGAATTCCAGCTCAGCACGGAAGAGCGATTAAGTGAGACGCTGGTTCGTATCAGCGACATCCTCGATTCGCTGCAAAGCCAGTTTGCATGGGTTGCGGCAAACGATATCTGCGACTCGATCAACAACGCGATAACCGATCCGAACAAAGACAACTTTCGTTCTCACGGTGATACGATTCAGCGTAATGCGTCAGTACTGACGGAGGCCAGCAACATTGGAGTCGATCTTTCGAACGTAATCAACCAATCCGCCGGGCTGTATCTGGTGAACGCATTCGTGGGAGCAATAGGCTCACTCGACTCGATATCGATTGCCCGAACTGTCTGGAACAACGACATTGTACCGCCGCAGGTTCGTACGATCGGTCGTGCAGATACGGCAGGTGTCGTGCTTAGCACTCCATCGTCGGGATCGGGAGCATACGCCTGCAGTCTGTTCTGTATGAATGCCGCCGATTCCGCAGCGATCCAGGGAGCGTTCGTGCGAATGCTGAACAGCAGCCAGACTGCTACCGCGGGAATCGCTGACAGCGATTCGGATGGGCTCGCTGTTTTCTCGCTGGATGCCGCTGAGTATCACGCCTGGCCATATATGACAGGTTACATGTTCGATCCACTGCCGGTAACTCTGAGCGTAACCGCACCATCTACGGTGGATACGGTCTGGGCGGAGAGATTCGATCCCGGCGACCCTGGGTCGCCGTCACTCTGCAGAGTCTATGGATGGGTGAAAGATCTTTCCGGGGCGCCTGTGTCCGGAGCGACACTGCGCGCCGAAGTGGAGACAGCGCCGCTGAGATTCGGATCGGTTGTTGTGTCGCCGTACAGCAAATCGACCGTGACCGACTCTCTCGGCTATTGGCAACTCGATCTCATCCCGAATTCGAACCTGGTGCCACCCGGGACGAAGTACACATTCACTGTCTACTACTCGGCCGGATCCATCGCAACCAGGGCTGTGGAAGTGCCGGATCTTTCGAGCTGGCAACTCGACTGGTAGGGGCGTGCCCGTTCGGCTATGCGTCTATCCGCTCGATAATCGAGATCGCACGAGTAGTAGCGGGCAACTTAACTAACGAATTGGAGGAACCATGTTAACGCTTTCAATCTTCTCGTTTTTGACGGAACCGCTGTTGGCTCTCGTCGGCGGAGTGTGGGGGCTGCTTGCGGTAGTAGTAGCATTTCTCGCGAAGAACTATCTCGTCCCGTACCTGGAGGTGGAACGGCGCCGTCGGTATGCAGAATGGATCGCGCATATCGCTGACGAGGTGACGGATGATCTCACAGCACGCTATCCGAATGAGAAATGGCTCGAATTTCTTGATGAGTCGGTGGACAAGGTCATGGAAATCTGTAGAATTCCGGATGAATCGGCGCGCCGTGCGGTCAAGGCTGCCGTTGCCCGGAAGAAGAGCGCTCAGGCTTCCTGACGCTCCGTGCTCTTCTGTTCATTCTGATTTCGATCATTGGCAAGTGATAAGAGAAATCGTCTACCGTAGCTGAATGCAGACACTGCGACGAGTCCAACCGCGCACCAGAGGAAGATCGTTTTCAGGACTTCGATATCGAGAATCCAGACCAGGATCACGATCCCCCATGACAGGGCAGCGAGCTTGCCGATTTTGTTCGAGGTCAGGATTGCGTGTTTACTGCGGATGAAGAAGATAGACAGAACGAGCACGATGATATCTCTGCCGAGTACAAGCAGCACTGCCCATAGCGGAAAGTCGGAGTAGATGTTGAGCGCGATTACGAGAATCGCTGTTGCGATCTTATCTGAAACCGGATCGAGCACTTTGCCAAGGTCCGATACCTGATTGAGGCGTCGTGCCAGGTAGCCATCGAGTATATCCGTTGTTATGCCGATCGCTATGCAGAACAGAATCCACGGCTTGAGTGACGGGTCCTGCCGGCTGATTAGATAGGCCGGAATGGACAGAAAGGCCAGCCGGGCAAGTGTCAGCAGGTTCGGAATTAAGAGAATGTCGCGTGCACGGATATCCATGGCGAGAACATATTCGAAACGCGCTGAGAGGGCAAATCAAAACTTCGAGGATTAGTCCACGCAGGGAGATGGCCCGCCCTGGAAGATGTATGCTATCAGGTAGACAATGTCATCCACATCGACCGCGTCGGAGCAGTTGTTGTCACCGGTCTCGATTGGGTTCGGAGCGGAGCCGCTCTGGAAGATGTACGCGATGAGATAAATGACATCATCGATATCGAGGGCACCGGAGGCATTGGCGTCACCGGGAAGATAGTCGGACTCACATTTCAACCTGAATGCGCAGATCGATTCCGAAACATGGTTTGCGGCATCAATCGCCACCGCCGCCAGCATATATGGTCCCTTGGGTCGCGAGCTGGAATCCCAGAAGTACGAGAAGCCGTCAGAGGGATTGTAATCACCGCCGAGAATTATGCGGTATGTCGTGTCTGCGCGGGGGTATACCGCTATTGCTCTGTCGATTGCGCGCATCGAGCCGTTGTATTCGATCTGCGGAGCAGGAGTCAGAGAGAGCAGAGATTGCAGATAAACCGCGTTCCGTGTATCGTAGATCTTACACTCAATAGGATCGCTCACGTCCTGAGGCAGCACAAACTCCGATAGGCCAAGCCAGTAACCCATCGGATCGGTTATTCCGAGAAGCACGAGCCCTTTTCGGTATGCGGTGGCGTAGATGATCCACTCGGGATCGATCGAGGAGACGGTTTCTACACGGAATTTGCGTCCCTGTGCTTCGATATGTCTCTCGATGTGAGCTATGAAGTTGTCGTCCTCTGAACCGAAACGATCCCGCACATTGATCGAATCCGCACAAGCCGCTACCATATCGGCAACCGACTTGGAGTCGGAATCGATCATCATGAGATCGCTGTAGCCCTGATCCGCGAAGTACTTGAACATACTTGTGAGAATGGTTGGGCCGTTATAGAAATCGCCGTACTCGCCATCAGCGTACGAGTTGCCGTCACCCGGGTCGCCATCCACATCGCCATAGTCAAACTGATCGAGGAGCGGCCAGTTCATACTCGTCGTGTCCTCCAGCGTTCTCAGCTCGAACTGCACGATAGTAGCGTCCTCATCTACAACGTTTGCCTTGAGCGTGATTGTATCACATACATTATCGTAAAGTGCCGGGCTTTGGATTTCCGGCTCGAGTGGTGTGCTGTCCACGTAGACATCTATCGTGTCACCGGAGACCTCAGATCCACCGGAATAGAAGATCGCCCGAACGGGATGCCAGTCCTCGACCAGACCCGATGTGTTCCAGGTCTGATAGTAGCCCGGTTGGGTAGTCGTGGCTGTTGAGCTGTTCCGAAGCGTGACATCAGGTGACGTGTCTTCGCCGATCAGGGTCCAGCCTGAGCCACTATAGTACTCGAAGCGACATTTGTCGTAGCTGACAGTATCAATCAAATCGGCGGCAAACAGATCGACGTTGGCTCCGACGGTCGAACTGTCGCGCGGGGAGTAGATCATCGTTGGCCCGGAGGAAGACGAGGCTCCGTCTGCATTGTAGCCGTACGAGAACATGACGAGGTTACCCGGGAAATTGAAGTACGGATTAGATATCAGGTCCGCCCAGCCCTGCCCCCAGTCGTTCCATGAGACGCATAGATACGGATCGTTATCCGTTACCAGTGCCGGTCCGAGATCGGACGCTCCCGCGCCAAAGTACATTCCGGCGAAATATGCGGTATCCACGAGAACTGGCTCATCGAACACCACGACGAGAAGGTAGTTACCTTCACCGGGAATCTCGTAGGTCTCTTCGCCGCTCATCCCGAGAATCTCGCCGGGAAACGGGCACGCGTCCGTGGACGTTACATCGAGCGCCTCGATATCCGCCTGAAGATAGAGTGTTCCCGAGTAGAGGGTCTGAAGCTGGATTGCAACTGCCGTTACATAGAAAGGGTACGCGCAGTCATTCGCCAGAAGATCGATATCCTGATATACCTTGTATAGTTCGTCTCCCGCAAGCCAGTTGTCTACTGCCCAGTATGATGAGCCGACCATCCGTGCGGTGCACGGGTCATCGGGGAAGAACGGTCGTTTCTGGTTGAGATCGAATTCGTTCGGGTCATAGCCTTCCGGATAAAGAATCTGGAATTCGGCATCTTCCGTGATCTCGGTCTTAATCGACGACCGTTTGATTTCCGCGATTTTCTTTTCCTCGCCGAGAATAATCCCGGAGACAAAGAGTGTCAGTGCAAGGCATACGGATGTCGTTCTCATACTTTGGTTTTCGGGAAATCGGTTAGATTTCTTTAGAGGCAATCGAGCTTCGATTGAATAGAATGCATAGCAAAAGAAGGAGAGGTGCAGCCCGGTTGGAGCGGGCTGCACTCATTGAGGACTATTGTGGAAAACCGTCCGGAAGCTTCAGTTACGACAAAGTCTCGACCCTCTGAAGTAGTGTTGCGCGGGTCGAGTTGAGCTTCCGTGACGAAAACTTGACTCTCTGGAAAGCCTTCAAGTCTTTGATGAGCGCCCTGTAGAAACTCACCATCGATTTTAGGTTCTCGTCCTCTGAAAGTTCCATTTCGAATCTCGCTGTCTCTTTCTTTGACAGCTCACCGTCTATGAAACGGTTGATCATCTCATTACTGCGGCAGTTTTTGGGCATAACTCAAGTCTCTGGTTGATCGGTTCAGGCTTTACATGTGCTCCTTCAGTCTTTCCTGCACTTTTTTGCGTGCGATATGCAGGTTCGAACGGACCGTCCCCTGCGGGCAGTCCATTATCTTTGCTATTTCGGCTTTGGGTAGACCATCGATGTCATGCAAAACCAGGGTCATCTGCTGCTTGGCCGGCAGATCGGCAACCGCCAGCCGCAGGGCGGCCCACATCTCGTTTCGTTCGACCTGACGATCGGGCTTGCTGAAAACATCCGACAGCTCAAGCTTGACCGAAACGGGAAGCTCGGTGTCATCGAGAGAGATATGCCGATTCGCGCGCTTTCTCTTTAAGTCTATCGCGTAGTTGGATGCTACCTTCAAGATGAAGCTCGCGAAACCGGATTTGTTCTTGATTCGCCCGATGTTCTTGTAAACCCTGAAAAATGTCTCCTGCATGACCTCCATCGCCTCGTCGGAATTGCCGAGTATCGAATAGGCTATTGCGAGTACCCGACGTTCAAAGGCTTTCACGATGACCTCGTATGCCTTCGTGTCGCCTTTCTTGCAGCGACCGATCGCCGCCTCCAACTCGCTTGACATAACTTCACCACCCTCAGTGTTATGACGCGACGGGGCAAGATATGTTTAATCCATGAAATTGGGCTATATGTGGATACCGGGTAGGTTTGGGCAGAAAGCGGCAGCTTTCATCTATTTATACTATAGCTGAGCGCGATCTGTTTGTCAATAAATATCTGGGATTCCGGTGTTTCGTCGCAGGGGAGAGCGGAGCGTCTTAAATACTCGTTTACATATCAAGATTTCGGGTTATCTTGATTACAGGGATGTAACAACGAGGCGGCTGATAGCCATCTGGTGTTCTGCCAGTTCCTGGCCCGCTTCAGCGGGATGTGAACTGGCAGGCTCAGGGCGGAGTTCTTCAGTGGTTCTGCCATGTCGAGATTGTAGTAGCCGTCGCTCGAAAGTGTTGACTTTCGAGACGTCGAAGCCGCGAGGGTTTTACGTTGTTCTTGCAGGTCTGCCGAAGGTAGGTGTGACCTGCAAGTACCTGCAGGAAGGTCACTCGGTTCCGCCTATACGGACGGCAAGACATTCCGGAACGATGACGATTTCGTCGGGAAGGGGTTCCCGACGGCGCCTGGTCGGAGACTCACCTATTGCGTGAATGGCAGAAACCGCGCGGTCAGGAACCCTTTCCTGACCGCGAAGATGGGCTCCCGTCTGCGGACTTGTTGAAAAAGGGCCGGTAGTAAGGTTCGGTCGGGTTTTGCCCGCCGAAGGCGTCTTTGACCTGACCGCCTGGTCCCGTAAACACCGGGGATTCGAAAGACGCCAGATCACACGCTCCCGCCGAGGCGGCACCCCAAGACCTTTCGGAACCCGCAAGGTTACCGGATCAACTTGCGGGTCACACTCCCGGCAACAGCAGGAAGCAAGACCCACAGGAACTGATCGATCGCCGCGCGAAACCGATGTAACAATTTTGCCGCTCCAGCCTACTTCATCTGCTTTGTTTACCGGGAGCTCGATTGAACCGGAATGGTCATCCGGTTGTTTATCCAGAAGAGCCTAAACCGCTGTGCCGCAACTCCCGACACTCTAATTATGAGGCATTTATGGCTTGCGATGATAGAAGTATACAGTATCTTATTGTAAGGTACGAATCTTCAGTAAACTTACGGAGAAAATATGAATAGAGCACGCCCCTATGTGATCGCATCCACGATATTGGCGATCCTCGCGCTGACATCTATCTCTATGGCCGATGAAGCCGCGCAATACAAATCCGGCATCAACAGGACGACTCATCAGGCAGTCTCAATCTCTGTCAAGGACCTGCCATTTGAGAAAGACGTTCAGACAATCAAGCCGAACAGAATTATTCGCAAGCACCCGCGACCGGGGCCACCGAGCGATGAGTATCTCGAGAGTCTCCAGAGGGAGGCGAATCTGAAGGGCGGGACCATCGTGCGCACAGACCCCGCCAACACTGACGGCTACCCGAACCGCCCACCCGGTGTGGTGAGTTCGTGCAACGAGTATCTCGGAATCTCTTCCACCGGCTGGAATCCTCCGGATCCGCATGCCGCTGTCGGGATGAACCATGTCGTTGCGGTGGTCAACAGCTCGATAGCATTCTTCGACAAGGAGTATGGAGACCTGCTGTTCCAGACTTCCGCCAACTCGTTCTTCTCGTCGGTGAATCCGCCATCGACTTTTATATTCGACCCAAAGGTCATATACGACAAATGGGAAGATCGATTCGTTATCCTGTATCTCTGCACGAACGATGTCGACAAGTCATCGTATCTCGTTGCGGCGTCCAAGAGCGGCGACCCGACGGGCGAATGGTGGCTGTATGATCTCGATGCCTCGATGAACGGCACCGAGCCCGTCAATCACTGGCCGGACTATCCGGGTCTCGGATTTGACGCCGGCGATGCTGTGTACATCACATCGAATCAGTGGGATTTCACTTCGGGGTTTGCGTATTCCAAGATTCGAATCCTGAATAAGACCGGGCTGTACGACGGCTCGTTGACCGGATGGAACGACCTCTGGGATATGCGCTATCACGACAACGACGTCGTATTCACGATCAAGCCGGCATACACGTTGAGCAATGATGCGGGCGGCGAATACTTGCTGAGCAACATTTGGTATGGTGCCCCGTTTACTACATTCTGGAAGCTGACAAATCCGAATTCCGAGTCGCCGATTCTGACACTTCAGCCACAGGTCGATATGGTCGTGCCGTACACATTCCCTCCGAATCCCGAACAGGCGAACACTTCGACTCGCCTTGAACCGCTCGGACCTATGACACAAGATGTGTTCTACCGTCACGGAAAGCTATACACTGCGTTTTCGCAGGGATACAATTTCGGCGAGCGTAATGTTGCCGCTCTGAGGATTCTGGGGATCGACACCGGAACCGCCGAGCTTTTCATCGATGAGATATACGGTGTGGAAGACAAGCACTATTTCTTCCCGGCAATCGCCACAGACTATCAGGACAAGGTATTCGTAGCGTTCTCGCGTTCTGCAGCCAACGAATACGTCAGCATAAGATATGTCGAGAACTACGTAGTAGATCAAACTTCCCACACCTTGCAAGCCGGATTCGGATCATTCGGCGGGGGCGCATCCGCGAGGTGGGGCGATTACGGCAGCATCTCTGTCGATCCGGACGACCGTTCTCTCTGGATTTTCCATGAGTGGCCGACCGCAAGCCATAACTGGTCGACATGGATCGGCAATGTGCCGGGCAACCCGAGACAAACGACGCTCATATCCCCGGCTGACGCGCACACCGACAGCAACAAAGTTGTGACTTTCGAATGGGAGAATGTCGGCGAGGCGGACAGCTTCATTGTCCAGATCGACACGGACGCTCTCTTTTCGGCACCGGATTATGAGTTCAAGGTAAGTGAGCCGACATTGACGGATTCGTTCTTTGTCGCCGGAACATACTACTACTGGCGCGTAGCAACGCTGAATCACTGCGGCGAATCGGCGTTCAGCGATTACAGGTCATTCAGGCTTTGTGACCCGATGCACGGTAACGCTGACGGTATCGCGGGAATCGACATTGATGATATTGTTTATCTGATCAATTTCGTTTTTGCAGGAGGAACTCCGCCGAATCCATATTACATGGGAGATAACAATTGCGATGACGAGGTCGACATCGATGACGTCGTCTACCTGATTACGTTTATATTCAGCAGCGGCCCGGAGCCGTGTAACAACTGCTGACAACCAAGCAATTGACTGCTGGTTCGGTTACTGTTCTCGGGCAGCCCTCTCCGCGGCCAGCTCTTCGACGACTTTCTGCAGATCGGCGACCTGAGTTTTCAGGTCGTCGATTTCTTTTGTCTTCTTGTGCAGTTCCTGTATCGCGATCAACGCCACGCCTGCCGGATCGACTGTAGATATCGACCTGTCATCCGCGCCGAGACCAAACGCACGACTGAATTCCTGCGCGGTCGGGCCGATATGACGAGCCCCGGGTGCTGACCGGTAACTCCAAGCCTTGATATCGAGACCCAGCAGCCGTGCCAGAATCTCCTCACCGTCGACTGCGGTGAAATTCTCTTTCAGACTCGAATCGGAGGCGTTCGTCCATACACCCGAACTCGACAGGTACGCTCCCGTGGATGTGTTGATAAGGCGCGTCAGATCATCGGGCGCTGTCTCCGACTGATTCGTGATATAGATACCGCCATCGGCACGCATCACGATCTGCTCATCTCTTCCCGTTGCAACGGTATCGGAATCATAGAGAGCGTAATTGGCAGACAACACGAATGAGCTGATATGATTCGCGCGAGCGTTCCTGCCGATCGCGAAGCCATAGTCGCCGAGCACATGACAATTGCGGCCGCCCGGGATCGATGCGTACTTGCCGGAAGCCATGTTGTCGAGTCCTCCGCCGATCGCCGCCAACCCACCTTCTGCCTTGTTATTCTGGCCACCAAGAATGGCTGCGCGGCTGCCGTCGGCCCGATTCGACTGTCCACCGCCAACAAAAGAATAGATGCCGGATGCAGTGTCGGCATATCCGCCGGCGACAGCAGCGGCGAGACGATTCGCGTGATTGTATGCGCCACCGCCGACACAGCTCCACTGGTCACCCGCGACGTTGCTTTGTCCGCCTGAAACGACGGCATGGGAGCCGATCGCGGAATTCGAGGCTCCGCCCCCGACGACCGTGTATTGATTCAGCGCCTGATTGGAACCACCGCCGGTGACTGTCGAATAGTTGCCGGATGACTGATTGTTGTTGCCGAGCACCATGGAGAGTGTGCCGGAGTTGGTATTGCTCTGTCCCACGTTCAGTTTGCCGCCGGCAGTCAGATCGACAGATACCGACACATTCCCCTCGACCGAGAGTTTTTCTGTCGGATTGTCCGTACCTATCCCGACCGAGTCGCCGATTGATTCGAGTACTACGTGAGTTCCGCTCGCCTCCCATGTGACATCATCCATGGCAGCCGAAGTCTGCAAAGTACCGTCCGGAAATTTGTAACCGCCGGTGGTTGAGTGGATTGTGCCGGCCACCTCGAGCGCTTCTGCAGGGTCAGTTCCGATACCCACGCGGCCGTCCCGATAGACCACGAATGAATGCCCCTGACGGGCTCCATCGGTCGAGTCGACCGCAATCGCGGCACCATCGACAGACTTGGTGATGCGCAGCGAGACATTGTCGGTTGCAGTATCGGCGATTTCGACTGATCCGCCGACAGCTATCTGATGAGCGACCCTGAGTCCGCCCTCCACATCGAGCTTCGCTTGCGGCGTCGATGTCCCGACTCCGACTGAGTCAGCGAGATTCTGCAGGCTGATCACGCGGCCGTAATCCATCCAGCCGCTCACGATTCCTACATTATCATGCCCGGGAGTCCAGGAGGAACCGTTCCATTTGATCACCTGCCCGGCAGAAGCGCTGTTCTGGTTCAGGTCGATGAAAAGAATCGAAGCGTCGGCGATTTTGGAGGAATCGACCGCACCATCGGCAAGCTTATCCGATGATACCGCCGAATTCTCCAGCTCGGCTGTCCCTACCGCACCATCCTCGATCTTATCGGAAGTCACTGCATTCGCTGCGATTTCGCCGCTCTGGATTGCTCCGTCTAAGATATGCTCCGAGTCGACCGCATCCTGATCCAGCTTGGCAGTCGTAACCGCTCGGTCGGCGATTTTCGATTCGGTGACCGAGCCGTCGGGGATGTCCGCCGCAATCTCAGCCGAGTCCGACACGGCCGAAACGAACGAGTACGGCACCGCGACCAGAAGCGTGCGCGGGTCAATCTCGCTGCCGTCGACAGTGAGGCTCAGGTAACGTGGTCCGGTTGCGAAGATATCACTCGGAATCGATATGTTTGACCCGAGTCTCAGTGAGAAGAGACCGTCACTGATTATCACATCGGAATGCGTCTCCGACCAGAGCGAAATGCCGCCCGACTCGGAGTCGTATACTGCAGCGACGACTTCGACGGTATCATTGAGAGGCACGCCGCCGGAATCTGTTAGACGGCCCTGATAGGAGATTTGCCCGGGAATCTCAACCGCTGCGATCTGCGTTGAGGTCAAAGCAAGGACAGCAATCAGAAGACCCACTGCCGCACGGGCCCTCGGGATGGTACCAATTTTCATCTCGCCACTCCTGTGAGGTATATATCGATATGTTATTTTCGAGCATGGCGCGAGTTGTCCTGGTGTGATATGACGCAAAATCGAGTGGAGTTCAGGGTGTATGCAGGCACCACTCAACCAATAATTAGAATAATGAAAACGCCCAAAAAGTCAAGAACGGAAGACGGGCGGAAAATGATTGACGGGAGGAGGCGGGGTGGTTGGATTTCAATCGCTGAAAGAGATCCATCGCTATACAGAAGAGCGAAAACAGCTTCGCAGGTCAGGATCCCTGTGCTCCTGACTCGCGCGAAAGCGCGACAATCAGCGTTTCGACGGGTAGCGTGGCCCGGGTCTATTGGAGCCTGTTGAGAAAGTTCGTATCGCTGGAAAACCTGTCATCGCGAGGAATCCCGCGGAGGCGGAATGACGCGGCGATCTCATAGTCAG
>CAYQCE010000033.1:0-30696 GCA_964415885.1 uncultured Ignavibacteria bacterium
CCCAGCGGCTTGCGGACAATCTGCTTAATGGCGCCGCGCAGATCCTTGATGACGCTATCTTGTGCACCATCGGCGATACTCCAGCGCTGATGGACTGTCGCGGCGAAGACCGAGAACATGAAGCTCAGCACGAATGCCACGAAAACTATGACAACTCTGCGTGGCTTGAAATGCTCTGATGGGGGACGGGCGCTGTCAAGGACGCTGATCATCGGCATATCACGACGCTCCTGAAGGCGGGCCATTTCGAGTTGTTGTGCCAGCAATTCGAAGATGATCTCCTGTATCTTCACGTTCCGCTTCAGCACAGAAAATTGGATGCTGAGATCTGGGATTTCAGTCAATGGTATGTTGAGGGCGGAGATCACCGAGTCGGCACCGGTTTTGGCGCCACGCTCAATCTCACGCAGCTTTTCCTTGATCTCATTTACGCGCTGCTGCTGAGTAACCAGGTCTGGATGCCCGGGATTCAGATTCTTGCGCATTATCTCGAGCTCGATCTCAGCGGAAGTCAGTCGAGCTTTCTGTTGGGCAAGGTTATCGATGAGAGCCGCGGATTGAAGCTCGAGAGAGATCGCCATATGCTCCTTCTGGAACTCGCGAAGATCATCGAGTGCACGTTGGAGGTCCTCCTCGGTCTCCTCGATGCGCTGACTCAGAAAGTCCACATGCTGGCTGCCCTTGCGTTTCTGTATCTCGATATTTAGCCGATTCAACTCGCGTACCATAAGGTTGGCCATCCGGGCCGCAAGCACGCTGTCCCTGGCGACAGCTTCAAGCGAGATAATCCCATCGGACTCAACAGTAATGATCGTATTCTCCTTCAGTGCTGACATGGCGTTCCATCGCGTCTCCGTGTCATAAACTTTCTGCAGATTGAGCGAATCAACAACGGCGATCAGAATAGTCTCAGACTTCAGCATGCTGGCGTAGAGATCGGATGGAGTCGCCAATACGGGGAGCGAGAAGTTGGTAACGGCCTGTGCCACCTGTGCTACCGAGAGGCTACCGAATCCGCCAAACCCGATCCCGGACTGGCTTTCCGGAGGCAATATCGTGGCTTTGGCCTTGTATTCTCTGGGGAGGATGAATGTTACGAGTATTGCGAGAATCGTAACAATCGCTGTATTCAGTATGATGAAACGGCGATACTGAGCGATTGATTTTATCAGGTCAATAATCCACATACACTCACACCAATGTTCAGCTCCGGGTGGATGATACCACCGTGGCAAACACTTGTCAATCTTAAAGAAGCTCGGTGAAGAGCCTCAGACAGCAACGGCGGGACATTGTCGCGTCCCGCCGCTAAACCAATCTTATGTCACGCGAGCCTACTGACTCTCCAGAATTATCGACTTTGCTATCTTGGCATCGTAGGGAACATTCGGTGCGAGCTCACCTTCGCCGCCCTTGATAAACGCGCCGACGATGAAGATAGTCAGTGCGTAGGAGAGGGTTTTCTTGCCGTTTCCGATATCCTCCGCCTCTCCGGAGATCATTATCGGCTGGTTGTCCTTCGATTGAAAAGCGCCTTTAGGCATCATATAGGCGAATTTGACCCGGACCATCCCGGCTTTGCCAAACATACCGTTGCCCTTGGCCTCCTCGACAACCGCTTTCCCCATCGCTCCCTGCTCGACAATCGTGGAATCGTCGATGATGATCGGTTCGAGCAGCATGATGTCAACCGAGTCGCCCTGTTCGACATCATTCCCGCTCACGGCACCGGGAAAGCCAACCTTGATCTCGAGTCCCTCAGTCAGCCTGACCACAGTTGCCTGGGCGTCGCTGACAAGTCCCGGGAGTGCGAGTGAAATGCTCAGTAGCAGAGTTACGGTTAAAATCCGTTCCACTGTCGGTCTCATATCAATCTCCTTATATCTCGATCATTCGAAATCTACTTCAAAGTTGGCAACCTGCTCTGCAGATTGGGCAGGAATGTCAGAGTCACATGCTTGTCTATGCCCGTGAAATGCAGGTCCTTCTCGAGGTCAAAAATCGCGAGGTCCCTTGTTATCACTATCTTGTCGGAGGATTTCGCTCCCCGGTTACAATCCTCACCGGCGAGGCAGAATCCAATGTGAATATCGTCGCCGATCTTCCAGTCTATCGAGTACTCATACCCCTCATACTTCTGGCCGAACTCCTCCCACTTCGGTTCGGCTCCGTCATTGGTGACCTCGATATACAGCACTCCGTCATCCGGAAGCTTGTCTATACGAAATTTGAAACTCTGACGCCTGTTTTGCCATCGTTTCGCGGCAGCAAGGTAGTTCGCGACCGATGTCTTGTCCGGCCCATCCTGAAGCCTGCTGTGGAGCTTCTGAAGGACTGTCACCGCTTCGCCGAGCCGGTAGGATGGATCGTTGTTGCTGTTGATATCGTCCTTCAGCGAGCCTAATTCTACACCGGCCTGTTTCGATTCTACTCGCACAACCTTTTCGACCTTCTGATTGGTGAGCTCATCCATTAACTCGTTCTCGGCCCGGGTCAGTGCGGGGTTGGCTGAGATTCTGTCAACTTCCACCTGCCCAATAATCCGACTCCACGACGTCGTATCTGATGCATTTGCGATCGATTGCTTAAACATGTGCCAGTAGTTGAGAACTCTCTTACTCCGCAAGAACCGCGTTGAGGTGGAGTCTCCTGTCTGTTGATGCTGCATCAAGTCGCTTTCGATACGCTCGTGACCTTCGGTGAGATTCAACGATGAATCCGAGACATTCAGAGTGGGCCACAGCTCGGGGTCCTTTATGACCTGGGAGAACTGAGCAATAGTATTGTCCAATGCTCTGAGTGCGTCCTCTTCGTTGAACTCGCCATAGACCTGCGCTATGCTCGTGGCATGTGGCGCGAACTTCGGGAACAGCCACTTCACAACAAACGAACGGGCATAGCTATCGTACTTTCTCTTAACCTTTCCGCGATCTGCAGACGAGAGATTTGTGATATCATTTCGGTTTGCTTCGAGAATGTTCGTCTCGAGTGCCGTCGTCCGTGGAAGGAGATAGCTGAAATGGTATAGGTGCGGGATTGAGTATGCCACTATCCAGAGCGTCCCAAGAAGCGCAGCTACCTTCGCGGTCTTCCTCAGCTTTGAAATCTTGCTGCTACGCGATACGCTCTTGAGAATCCAGTAAAATGGTTCCTGAATTCCAATCGGCCTGATTACTCTCGGTGGTCTGTAAATCGATCTGCCGACTTCCTCTCCGACTTTCTCCGGAGTTTGTCCGGTGGAGGAGATGAAGAATATCTGGAAGTCGAGCGTTCTGCCGACCACTATCTTCAGGAATTCCTTCAGCCGTATGAGAACATTTCGTACCGATCCGGCCCAATCGGAATTCGATGCAATGCGATTTGATGACAGCACCCGCTCAAGGAAGAACTCGTACTTTTCGGAGAAGACCTGTTCGTTCTGTGGCTCCACGAGAATTGTCTGGTTCTCGCTCTTGAACCCGGGGAGTACATCGGACTTTGTAATCACGAGACCGATCGGAATGGGCAGACGCGATGAGAGGGGGCAGAGGCGTTCGAGCATCGTCACGAATGACGCCACATGCGCCTGGCACTCCAACTCCGCACCGAGTATCTTGGGGTCAAAGAAGAACAGAATACCGTCTGCCTGCAACATAAAGTCGTTGACCTTCTCGCTTTCTTCGCCGGCAGCACGCAGCGAAATGTCGTCTCCGTTATAATCGTACGTAGCGACCGGGAGTTTCTTCTCGCCGCCGAGAATAGCGTTGAACTGAAGGACCCGTCCTGACTCTGTGGGCTCCGGGAACTTCTGCTCGCCTCTGAGATCGACGACTGTCCCTGCTCCCGAAGATGTCCCGAGACCCCAAATCTCACGATAATTGGCCAGGAACTCATTTGCGGTTCTGGTATCGGTAGGGGATATTTGAAGGGGCTTCGAGACCTTCGACTCCTCATTCAGCGTCGTGAAATAAACGGTCTTGCCGGAATTCCTGTGCCCGTACACGCCGATGCTGATACCGGACGGCCACTTGTATTCGCTTACAGTCCCGCCGGATTTTCTCCTGCCGGAGGCTTTCGCACCGCGTTTGAAAAATTTCAGTATTTTCGATAGCTTCATTGCTTATTCGTATCCTTTGGTGCTCTTCTAACCGGCCATCCTCTGGACTTTTTCCTTGTTCTGACGGATATCTTCGAGTTTCTGTTCCGTATGTGATCCCCACCAACTCGGCACCAGAATCGCGAGCGCGATGAAGATCACAATAATCAGCGAGTAGAACAGATATGCCGGGTTTCGCTGTGAGATGACCAGACGGAAAAAGCGCGTATTCGAAAATGCGCCTTTGAATTTCCCGAAGAAGACGGAGAAGAAGCCCTTTACCTTACTCCAGAAATCGGCTTTCTTCAGATATCCCCATTCGGACAGATACTGCTTCAGGAGCCGTGATTTGGTCCCGAGCTTGCGAAAGGCGTCGATTCTCGCGAGATGGAACTCAAGAGACTCACGGTCCTTTAGAAGGTCCTCTCCAAGCTGAAGGCGCCGCCTTTCCAGCTCGAGGAATTTCGCCGGATCCGGCATTGCGTCGAACTGCTCGGGCGTCAGTTCAGTGTTTAAGGCCTTGCCAAACTTGTTGAGATATCGTGCGATCTCCTTCAGGAAGAATTGATCCAGCTGAAAGTTGCCTTTCAGAGCGCCTTCTTTGAAGAGAATTGGAATCAGGTGTTTCTCGAAGAAGGGAACATCCTGTTTGATTGGCCTGGCTCCGCGACAATGTGTGTATGCCTGATTTGAGCGGCCATCGATGTCGGCCTCTGACTCGAAGTACGTGATCAACACCTGAACCGTCAGCTCCCTGAGATCAGAAGTGTTCAGCGGTGATTCACGGACCCTGTCGAGAAAGAAGTAATCTACCTCAACAGCCTTGTTTCGCTGTTCTCTGAGAGCCTGAAAGACAGTATATATGCCGTTGTATGTCTGAAAGAAGGCCTCAGTCTCGAACTTGGAGTAGTCCGTCTCGTAGGCCTTGAGATATTTGAATAGGTCTTTTAGATAGTTTTCCATATTTCGGCTTCCGTGCCTGTTTTTTCTTAGAGCAAATCTACATAGTATAAGCCATCAAGTCGAGTTTACCCAGCTCCTCGAACTTGGATGGGTTGTTCGCTCCCCTGAAAATGAGCGTGATCCTGTTCACCTGCGGAGTCTGCAGCATATCCTGCGGTTTAAGTGCAACCTTGGCGCCAAACTCAGTTGTGTCGATCTCTATCGGATCGGTTTCACCGAGCCCTCTGGCTTCATTAAGGCCGAGCCTCACCTGCATCCGGGACCACTCAGATACCTCGAACAGGTCTTTCGACATCAAGACTACTACATCCGAAACCTGCTGTGGTTTCTCGAGATTCAAGAGAACATAGCTGAGTTCGCCTACCTGCTCAACCCTGTACTCGGCGTAGGGTGCCAGCCGGTATGTCCGTCCGGCATAGGTGAGCGTTTCGGAGGCCATAGCGTCCCTTCCAAGCTCTTCCTTTTTGGTCTGTGCAAGAAATCCGAGTACGCCGCGCAGCTCCGAGAGATTGCGATCTATCATCGATATCTGCGACCCGATATCATTGTGATCATATTCAGAGAGCAGGAAGCTGTCAATTGCACCGAGAAACCTGCCGATATCGCTTTTTCGCTCCTTCGTGAAGTGCTTCTCATTGAGATAATCCTTCAACGCAGGCTCGAGACTAAACAGGGTGGAGACCACCCTGAAAAGACGTTTGAAATAGATCGACATATCCACAGGGTGCTGAGAGACTCTACCAACCCTGAACTGATCCAGGGAAGAGGAGAGGTGGTATACCATCCTGTAGACAGTGTCTTTGAATGCAGACTGCAGTTCCGTCTTTTCGCCTGAGAGCATCGTACCGGCAGAAATCGCGGTATATGCGCGAGAGCCGAGTGATAAGAGGTTCTCCAGTCGATTTCGGAAATCAGTCGCCTTTTCGGAGAGACGGAGGTCGGCGTTCACGTTTATGCAGGGCGGAAAGAAATCGTCGGCATAAGATATTTCATTGCCCAAAACCTCGACCTGCGCGATCTGAAGAGATCGGCCCGTTGTCGCCGGCTGGTCGTTAAGGTAAACCTTATACGATTGGACCCGGTATGGTATTCTCGGTATCTCTTCTTCCGGATTCGGTTCGCCTGTCTCTATCTTGCTGTCATCCACCGTTAGAAAAACCGGAACGGTGCCATCCTCCAGCGGAATCTCGGCTCTGACTGTGTACCCGAGATCACCAGCGATCGAAATCGGGCTTCCATCCGGCGTAATTGCATGGCACTGTTTAACAGTTACCTGTAGCTTTCCAGTCGTAGCGAGGCAGTTGAGCGCAAGAGACGGATCATCGGTCTGGCTGCGCTGAACGAGACCATAATTGAGATTTGGGTCCGCGTTATACCAGCGGAGCAGCTCCTCGGTGAATTTCTCCTGATCCTTGAGATGCCTTTCTGTGATGAGCATCCCATCCTGCCAGTTTGTCGAATATAACTTGAAGTGGCTCATAATATTGCCTTAAGCGTTTATCAGGTGAATTTATTGGTGCACGACCCAAGTGTCAACATCAATATCGGTTTCAACTTCAGTTCTTGCTACGGGTTGCCAATATAACTCGAAATTCCGAGAAATGCCCGCTGCTTTTCATGGCCGATTCCGGCTCTCTGGCGTCGGCCTACAACTACGATTCTGCATTCGAGATGATTCGGCAGGCAAAGAGTGATGAGACTCTTGAGTTTCTCAAACTTGCCTGCGCCTTCCCGGAAACCGCCAAGATCGTGCGGTGCAACATTATATATTTTCAGCTCAAATGTCGAATCGCACTCCCTGAAACTACTACCCAAAACGCAATCGTGCCCCAGACGCGATGACTTCCTGCCGAGGCGGGTCCGCAGGTTCTCCGGGATACCAAATTTGCCCGGGATGTTCTCGGTTATTCTGCACGGATAACCAAATACCGCCTGCACAAGCTTCTCAACGAATTCTGTATTCCCCGCCCATTCGTTGAAGTAGGGCATTAGCGTTGACCAGTAAAGAAGCTCCCGGTTGTTTTCCGTCAACTTGTCTTCTGAGAATGCGAAGAGTGACAGGAACTTTGTGAGCTGGTCGGGTTCGATGACACCCATGCCGTAGAGCAGGGAAAGCAACTCGATCTTTGCCTCGGCTCGCAGTGCCGCGGAATCAAACGGCGCCATGAAATCTCGAGCTTCTCGTTCCCATCCGTCGGATCTCGCTTCGGATATGCCGCGTAGTCCGTAGAAGAACTGGTAGGGGAGCAAGTCAACAGCGCTGTACCGTCCGACCTCCAGCGATATCGGCGTTTCAGGTCCGAGCTCCGTGCCAGGTTCGGGGTTCTGTGATATTACTTCGCCCTTGTAATTCTCGTACTCACCGATAGCGGTCATATCGACCCTGTTAATGTCGATGCCGAGGCGGATCAGTGCGTCGAGTGCGGTTTCCACCCTTTGTGGATTCGATCGATTGCAGAAATCGGGCATTACGGGCATGGAAGCCATTACTCCGCGACCTCCACTCTGAACTGGGAATTGACCGGTGCGCGAGATTTAAGAAATCGAGCGAGCCGATACTTCAGGAATTCTAATTCATCATCCGAATGAAAGCTGTCGGGCTTGACACCGATTTCTACCGCAATACACCTTCTCACGCCGCGGTTGGTTCTGTCAGTGGAATTGCGACACACCGCTGACACGATTCGCGGGTCAAACGTGCGCGCCCAGGTCTCGAGTTCACTGAATCCCATGGCACGGTCCCGGCTCCTGAGTCGAACGGTAGCCTCATCGACCACTTGTTCGACCGACTTGGCTGGAATAGCGCCCGCCGTCGAAACGAGATTCATGCAGGCGTCGATGCCGGGATGCTGTTCGTACAGGTCAACGATCTTGCCGGCCTCGATTCCGTTCGCTCTCGTACCTTCCGTTACCGTATACAGGACTGTGATCGAATCCGGCGGTGTCTGTCCGAGCGCATTATAGTCGAACCAGAGTAAGATCCGGTTGTCGCGTTCCTCCATCGAATAGACATTGTCCGACTTGGGATCGATGGCCTCGTAGATCGGTACATATGTGTCTCCGTCGGAGTCCGTGACATCCACAATCTCGAGAATCGAGTCGATATGATCGGTGAGTTCGAGTTCGACGAGTTTGTTGCCCGCTGTATGCTTGAAGACTGAACGATCGTTGCGATTAAACGCTATGAAACAATTCGTGTAAATTGCGAGAGGTTTCAGCAGGGTGCTTTTGTTGCTTCGGTCGGGGAGTAAAACCTTAAACCAGAACAACCCGTCCTCAGGCTCCTTTATATCAATTCCACCTGCAAATGCCAAGGAACCGATCTCATCGGGAGCATGCTGTTTGAACATGGCGGATGTGAATCCTTCCGGCGGGGCGACTATCCTCTTCTCGATAGTCCCGTAAAGATCGCTGTGTGACCTGAACCCGCCCCATTCATCGGAGCCATTCGTGTCTTTGCCGAGAATGCGATTGGTTAGAGGGGTTGTCCCCGGTACGAACATCTCCTTCTCGTCGTAGCCGGCTTCACCGAGAGGGAGCCATCTCGACCACTTCAAGATGTCAACAGCTTCCTGATCGCCATGCAGGTACAGCATAATGTCACTGAAGTATCTGGCTTCACCTTCATATTCGAAACCGATATGCGCCGCCTGTGGCTGTTCGGCCATGGTCTTTCGTGATTGACCTTTGACACCGCCGCCCGTGTCCGCGATATCAACGGCAGTCTCGCCGCACTTCACGATAATGTGCCGGAGTTCGGCGGCTATAAGGTGCTCCTGCTTTCGTGGAGTGAAATAGAAGGTCTTGCCACCCTCGCGCTCCTCACGGTACATGATTTTCGTGTTCTCGTCTACGTCAACGATCGGGTCGGTGAGGTCACATTTTACAATGGTATAGGCCGGAACTGGCCATCGCTTGCAGTCCGGAATCAAAGATCGAATCAGGGAGTCCGTCGCCTCCTGCCATAGTCGGCCGAGCTTTCCCTCGATACCGGCGAGCTGATCAGCGTAAAGTTCGAGCATCAGCCGGAGGATCGGGTCGAGTCTCTCGGGAGCTTCGGGGACATCCTCAATGTGGGTCCTGAGCTCCCGATGCATTGCCGCGAATATGTCGTCCTTGGTGCGTATCTTGCCAGCTTTCATTGAATTCGTCATCCTCGTCTAACAGCTAATGCTCAACCGATTTTGAATGTTTCACGGAATTCTTTCTCCTCGCCATCCTCCTTGTAACTTCCGGAGACTGTGACAGCAAGGCCCAGGGGATGAGTGCCGGATTCATCGATCGCGCTGAACGAGACCGAGAGGTTGAACAGCCGTCTTTCGAATCTGTCTATGGCGTTTCTAAGGCTCGCTCTGACATCCGCCTTGCTTGCGGTATGCAAGTCTGAATACTCCTTCTCCCAGATTGCGCAGCCGAAATCTTTATTGAATGGAATGCTGGCAGCTCGCGTCGCGAGTATGAGCCCGATCGAGTGTCGAAGGGACTCGTGCATGTCAACTTTGTCGAAGTAGCCTTTGCGAAGCCTGAGAGGAAGCGAGAGGTATTTCATATTTTAGTTCAGGTTAATCGGATTTCCCTTTGCGTTCAACATCGCGCCTTCGACATCCAGAGTAGCCGAGGCTTTCAATTTCCCCGATGCCGATGCTTCAGCGTTCAAATTAGCTCCGGCCTTGATCTTCGTGTCGGTGCCGGATTCAAGCGACAGAGCCTGCGATGCCTTGATT
The DNA here is from genome assembly GCA_964415885.1 of uncultured Ignavibacteria bacterium. Lineage (GTDB taxonomy): Bacteria > Zixibacteria > MSB-5A5 > JAABVY01 > JAHJOQ01 > CAYQCE01. Next base: position 9,763 of record CAYQCE010000033.1, read on the forward strand.
GTTATGTTCTTGCCATCGAGTGTAATGTCGCCGTCGCTCTTTATTGTTATCGACGGTCCATCCAATGTCAACACTATCTGGTTCTTACCATCCTTATTTGTAATCTCGATCGTTTCCCTGCCCGATTCATCATTGATGAATATCTCATTGCCGGACCTGGTTGTGATAGCCTTGACGTCATTGCTCTCGGTAACGGCTTTTGACAGGGGAGTATCGGTGCCGTTGTAGAGCGATGCCAGAACTATCGGCAAATCCGGGTTGCCGAACTCGTAACCCACGAGGACCTCATCTTCGATCTCGGGGATCATATAAAATCCTCGATCTTTGCCCGCATGCTGCGTGGCGACTCTGATCCAGGGTGTTTCGCCGCTGGGGTTCCACGGGAATTTGACTTTAACTCGACCGAGCTTGTCGGGATCGTTATTGTCGGTGACCACTGCCGGCTGAAGTTGCGATATTCGGGGTCTGCCGTAGTAACGCTGTGGGAATGCAACCTCCACCGGAGTACACCAGAATTCGTTGTAGTATGTCCCGCTCTCACCGAAATGATGAACGACCCTGGTGACGTAATACAGGCCGTCGAGATCGCCGAGGCCGTTTATCTGGGTGCATTTCCCGACAGTGAGGCTGGCAAGGCTCGATTTACCGTGGCAGGATATCATCTTGCCTACAGAACTCTTCATCTCTGTCTGCAACGCGCCGTCCAGCGACCTGTTGTCCCTTGCCTTGCCCACGCTCTGGAATGAGACATTCGTAAATATATCTCGAGACGCCGTCGGTGACTTCGCCAGCGGACCTGAGAGTGACGCTCCCGGACTTGCCGAGGTGGTATCATTGGAGAGAGTTCTCTTGTCAAGATAGCTGTAGAAATACGATTCGAAGTTCATCTGGCCCGTGCCAAGGTTCACGGAAAACGCCCCCAGGTTCTCAGGCCATGACAAATCGAGCCGATCGGATGCGTTCGCCGCCACGACCTTGAATTCTGTGCCGTCATAGAAGCTGAAAAGCCCATACGAGCTCGCGAGGCGTTTGATGAATTCATAGTCGGTTTCATCAAACTGAACCGTGAACTCCTCTGTTCTTCCGGCCGATTCCGTGCTGCCAACTGTAATCGAATGATCTCCCAGTACCGCGCTCACAATATCAGACGGGCTCTGGTTCATGAAGAACCGTCTCTTCCTGGCCTTATCGAGCGTAATTGTCGGGCTTGCAGCCGTTAGATGGACCTGATTCACTGTCGCAATCTGGTGGTCGAAATTGACCCCGATAATGATCCCCGTAAACTCGATCGCATCATCTCCCGGCGAACCCTCCGTGGTAGTGGGGAGGTTCAGCGTTATCGTCTTTCCGAGATACGTCGAGAATTCGCTCGGATCCATCGTTCGTGATGCAGTCTCAGCTTCGGCGACATGTCGTATTGTAACTCTCAGTATATGATGATTGTCTATAGGTTGGGTCAGGGTGACATTCGATATCAGATTCCTTATGTCCCGACCCTGAATTCTGACTCGAGACTGAGCGGGAACAGCTATCGTCCTCCTCTCTTCCGATTCGATGGAGTCCGACAGGGCGAATTCTTCCGTTTCCCTGATTAGCTTCTCGATGTCCTGTTCCGGCATTAGAGTATCCCGATGATTGGTTTAGGTTGAAGCCGGGTGGAATCTATCCACCCGGCTCGGTATTTGACTGAGTTACTCTTCCCAGCGGTTGTCGATATTGGCATCACCGATCGTCAGGCGGTGGCATGAAATCTCGAAGTATTCGGAGACCTGATCATCCGCCTTTTCCTTGACGTGCGGAATAGTCTCCTCGTATTTGGTGATGAATCCCTCTTCCCATGTGAGTTCCTTCATCATAGCATCATTAGGATTCTTGAATGTGACCTTGCCCGGTTTCCAGTTCGGCTCGGAGGAATCCATTGCCCAGCGAGCGATGTCAGTACTCTCGTCAGACTCCCTGTGAACCTTGATAGTACCGGCATGTGCGCGATCCGACGGACGACCGGTCTCGTCCTTGGCAGTGTAGAGTTCGAATGATACGGCGTAGACGTTCTTGTAGGTAACGCCGTCGATTTCCAATACTGGCCTTCGTGCCATAATCCAGCTCCTTGAATTGTGTTGGTGCTTTTATTCTGAGTTATATTCTTCTGGTGAAAGTGCGGAGACATGCTCCGCACTTTCCGGGATCTTTACTTATCTTTCACATTAGTCTGGTCGTCTTCGTTCCAAGCTGTGAACTCGATGTTGAATGTACGCGCCGGGTACTTGGGATTGAGCGCTACCTTGATGTCAACCTCCTGGTTCTTGCGCATTTCGTCATCTGCAAAGATGTCCACCTTGTAGTCCTGCAGGATGTTGTCACCGCCCGAGATAGCTTTCATGAACTTATCGATGTCTCTGCGGAGAGTGTCGATGAATTTCTGGTCGATAACAGAGAAGGTCTGCTTGTTCAGGTAGTTTCGCAGGGTCTTATAGACGTAGTCGTAAGTTCTGCGGATGGAATAAATGTTGAACGTTTCCTTGGTGAACAGGGTAGAGGAACCCATCGCAACAGCGGCACCCTCAAAATTGACCATCGGGTTGACACCCTTCTCGTTGATCTTGGATGCATCCGGTTGATTTGCACGGAAACGCAGATACTTGGCATCCGCGATCTTGCCGAACTTGAAGCCGGCCATCGGCTGTTGCATACCGACCGTAGTGTCGCCCTGGTACATCTTGCCGGCGACTGCCGATGACGGCGGAATCCACATGTCCTCGTCCTCGTACTGGTTCTTCTCGCGGGCCTGGATGTAGTTTGCGAACATCGATACGTACTGTTTGTAGTTGTCGATGCCGGGAAGATTAGCGTAATTCGGATCGTCCAGCATATCCATGACCTCTTCGACATTTTCGAAATTCGGGAGATCGGTCATGACATGCAGTTTGTTCGGCAGTCCGAGCTGGCGGGCGACGGAATCGATATTCTCGACACTGCCGAGCCAGCCGGGGATGACAGCCATCGAGAAACACTCCTTGATGCTCCACTCACGATAGAGATCCGCTACAGCCTTGGTAAGCTCTTCGAATTTCTCACGGTCATCCGGGTCGGTCAGCTCTTCGCCGCTTATATTTGCGAAGTAGGTGTTTACTTTCTCGTCAGCCTCCTGCTGTGCGTTGGCAAAGAACTTGTCAATCGCGCGATAGGTCGTTTCAAGATCGCGGCTCTCGCGATGGACCTTCTTCATGTTCTTCTCGAGATTCTGCTCTAGCTGCGTAGCGCGCTCATTCAGATCCTTGCGGATGTCATCAATGCTCGCGTCCTTCGATAGGTTCTCGATCCAGATTCTGAGTTTCTCTGCAAGAAGCTTGCGCTGAGTTGCGAAGTCCTTTTTGGTCAGGAATTCCTTGCGCTGGAAGTCCTTCTTCGGATCGAGCCACTCCACGCCTCTAACCAGGTCTCCGTCGACTGTCTTAAAAGAGGGGAGAAGGGACGCCAGTTTCTTGAAATCACCGAAGGTATCACCGAGTATATTCGCAAATTCCTCATCGGATACCTTCTCTACTTCCATCGCAGGTTTTTCCGGCGCTGCGGCCTCTTCCTGCGCTGCCTGCTGTTCCAGTTTTTCGTCTTCAGCCATTTATCTCACCTCTCCTATTCGCTCAGTAGATCGATGTAATAAGCCATGACCTTCATCAGCGCATCCTTCTTCTCCTCGTCCTGGAGAAGCTTCTGGAGCGCCTTGTTTTTCTTGAGCTGCTTGTCAAGATCGGCCATCATTTCTTTACTGTAGTAGGTCTTCTGAAGGTAATCGTTCTTTTCGATCAGCTCCTTGGACGTGAAGTCCTTCATTGACCTGATTTCGAACTCGCCGTTAGTCGGCTCGCCTTCTGTGGTCTCCATCTCGACCGAGAATGAAGGCTGGAACTTCTCGAAGACATCCTTCAGGTTTTGACACTTTTTGGGTGCCACGTCCGCGTCGTCGTCATTGTTGAGCTTGGCGACATAGAGCGTCTTGTTGGACGGTAAAAGCTCGACCGGGATCGAATCGTCCCGTTTGACCTTTTCCGTCGCTCCAAGTATGAACTTTGCCATTTAGCCCTCCCGTGGAGAGATTCATATTGCTTTGTTTTTTTCTATATTAAAGACGTAGTCATCATCCTCGACATCCACAGCAACGGAATCACCCGGCTCAAGGTTTCCTGCAATAATGTCTACCGACAGTTTATTTATGATATCTTTCTCGATAATCCTCTGCATCGGACGAGCGCCGAGTTCGAAATTGTAACCATCCTTCGACAGCTTCTTCTTGGCGGCTTCGCTCAGCTCCGTAACTATGTTCTGATCTTCGAGCATCTTACTGAGATTGTCGAACTCGAGTTCGGCGATTTTCTCCACCTGCTCTTTGGTGAATGGGTGGTATATGATAATGTCGGTCAGGCGGTTAAGGAACTCCGGACGAAACTTCGTGAACAGGAATTGACGCACGCTGTCCATGTCTACGTCTCGGCCCTCTCTGAAGGCGTCCAGTATCTGATCGGCGGCGTAATTCGATGTCAGTACAACTATCGTATTCGAAAAGTCAACCGTACGATTCTGGCCATCAGTCAGGCGGCCGTCGTCGAGGAGCTGAAGCAGGACGTTGAATATCTCCGGATGCGCCTTTTCGACTTCGTCAAACAGTACGATCGAGAATGGCTTTCTGCGCACGGCCTCTGTGAGCACACCACCGGCCTCGTAGCCGACATAGCCGGGGGGAGCGCCGATCATCTTCGCGACGGAATGCTGTTCCATGAACTCCGACATGTCGAGCCGAACCATCGCATTCTTGTCGTCGAAAAGAAAGTCCGCCAGAAGTTTTGGCAGGTACGTTTTCCCTGTGCCGGTCGAGCCGAGGAAGAGAAACGAACCCATCGGACGATTCGGTAGCTTGAGTCCCGCGCGCGCTTTTCGGATCGCGTTCGCAACGCCGGTAATGGCCTGCCTCTGTCCGACAATCCTCTTGGAGAGGAAATCCTCCATGTGCAGAAGCTTCTCTTTCTCAGCAGTCAACATCTTCGATACGGGAATGCCCGTCCTGCGGGCTACCACGGCGGCAACATCAGAGTCGTAGATAGTCGGATCGGGATTCTCTGCCACCTTCCGGAGTTCCTCGAACGTCTCAAGCTTCTCCTTGAACTCCTTCTTCAGCAGATCGAGATGCCTTACATCGATGCTCATGCCTCAACCTCCCGCTCCGATTCGACACGATGCCCCCAGTATCCGCGGAGGATGCCGAATGCTCTATCGAATTCGTCGTAGATGACCTGCAGTTTGTCGAACTCCTCTGAATCTCTCTCGGGGTCTTTTCCTTCGCAGGCCGTTATCTGTTTCTCCACTTCGGAGATCCGTTCATCTATCTCCTTGACTCGGCGCTTGCCGAACTCATCCTTAACGGAGTATTCAGATGCTGCCTCATCGATGAGATCGAGCGCTATATCAGGCAGGTTTCGCTGCGCAAGATATCTGCGAGCGTACTTCGCGGCGCCCTCGAGAGCTTCCCGCGTAAACTTGATCTTGTGATGCTCCTCGTATTTGGAAACCACACCCTGGATAATGCGTACAGACTCATCCACTGTAGGCTCGTCGACCTTGACTCGCTCGAAACGTCTGTCGAGCGCCTTGTCTTTTTCGAGGTACTTCGTGTACTCTTCTTCAGTCGTCGCGCCAATCAACCGGATCTGTCCGCGCGCGAGAGCAGGCTTGATCAGGTTGGCGGCATCCATACCGCCACCTGCTCCGGCACCCGCGAGAGTGTGTATTTCATCGACGAACAGAATCATCGTGCCTGCAGACTTAACGACCTCACTTATCAGGTTCTTGAATCGTTCCTCGAATTCGCCCTTGTACTTGGCTCCCGCGACGAGGGATCCCATATCGAGAGACATGACCTTAACGCCTTCGAGAGCGCGAGGGACGTTCTTATCGATCACAGCCTGAGCGAAGCCCTCGACTATCGCGCTCTTTCCCACACCAGCTCCACCTACGAGAACCGGGCTGTTCTTGCGTCGACGGAGAAGAATCTGTATGACCTGCTGGAGTTCCTTTTCTCTGCCGATCATCGGATCGAACTCGCCGGCAGAGGCCTGGTTGGTCATATCGATACAATATTTCAGGGTCCCGGCGACTTCCTTTTTCTTCTCACCCGGCACCGCTTCTTCGCCAGGTGCCTTCGAAGTCGCAATCTCTTCGACAGACTTATCCTCGGCAATGGCCCTGTAGATATCCTCTTTCGTGATTCCCGTTTTTTCTTTCACGTAGGAGGACAACTGCGACTTTGCGTCATACGCCGCAATTAGAATGTGCCTCGGCTCAACGAGCGGATCGTAAACTTTTTCCTTCTCTTCAACAGCCTTCTCGAGCACTTCGTGCGTAGGAGGGGAGAGGGTGAGGTTGTCCCTCGCGGATTGCCTGGCTGGCTGTTCCTTGAGATATGCCTCGGTAACTCCCTCGACAAACGCGGCGCTTTTGCCCAATTGGGCGAGGATAGACTCGACCTCCGAGTCCTCGTGACGCACGACTGCTATGAGCAAATGCTCGACGTCGATCTCGGGGTGTTTGAAAGCGGACGCAACTTCTCTCGCGGCTTTGATCACAGCGCGCGAATCAGCGGAGTAGTTTTTAATATCCATATTGGACCAACTGGCTCCATGCTTGCCGGGAAAGTAGACTCACTCCCGGCGTTGGCTTTATTCTGACGGGCCTTCAGTCCATCGCCCATGTCCTAAAATCGTGAACTTTGAAGTTCGATTATTCGATAATATCCCTATTGAAATGCGCTGTCAAGACATTTATACCTATCAACTTACATATGGCGCAAATAGTGGATGGGAATGTCACCTGTTATCAAATCAGTGCATCCGGGTCGAATGCATCGAGGTCCGGAACAGTCTCCTGTCTCGGCGTTTCCGACGGAGAGTCATCTGCCTGCCCCCGTCTCGCCAAACGCTGCTGGCTCCCGCGGCTGAAGAACTGATCGTCAATCGGCATACCAAGCTTGTAGAAAGGTACGGGAACCATCATGTGCTGTGCCATAAGTCGTTTGTCTGCATCCGTTTGTTCAAATGCGGGCGGCGATGATGTCAGACCTGAAGTTGAGTGGATATCGACGGAGATTGCTGCGCTCCATGGCTGCCCCGACGGACTCGAACGGTTCTGGCACTCGCACTTGACATGCGCGACTTCATGATACGCAATCCTCGCAAGATGATCGCCCATAAAGGGAATTATCCGCTCATTTTCGTACTGAATTGCCGGATTCACAAAAACTTCGGCGGAGCAGGGGAACAGATCCTCCCAGTGTGACGCAAACCCGTCCTCTCCACCGGAGCCGTGTGCGCTCTCCAGTGTGCGCCTGGACCTCCTCATGTGCCCACGCGGAACATCTTCGAAGTTGTCACCGATTTCATCCGTTATGTGGAGCGCAATGCGCACGTCCTGAGGATTCGAATCACTGAGCCTGACAGAATCGGTTTCGCGAGCGGTCAGATAGATGATTGGGTCCCGTGCCGCAATTTGGACGCCGCTAAAGTTGGGTATGCCGGGTGATGCTTCCTGAATTCGGTGTATGGCGACATCCCATCTTGCGTCTATAGTCCGGGCGGCTGCACGGAAATAATCACGCAGATTCGTTTCGAATACTTGCAGCACCTGCTGTCTTATCGGGTCTTTCGACGGATCGAACGGTGAGACGCGTGCAGTACTGCCTGATGGAGCCGTGCCCCACGGGATGTAGAGTGGTTTTACGATAAAGTAGTGCACGTTGTACGTTGGCATATAATCCTCAAGTCTGCATTTCTTCGTCTTCTGCGGGTTCAAGCACGAAATAACAAGGTCCCGGCGGGATGCCGCTGATCCTTGCGTGTCCCCTTGAATCAAGCGTGCCGGTCTCCTCAGACCCATCCGGCAGTGTCAATCGAAAACTGACATCGGCTACGGGATTTCCCTGATCGTCCAGATATTCGAGCTCGATGAAGTCCTTAAAAACCAAAAGTCCCGGGCTTTCTTCATCACCGAAGACCTGGTCATATATTGTTATGGTAAAAAAGTACTCGGGCGGATTGTACTCACGGCCGTAGCGCTCCATCTCCTCACTACTGGGTACCTCGTCGGTATCTTCGTGGTACTCATACTCCCAATCTACTTCGGCCCTGCCAGCCTCGACTGTGCCGGGGATTTCTGTTATCTTGTCGTGAGCCTCATCGCGGTCGTATTCATAGATCGTGAAGAGGACTTCGGTGCCGGTGGGGATATCCTCAAATTCCACAGCCAGAGTAAGGATATCGCCACGCCGTGCCTCATCCGCGCTCCAACTCATCTCCGTGATCTCGATTGGCGGACGTGCCGGTATCTTGTTCGATTCGCCGGTCAGCCCGACCTTCGATATGCTGACTTCGAAGTAGCATTGGTCGCCAACCTCAATATCTTCCGGGATATCGAATTCGCCGACGAAGCGATTATTCCTGATCTTGTCCTTGATCTTTCCGAGCTTCTTTCCGCCCGTGGTCTTGCCCTTGACCTTGATCTCGGCGCCGTTTCCCACGAACGATGTGCCGACCTCAAATCCGGCCGTGCCGCCCGCCACGGCGATCCCGGTAAGCCAGTTGGCATAGATCAGCGTAGACGAGAGCTTCTCCTTGTGATCGCTATCGACGGATCTGTTGAAACTGAGCTCGGGCATTCTAATCCTCTTCGATCGGATCGTAAGTTCCCGGTACCGCAGACTCGACTACTTGCCGGACATGGTCACCGAGCATTTTGAAGCTCTTCTTCGTGAACTCGCAGTAAAATGTGAATCCGATCTTCTCTGAAATAACGAAGATATACTTGTGAATAGACGCTATGTCATCGGATGGGACCCACTTGTAAACGAACTCCCAGGCCGGATTGCCGCTGTCGATTGTGACTTCCTTGTCCTTTAATACTTCGACATCCGACATCTGGTTCTTGATTGGATCGCACTTCTCCTGCGCGAAGGACCTGATTTCCGTGTGCTGCAGGTTGCGGTCCACCGCGAGTCGCATCATGTGCTCAACGTTGCCAATTCGAGGACCCCTGAAATGGTAAACCGTCTGGTCCTCCCATTCTGATGGAAGCTCGAACTTGTAACGATTTCTCAAGTCATACATATCTGATTTGTTCATAGTACTTGCTCCACTCTGATGGATGCGGGGATTGCCTGCAACAACCTCCTATCGAAAACACCTCACGCCTGCGGTCGTCCCGACAATGATCCTCCCGTTCTGATCTACAACCGGCGGCGACGTGCAGATACCTTCCTCGATCTCGATCTCCGTCAGGACTTCACCATCAGTGCCAAACTGAAAGAGATTTATACTGCTTGCGAGGAGGATGGAGTTGTCGCCGAGGATTGTAATGTATTGGCCGTATTTGGTGCGCGGAATCTCCTTCTTCCAGGCTTGTTCGCCATCAATAATGTGATATAGCGTGTTGAGCCAGATGAAACTCACGTGGTTCTCGCTGTCAATCGCGGGAGGCTGCGAGTATACGGACTTGTTACCGGAGGGTAGTGGAGCCTGCCATTTCTTAACTCCTGTCAGATCATAACAGGCTATGATCGTGCCATCCTCCGGATGATCCATGACGATCACTACATTGTCCTCACGGTCCAGGCTCGCCTCGATAAACTCGGCCTCCTCGACTTTGAATGCGCGCGATGGACGGCCGTTCTCGATATCAAAAGATGTCACCTCGCCCTGGTCATTTAGCAGAACAACGAGCTTGCCGTCACTCGTCACAAGACCTCTGAGCGATTCCCCCTCGAAATAGCGCATGTATTTGTAATCATCGAACCCTCCCGGTCCTTTCAAAACGATGCTGTATCTGTCGCTGTCATCAGGGTCCTCCTCGCGCTCCTCTCGGGCCGGTACGAAACCCTGCACGAATATGTAGCCGCCATCTCTCGGCACGACCGTATGAAACACTCCCATCTCATCGCTCGTCGGAACGAAGAAGTCGGCGAGAGTGTAATTGCCGCGCGGATCGACAGCGTAAATGCCCTGATCGGGATCTCGGAAATAGATGCTGCCATCGTGGGCGAGTATGTTCATGCCGGAATCATGCAGTTTGGTCCATCGGGTCTTGCCTTCCGGCGTAATCCATTCCAATCTCTCGGGATACTGCGCCACGATGCCGTCTTCGGTCACAACGACGAGAAGGGGAGGGCGGTTGTCGGCCGAATCGCTCGGTCCGGCCAGCCAGTCGGCTGTACCGGTCGCTTTCAGATGCTGTTCCTGAAAAGAGGATAGCTGATAGTCAGCGAACAATTTCCGGTATATGGTCATCGTCTTCTCCTTGGGTCCCTTAACCGCCTCTGACTGAGAGTGTCCGCCGTTCGCCCGACATCCCGGTAGTAGCGTTATCGCGAGTATGGCCGTGACTATCCATCGAACCGTCGCGTATCTAAGTTGCCTGCGTATGTCAAACAGATCAAATCTCCTCGATTCTGAATACGTTGGCGTTCGGAATAGCCAGTGTCCTGAACCAGTCTCGCACATCTTCGAGATCGCCGGTCGTGAAAGTCCTGTCGGTTGCAGGCGTCCCTGTATACGCCTTTCCGAATATATAATTGAATATCTGTCTCGCTGGAATCTGGTCGCCAAGCCTGATCCGACTGCCCGATTGCGATATCGCGTCATTGCTGTTTCGCTTGACCTCGATTCTGAGATCGCAGTCAGCCGGTGGAGACGTTTGAAAATCGTAACCTGGTATGAATCTTATTACTGTCGGATCCAACCGGCCCCCACCCCCGGTCAATTTGAATTTGCCGTTTAAGTGGCGGCTGTTGAACAGACGGTTGAGATTGTGCGCCCAGGTTATCATTTGTTCGCGGTTCCACCTGTCAGCGCCGTTTCGTCGGAATGATAAGTTGATCAGTGGTCGGATTGTTAGAATTCCCTTAAAGACCGGTGTGCCGAGGTCCGCAGCGCTGTTTGCCTGAGCGGCAGGGCGCGTTTTGGGACCGGTCTCGCCGAGACCCTCAAAGACGAAAGCGCTGATTTCCCGGTCGGAGTCGCCGTCTATTTCAACCTTGCCGGTGAAGGCCCACTCCCACGGGTTCGTCGGGATGTCCGACCCGTCGCGAAAGTACTGCATAGTCGAGCGCGGGTAGTGGAGCTCATGTTTCGACCCGCTGAGAAATCTGTGCAGGGGCTCGGAGTTCTTAGCGTTCTCATTGACCCAGTGAGCAAAACGCCAGACATGCCGGATGCGGATGGGCCCGTTCATATCCATCATCGTGGCGTCGTCATGAGCGATAGAGAACGCCTCGCTACCCGATTCTCGCTGCGAGAAGTTGGAGTTGTTTCCGCTGACTCGGTTGCCCCCGGTAGTGCGTCCGAATTGTCCGAAAGTCGGGAAGTATCTCGTGACGTCTGTCCCGTCATCCTGTGTAAATTCCAGAGAGTCGGTGTCGGTGTAGTCATCCACCTGACCCGTAGCGTGGCCGAGCTCGTGCGCCATAACGAGGCATCCGTATTGACCGGGATCGCCGAACTCGGTCCACTGTGGAACGAACTTGCTGCTGAATCTCGTCGGATCGTCCTCACGAGTTTTGATTCGCAGGGACATAGCACTGAAGGCCGGGGTGCCGTGCCTGTGCGACCTTACCCAACTGCCTTTCGCTTCTTCGGTAATAAAGACCAGCGTTTTCGGTCTGCCACCCCTCGCATGCGTGAGGGCGGTCTGATACGCCGCCGAATCGAGAACATCGTTGGTCTGCCGCTTGTGATCCAGAGGCGTGGGAGGCGAGTATTTTAGTGCCTCGTTTGCCTCAAAGAAAAAGAACGGGTGTATCTCGTGTTCGGTGTATGTGGCATCATCGGCCCGTCCGTGTTCGTCGAACTGGTATTCCTTCTTGTTCCAGTGTTCCATTGAGTTCAGCATCCCGATACTCCGGAATTCATCGATCTGCGCTTGCGTAGCGGGACGCCTCCGGCCTGTTCCGCCTGCAGTAGGCTTGGTATCCTTGATAATGAATCCGGACCAGTATATGAGGAGATGCGACACAAACTTGTTGCCGTCGGCATAGCCTTTATCGAAATAGTGAATCTCGAAATCGCCGATACCGGGACAATGGGTGGTATGATCGTGATGTCCGGTCCTGACTGTTTCGTGATGATGAACATCCGAGTCGTTGATCCTGGCTGCTCGCGCGCCGATCACGTGACCTCTTGCCGCGCTGAATTCCGGATCGCTCGCGGAAGTGCGTCGACGAGCAACGTCGTAGAACTCTCCGCAGAACACGACCGCGCGCGAGAAGATCGGGGGATAGGTGATGAAGTTCCTTACACGATCGCGAGAGTCTTTGCTGAAATAGACCATCGAGCCGTTGTGAAATGCCTCCTTATTGGAGGGGTCTTCCTCGGTGGAGTAGAGCTTCATCTTCTTGTCTTGGTGATCTATATAGAGAATTCGCACGCGCGATTTGAATTTCGGCGGGTCAGATGCCATATCCTCCTCGTCCGACAGGGCCGGTAAGCTGCCGCTCGCGTCCTTGAAATCATCCGCGGCGCTCTTGTCGGTTATCGCCTGGCTCAAGTCAGACTTGACCAGCACTATGTCGTCGAAGTTAAACACGATTGGCGAGTCGACCGATGTACGATTCTCCATGAAGTGCTCGAAGTCGTTGAAATCGGTCCCAACTCGACATACCCAGTTCTGTGAACTCCATTGAGCAGGAAGGTCGTAGTAAGCGAATTGAACGGACGGCTCCATCGCCTCGATCTCGGAAATCTCTTTCGTTACTATCGTCGGAGCCGTGGAGTCGTTTTCAGTGTATATCCATTTATTCTCAGTTTCGAACTTGAAGACAACTCGGTCGGCCTTAGCTTCGGCGTCGGACTGATTCGCGAACTGGACTACTACCATGTAGAGTCCGTCGGTATACTCGATCCGGCTGTTTACCTCATCGCCATCGACCCAGGCTGTGATCTGCAGGCCGTTCGGAACGTCGGTAGTCTCTTTCGTGATTCTGTCGTAGTACTTGAACCTGAAGTGATAGGCGACACCGTTCAGATCGTTACCGGGCACATAGGTCGGACGCCTGAAATCGTGATAGAGCGGACACTCCTCCGCTGTATGCACGGAGTCCCGTCTGGCAGGGCAGTCTATGGTGACATTTTCGGACGGACGGCAGAGCAGTATCTCGACACGCCGATCGGCCTGCGATCTGTAGTTGTCATCCTGGCTCGCGAGTGGGAACGATTCCCCGCAGCCGACGAACTGATTCTGCGGGTCGATGAATCTGATCCTCTCTCTTCTGTAAGTGTTCAGTCTTTCCGGAGTGACATTCAGTGTACTGGAGAGTTCATCGCTGTAAAGAACGTACACGGCCTTCCAGAGCTCTTTTGTCCATCGGTGCTGACCGTCATTGCGGACGAAGGCGCCGGCATTTTCCGGAATCCTGTCAATACGTCGTGCTGCAGCGATTTCAATATTGTAGGTTATAATGAACCTGTTTGTAGCTGCTTCTGTCTTCGATCCCCAGATGTTGTCAATGTTGCCCGGATTGCAAACCCAGCCGAGTTTCTCCGCGAAGTATCTCAGTATCTGTTGATAGTCCTCAACCCTTTGTTTCCCGTAGCAAATGTCCGCCCATTCGTCCGGCTCAGACACACTCTGCTCATCTTTGAGAAGATAGAGGACATTCCTGGCGCGGAGATCCGAGAGATCGAAATTATACTCCGGTTCGCCGGATGTATCAGTGTGACCGGCTATGATTATTCTTTTTCGCGGATCGAACTCGATCTCCTTGAATACCAGAGCAAGCGCTCGTATTCCGCTCACTGCGGTCTGCTCCTCGGTAGCCTCGTCCGCGCCCGTATCTGTTTGAGGTCGAGTCGACTGCTCGCGCTCCTCAGCCGGCCGTTCGGGCATAAGTACGGCACTATTGAGATGAAAGAGGACATCCTCCATCTCAAGGATCTGCACCTCAAGTGGCCGAACGGTCAGATTGGCTTCCTGATGAGTTACAGCGCCTGATCTGTCGCGAATCCCTGTCGTGGATGGATTTTCAGAATTACACACGTTATTGCTCGAATAGTGACTTTATTGTGAATTCTATTGCGAAACTCTGGGGTCGATCGAAACTTCAACCGGTCCCGGAGGCAGGTTCTCTTCTCTGGCGTATCCGTTGCTGTCCAAAAAGCCTGATCTTACCTCGCCGTTGGAGAGATAGAGAGTGTACTGTTTGTTCGCCAGCGGATTGCCTTCATCGTCCTTGATCCTTAACTCTATCCAGTCCTTGTATGACAATATCCCCGATCGTTGCGACAGTCCGGAAACTTCTGCGACGAAGTAGAAGCTCGGCGATGTGTACCGCCGCTGCATTCTCTCGCGCTGAGTTCGGGTGTAGCCCTCGCCGACATCGAATTCCCACTCGACCTCGGCCTTGTCGCCGCTTACCTCACCCTCCAGTTCGGTAAGCTGTCGATCGGCGAATCCGGCGTCTTTCATCATGATCCGAAATGTCACTGCTTCGCCCGATTCAATCCCTGCAGTTTCTATGGCCAGCTTAACCGTGTCGCCCACTACGGCGCTCTTCTTTGACCATTGGGCGTCCGTAATCGCCGTCAACTCGATCTCATGGTCACCTTCGGACACTCCACCCCGGCGAACCTCACCGGCGAGCGGCCCTTCGGTAACGGTGCCGTCCGGCGACGATACGCGGTATCGCGGTCCGACGATCGGATTACCACCACGGTCGGTGAACTGTACATTGAGTTGATGTCCTTCCTCTACTTCGGCCTCGGCTGACGTCCCGGAGCCACTCTCACCGCCGGAGCCGGATCCACCTCCGCCACCGCCGCCCCCGCCGCCGATCATGACATTCGGGCTGCCCATAATAATCTTGCCTTTGTTCATCGGTGGCTTCTGGAATGGACCTCCCTGCGGTATATGAGGCGGCATATTGGTCGCCTCGCTGTCCTGTGTCGCAGCGGGCATTCCCTGTATGAACACAGATGTGCTGCAGTTGAGATTTATCATGCCATTGAACGGATGGGGGAGAGGAGTCGGTACCGGTCCGCCAGGGGACGGGATCATAATGATATGCGTATCGACAGCAATCACTTTGTCGCCCTGCTTGGCAGCGGGCAGCTTGTTAATCAGCACTGTTGGGGCGCCCGCAACGATGACCTTGCCGACCGGCATATCTGTCGGGTCGTTGCACGTCATCACGGTGTCGGTCATTCTGGCTGCCGGTTTACCCATTGATCATCCCTGAGATAAGATGTTGTGGTTTTACGGACATGTATTCGCCGAAAACAATACTATCAAACTTTAGTCTTTTGGTCAACAAAGAAATTGGGACCATCCGGCTGCCTCGATCGCTATAATTTGTGCTTGACTGTGCCGAACAGGCATATATAATGACTCAGCTTAAGCCGGCGTAACTCAGTTGGTAGAGTAGCTGATTTGTAATCAGCCAGTCGGGGGTTCGAGTCCCTTCGCCGGCTCTTTTTTTTCTCGTCCCATATAAATCATCGCTTTAGCCATCAATAATCCCATTGACAATATGGAGTTTCTACGTACATTTACTGAAAGTGAAGGTATTCGTCATTTATGCGAGACATCTATGAGCTTACGTCTTACCTTTTTTCTGACCGTCATAGCATCTGTTTTTCTAATTTCGGGTGGCAATCTGAAGGCAGAGCTGGCTGATCTGTCAGAGAGTGACAATGTCAGTCAGAACTGGCTCACGGCGATCGTTGCTTCAAGTGGTTCCTGGGCCGGTACATCCGTGCCTGAAGTTTCGAACTCCGAGGAGATTTGGAGCGGCGACACACTCGTCGGACGAGTGTATCATATCAGTCCGTCGGGCTACATAGTCGTCTCAAGTCTGCGAGATCTGCCGCCAGTCAAAGCATACTCCGACAAATCGTCTTTCGATCCACTCGCAGAGGATGGCCCGTCGGCGATGATTCGTGAGGTTTTGTCCGATAGAATGAGAATGTTCGCCGAACGCTACGGCTCGCTCGAATATAGAGTGCAGTCAGGCGATCCCGTCCTGTTCGCGGAATCAAACAGATCGGAGTGGGATCTCTTCTCGCTGGCCCCGAAGGAATTCAGTGCGCATTTTAACGCACAGGCCTCCCTCGACGGAAACGAGGCGGGTCCGCTTCTGACTACGTCCTGGGATCAGAATTACCCGTACAACATTTACTGCCCGATGGGAGACGGTGGCCGGACAATCGTCGGTTGCGTGGCTACCGCGGCATCTCAGGTCATGGCATACTGGCAGTGGCCTCCGCACGGAACCGGATCGTCGAGTTACTGGTGGTCCGGAGATTACTCGTGCGATGGCTCGACGAGTGGCCGGCAGCTATCTGCCGACTATTCGGATCCGTACGACTGGCCGAATTTCGTCGATGAGTGCGGTACCTGTACCCAGGCCCAGAAAGAGGCGATCGCCGAGCTTTGTTATGAGGTTGGTGTCGCGTATGAGATGTCATACGGCAGGTGTGGGTCCGGAGCATATACCGCCGATGCCCTATACGTATTCCCGGAGTATTTCCTGTATGACGAGTCTATCAACAGGCAGAACAGGTCATCGAACGATCCCGACGACTGGTTTGCGATGGTGCAGGATGAGATAAACGCCGATCGCCCGATTCTGTACCGCATACAGAGCCATGCAATAGTCTGTGATGGCTGGCGCATCATAAACGATTCCAAGCAGTATCACTTCAACTACGGTTGGGATGACAGCCACAACGCCTGGTATGCGCTCGACAATCTGTATTGCAACTGGAGTGGCTGTGATCCGATGGTAGAGTATATGATTCGGGATATCAAACCCGTGCCGGATTCGGATCAGGATGGTCTCGTGAACCCGTTCGACAACTGTCCGACAGAGTACAATCCCGATCAGGCCGATTCCGATGAGGATGGCGCAGGTGATCTCTGCGACAACTGCCCGAGCGTCCCGAACGAATTTCAGGGGGATGCCGACGGTGATGGGTACGGCGATTTGTGCGATCCGGATGCGGATAATGACGGTCTGATGAACGATAATGACAACTGTCCGCTCGTAGAGAATGTTGACCAGATCGACAGCGACTCAGATGGCGCGGGAGACGCGTGCGACAACTGCCCGGATCTTCCGAATCCGTATCAATACGACGAAAACCGTGACGGCGTGGGAGACGCCTGTGACGGATCCCTGCATATACAGGCCTACGAGGTCCCGGATGCTACGATTGGGGAGCCGTACAGTTACGACTTCTGGGCGGTCGGCGGCGTGGAGCCTTACGACTGGCGCAAAGTTGCCGGTCAGCCGCCGTATGGGACAGTATTCTCCGGTGGGGCGGAGGCGTCGATCAGCGGTACTCCACAGATAATCGGTACCTCCGCGGTTATACTCGAGCTCACCGATTCCGATTCGCCGGTGAATGTCGATACAATGACCGTCTTCATCGACGTCGTGGAGCAGCAGTTCATCTGCGGAGATGTGAATGATTCGGGCGTGACGGATATTGACGATGTCGTTTATCTCATATCATATGTATTCAGCGGCGGACCCGAGCCCCCTAATCCGCAGTCGGCCGATGTTAACTGCAGTGGGGACATAGATATAGATGACATAACTTACTTGATCGGGTATGTTTTCTCCGGTACGGGCGATCCGTGCGGCGGCTGTTAGCGAGCTGCTGGTGAAGAGCTGCTCAACAAACCCGATCAAACTATCTATAAAACGTTGACTAATATGGGATTTTGCTTAAATTCCATAGTGTATGCCCTTTCTCGAACTTTGTGCGACTTCCCGCCACTAAGCATCGGAGGTAGAAGATATGTCGTGTCCCGGTAAGACAACTGAGAGATCATCAGGGAGTAGTTTCACTTTCACGCTACGAGTTTTCGCAGGCTTGCTTGCGCTTACTCTCGTGTTTGCCGCTGTTTCGGCAAACGCCGAACTCACGCAGCCGGCGGAGCGCGAACTGGTCTGCCAGAACTGGCTGACTGAGACTGTGTTTTTGAGCGGGGAATGGAATGGCGATCCCGCCCCCCGGATTGCGGGGTCGATAGAGATATTGAGCGACAACGGAGAACTTCTGGGAACGATGTTCGAGATAGCACCTTCCGGCTACGTTATCGTCCCTGTCCTCCGCGAGCTTCCGCCGATCAAGGTGTTTTCGGAGGAGTCTGCACTCGATTTTTCCGATCCGGATGGTCCGGCGGTAATGATCCGCGAGATTCTGGAGCATCGGCATGAGTTGTATGAACAGCGTTATGGCAGCCTGAATGCAGTGCAGGACAGCGAACCGTTGCTCGATCCGATCAATGCGAGTCAATGGAGCAAATATGCGGTCTCTCCGAAGGAGTTCCAGGCTTCATTGACTTCGAAGAATTCGCTCGATGCTCAGCAAGTTGGTCCTCTTCTGAATACGAGCTGGCACCAGCGTTCTCCGTATAACATGTACTGCCCGATGGGCGACGGCGGCAGAACTGTGGTCGGCTGTGTCGCGACAGCGGTCGGGCAGATCCAGAAGTATTGGAACTGGCCGCCTTTCGGATTCGGGTCGAGTTCCTACTACTGGTCCGGCGATAATTCATGTGGCGGATCGACCTCCGGTCAGTTCATGAGCGTCGATCATTCCGACGAATACGACTGGCCTAACGTTCATGACTGCGGTTCATGCAACGAGGTCGAGCGTGAGGCTGTCGCAGAGGTTTGCTACGAGCTCGGAGTCGCGTTCAACATGATGTATGGCGTCTGCGGTTCCGGAACATATTCCAGCTATGTGCTTGATGCTCTTCCAGACCACTACAGGTATCATGAATCGATCGATCAGGAATACCGTTCGAGTTACACTCAGGAGGGTTGGTTCCAGTTAATCCAGAGCGAGATCGATGCCGGCCGCCCGATGTACTATACGATCAGCCGTCACGCAATAGTTTGCGATGGCTGGAAGATCGTCGGCTCAACCAGGATGTACCACTTCAACTACGGATGGAACGACGGCCACAACGCCTGGTACACGGTTGACAATCTCCACTGCGACTGGGAAGGCTGCAACTACATGAGCGAGGCTCTGATTCGGAATATCTATCCCGAGGAAGACTCGGACGAAGATGGAATCTACAATTCGCTTGACAACTGCCCGTATGTCGCTAATCCGGTCCAGGAAGACAGCGACTCGGATGGCGCCGGGGACGCTTGTGACAACTGCCTGGATATTGCGAACCCGATGCAGGGTGATGCGGACGGTGACGGCGCAGGCGATCTCTGCGATAGCGATGCTGACGACGACGGATATCTGAATCCGAGCGACAACTGCTGGCTGGTGGCCAACGGTGATCAGGCAGACGGAGACGGTGACGGTGTCGGCGATGCCTGTGACAATTGTCCGTCTATAGCGAATCCCGAGCAGTATGACGAGAACGACGACGGTATCGGCGATGGCTGCGACGGTCTGCTACACATCCAGGCTTACGAAATTCCTTCTGCATACACCGGACAGGAATATGAATACGACTTCTGGTGTGTCGGCGGTGTGCCGCCTTACAACTGGACAAAGGTCGTTGGTCAGCCGCCGTACGGGACAATGTTCGTCGGGGGAGAGGATGCCTCGGTCGTTGGAACCCCTCAGAGTCCGGGAATAGCGGCCTTCATGGTGGCCATTTCCGATTCAGACGATCCGCCTAACGTTGATTCGATGATGGTGTCTATCGAAGTGCTCGAGTATGAGGAGCCGTATGTTTGCGGGGATGTTGACGGCACCGAAACTGTCGACATCGATGACATTGTTTTCCTGATAGATTATGTATTCGGCAGCGGGTTAGCACCCGATCCGATGGAAGCCGCTGATCCGAATTGTTCGGGCGGTGTGGATATAGACGACACAGTTTATCTGATAGCATACGTATTTTCCGGCGGACCTGATCCGTGCGCTGCCTGCCCGCAGTAAGCGGAAGCAGTCTCCGGTAGCCGGGCGGAGCTTCCTATCAGTAGCCTCGCCTATATAGCAGCAACGGTCAGGGTGATGGGGGACAGGTATGTCTTCGCTCAGGCTTCGTCTTGTGTCGTCGCTTCTTGCGTTAGCAATTCTTGTTCCGATAGTGATTGCGAACGCCCAACTTGCGACATCGGGGCCGACCCGAGGGAGTCGATCTCGGTTTCTACCCACGCATACGATCACAGGTTGTGATGTCCAATGTTCCAAGTTACGGCTGGCATCATGGATGTGGTCCCACCGCGCTCGGAATGGTCATCGGATTCTGGGACTTTTACGCCTGGGATGAGCTCGTCGAGGGGGATGCTTTCCTGCAGAATGCACATGTCAACGCCATGATTGCGAGCGACGGCTCGAATCCGGTCTGCGTGGGGAACGGAGATCATTTCAGGGATTACGCATGCCCGATAGATGATGGGGATGAAATTCAGGCCGACCTCTCTGAGCTCGGAGGCGCGCACGAGAGCGAGTGTCTTGCGGACTTCATGCATACGTCATGGAGCAGTGACGGGCTCGCATACGGCTGGAGCTATTCCGACATGATAGACAATTCGTTTATCGGTTACGTTAACATGGTCGCGCCCGAGGCGAATCCGCAGGCTACTCGGTACGATTTCTCAGTCGAAAATTTCGAGATATACAAGGCGGAGATAGACTCGTCCCGGCCGGTTGTGCTACTCGTCGATACGGATGGCAATGGCTGGACCGATCACTTCGTAACGGGAATAGGATACGATGCGGAGAACAATCGCTACGGGGTCTACGACACATGGGATCATCGCATTCACTGGTACCTCTGGCGCGGCCTGGCCTCCGGAAACGGGTGGGGCATATTAGATTTCACGGTAATGAAACTCGATGTTGTTTGCACAGATAGTGACGGTGACGGTTACGGAGACCCGGGCGATCCGTCCAATAACTGCCCTGACGACAACTGCCCGTT
>CAYQCE010000033.1:30796-35722 GCA_964415885.1 uncultured Ignavibacteria bacterium
GACAACTGCCCGTTCGCGCTGAATCCGGGGCAGGAGGATTCTGACGGGGATGAATTCGGAGATGCGTGTGATAACTGCCCGTCAGTCTATAACCCCGAGCAGTATGACGAGAACGGAGACGGTGTCGGCGATCATTGTGACGGTGAATTACACATCATTGCATACGACATCCCGGATGCCACGCTTGGTGAACCATACTTCTACCAGTTTACGTGCGTAGGAGGCGTTGAGCCGTTGACGTGGGAAAAAGTGCTCGGACATCCGCCGTATGGTTGCGTGTTCACGGGCGGGAGCGAGGGTACGATTAGCGGTACTCCGCTCTCCGATGGCACTTTTTCGATAACAGTCGGCGCGACCGACTCTGATACGCCTGCCAGGTATGACCAGTTGATGTGTTCGATACGTGTGATCAAGCCACTGCTTTGCGGTGATGTTAATGGCAGCGACGGAGTTGATATTGACGACATTGTATATCTGATATACTATGTATTCGCAGGTGGTACGGCGCCAAGTCCGATTGCGGCCGGCGATGTCAACTGCTCGGGCGGAATTGATATCGATGATATCGTATACCTGATCCAGTATGTATTTACCGGCGGACCGGGGCCTTGCGCCGATTGTCCTTGAATCTATTATCCTGCCGCTATAGATTGATTTAACTGCGCGGGAGGATTGCATGCCTGACACGACAAAGAAGATCATTATCATTTCCGACGGATCCGGCAGGACTGCCAAGCGTTTAATGGATGCTGTTCTCGCTCACTACAAGCAGTACGAGAAGAACTATATCCTCGAGAGCATATTCAGCAAGGTGCGCACGAGAAGGCAGGTCGATGAAATCATCAAGGGACTTGAAGGCGACTATCTGGTTGTGTTCTCGATAATCTCCCGCGGATTGCGCAAGTATCTCCACAAGTCGCTTCATGATGCCGAATTGCTTCATTTGAATGTCCTCGAACCGATGCTCGAGACAATGCACAAATTCCTCGGGTTTCACCCTGATTTCAAGCCAGGACTCCTTCAGATCGTTGACGATCGCTATTACTCGAAAGTAGACGCCATCGGATTCACCGTGGAGCATGACGACGGGCTGGGTCACCAGATAGAAGACGCGGATCTTGTCCTGGTGGGATTGTCACGTACATGCAAGACCCCGATCAGTATGTATCTCGCCTGCAACCATGGTCTCAAGGTGGCGAACATTCCGGTGATCGCCGACGAGATATCATCCCAGCGCCTGATCGACAGGCTCGAGCGGTTGCCGGACGAGCGCGTGATAGGGCTCGTAATGAACGCTGAGGTACTCGCCTCAATTCGTGAGGAACGAGCGGGACTTCTCGCCGGCGAGGATTCAGGCCGGAAGATGATTGAGCAATATCATGATGTCTCGCTCATCAAGGATGAGATTCGCTTTTTTCGGCGGCTTTGTTCGAGTCAGAATTGGGATGTTGTCAATGTCACGCGTCGGGCGATAGAGGAGGTCTCCGCAGAGATAATGGCGGTTGCCGGACTCACTTTCGACGAAATCGAACCGTAGGCAGTGCCCTTTTCTGTTTCCTGACGGGCGTTCGGACTGGCATTTCCATTTGACGCATAGTGATCTGTCCGGTATATTGGAGCATAGCCTCGAATGCAGGTTCGTATCGCAGAATATTATACGACATTAGATACATACCGTAACAATACCCAATTTCTCTGTTACCCCAAGGAGGGTCCTATGTTACTTAATCGAACAGGCCTGTCTGGTTTGAGATGGCTGTCTGTGATTGCAGTCGTCTCCCTGCTTGTAGCGGGCTGGTCAACTGCCGGCTTTGCACAATCCGCTGAAGCTATCTGGACGCTCGACCCGACGCTGTATTGCAAACATGTCGAGACGGCGTATCTTAACGCAGATGACGTCATCGATGTCATCGCATCCGAGTACTCTAACGACTACTACGACAGCCCGTCCAAAGTCTATGCGCTCGACGGTCTCACAGGCGACACGATCTGGACATACCAGCTACAGGACGGCGCTCGTTCGATGACTATCGGTGATATCAGCAACGACGGCACTGTTGACGTGATCATTGGCGCGTCTTACAACACATCCGGCACAGCCGACGGGATGGTTCATGCCATCGACGGCAAGGACGGCACACAGCTATGGACCTACAGTATCGGCTCTACGATCCAATCGGTCGTCGTGGGCAATTTCAATGGCGATGTGTATCTGGATGTCGCAGCAGCGGCTTTCGATGACTACATTTATGCCATCGATGGTCACGACGGAAGCCTTCTCTGGGACCAACTGATAGGCTCGCTCTGGGTCAACGACCTCGATGCCGGAGATGTCAATAGCGACAACATCGATGATATAGCGTATGCGCACGAGTATCTAACCGGTTTCACCAATTATATCGGAGTCTTGAATGGAGCCTCCGGACTTCCGATCTGGGATGAGACAGTGAGTTTCATCAGTACTGATGCCATGCTCGAGGATATCGACAACGACGGTTCGCTCGAGGCGATTTTCGGTGTGCTGTATGACGACGATCACGGCGAGATCACGGTACGGGATGCCGCAACCGGAGCCGTAGAATGGTCGTACGATCTTGGGACCGTCGACCACTACAACGGTGAAGTTCTTCTGTTTGCGCACGATGTCGATGAGAACGGTGATCTCGACCTCGTCGTTGCGAGGTACCTTGGCTCGAACAAGTTGATCGTATTCGATGGCGATGAGCCATCACCGATGTTCGAGAGCGAGGCCCTCTCCGGTTACCCGCGTGATGTTGCGTTCGGTGATGTAACAGGCAATGGCACACTTAACATGATCGTCGCGGTGTACGACCGCGTCCAGGTCTTGAAAGCAATAGGTGGCGTGCCGGTCTGGTACTATTCGGTTGCCGGTACCATGGCCTCGGTCGGCGTGGGAGATTTCGATGATGACGGCGTCCTGGATGTCGCCGCGGCAGGCGGAGCGGATATCTCCGGTTCCGATCCCGGAAAAGGAGTGTGGGCATTGCGCACCGTAGCCTCGCAGGTGCTCTGGGAGTATGACTTCGGGTCGTACGGCAATGAGCTCGCGCTCGGTGATTTGAACAACGACGGATGTGCCGATGCGGTCGTCGTGAATTCGTCGGGACATAATGCCACGGCTATCAACGGCGCGAACGGCCAGCTGCTCTGGCAGTGGACAGCTTCGGACAATCTCTTCGCTGTTACGATAGGCGACTTCAATGGCGACGGTCAGAATGATGTCGCTGTCGGAGGCTATGATCACGTGGTGACCGGGCTTGACGGCGCGGACGGAAGCATACTCTGGCAATTCACGAACGGCACCGACGACTACTACCGGAAGTCGATCAAGTCCATGGATGTCAACTCCGACGGTAATGTGGATGTGATCGCCGGCTGCGAGAGTAACATCGTTTACGCTATCGACGGCGAGAGCGGGGATGAGCTCTGGAGCACCGATTGCGGCGGTACGGTGAACGAGGTCCGGATCTTCGATGTGGAGGGAGATGGAACCGCCGAAGTTCTTGTTGGCGTCGGAGGCAGCGCAGGAGTAGGCAGACGAGTCTGCGTTCTCAATGCCTCCGACGGTCTCGAGAAATGGCACAAGGAGGTTGCCAACGCGGTGGAGCATATCGCGGGCGCGCACAGCTTTGTGAGCGGCAACGACATCTATGATATAGCTGTCGCGGTCACTCCGTACAGCTCACAGATTGCGTGGGTGAACGGCGATGCGCCTCACAATGAGGAATGGGCCACGCCGATAGACATCGCGTCGAACTCTCAAAGTATCGCCACCGGCGATGTCAACTCCGATGGCTGGGCTGATGTTGCCGTGCCCGGACGGTCCGGAGATATGAGAGTGACGGTGCTGGACGGCAATACCGGCCTCGAACTGTGGCACTATGTGACAGGCGGGGAAGTGAACACCGTTTTGATTGCTGATGTCGATCTCGACGGCTTCAATGAGGTGATCGCAGGGTCCGACGATCAAAATGTCTATGTTCTTGATGGAGCGACCGGCGATCTCGAATGGAGCTACAGCACCGCGGACGACGTTATCCATCTCGATGTCGCGGATGTGAACTGTGACGGTAATCCCAACATAGTCTGCTGCACATTCGGCTCCGACGGTGTCGTTTACGCATTTCGCTCGCTCGCTGTTTCGCCCAATCAGGCACCCGCAACGCCCGAGCAGCCATTCGGCGAGATAGAGGCAATCACGCAGTACACATACGCCTACAGCACATTCACCGCTGACCCGGACGATGACGATGTCTACTACAAGTGGGAAGTGGACGCTGTCGAGGGAGCGTGGGAAGGCCCGTACTCTTCCGGCGAGACAGCGAAGCTCTACCGGCAGTGGACAATAGCCGGACCGCATGCGATCCGTGTGAAGGCCAGGGACGCTCTCGATCAGGAGACGGGATGGTCGTCACCTTTGGATGTCACGGTCTTCGAGTGCGGTAACGTCAACGGCGCAGGCGGTATTGACATTGATGATATCGTATTTCTGATAGAGTTTGTGTTCCAGGGGGGCACGGCCCCCCAGCCGGAAAATCTCGGTGATGTCGACTGCGTGGGCGGGGTCGACATCGACGATATCGTATATCTGATCGCTTACGTCTTCCAGGGCGGTGCGCTACCGTGCGCCGACTGCTGATGTGATCAACCTGTAGAATGCGTGAGGACCGGTGCAGTACCGCTGCCCGGTCCTCTTGTTTGGGCTAAGTTCAAAAATCGCTTGCATCCGCCGAAATACAATATATATTTGACCGCGTTTGACAATTGGAGGGGTTCCCGAGTGGCCAAAGGGAACAGACTGTAAATCTGTCGTCGAAGACTTCGGAGGTTCGAATCCTCCCCCCTCCAATAGATTGGTATATTCCGGTCACATCCTTTACATTTCATTCCGGGCAGATGGTTTAC
>CAYQCE010000034.1:0-35426 GCA_964415885.1 uncultured Ignavibacteria bacterium
CGTACGGATCGACGAAATACCCGAGTGTAAACCTTGCGACCGATTCGATGTCGATCTTGTCCGTCGACTTTACCGGTTCCTTCCAGTCTTTTGTTTCGGGGTCCTGGTTCAGAGTTTGCCCGAATGCGAGTTTTACGATCGTCCTTGTGTTGAACTTGGGGCTGGTCTGCTTTTCGAAAACTCCGTTGGCATTCGCTACCCAGGTGACGTTGGAAGCTTCGCCGCCGGTCCAGTTATCGGAGTAACTGCTCTGGGTCACATTGATCCCCAGATCGAGTTTCTTTTTCCATGCGAATGTGGTGTCTGATTCAGAGGCGAATGACGTGACCGAGACCAGAAGAAGAACCATGCAAATCGATACAGTAGTGATCTTCAAAACTTATCCTCCTTGATAGATTTCCTGCTAAACTCGATTTCTAAACTGTGGGTCCGACTGCAACAAAATGCGAACCCTGCTCGTACTTCTGAAAGAGAGCCAATTGGCTCGATAATAACCATTTGATTCTCGGGAGGAAACCGGTATTTTCAGCTTGATGTTCCAGGTGGCTAAACACGAAAGGTAAGATATGCTGAGCGTGAACGCTTTGAGCCGATATTTTGGCGAGCTGAAAGCGGTAGACGACCTCTCGTTTTCAGTTGAAGGGGGCGAGATTTTCGGACTTCTCGGTCCGAACGGTGCCGGCAAGACAACAACGATCAAGATGATGGTCGGGATGCTCGAGCCGACCGACGGTACTGTGTCGGTCTGCGGGCATGACGTCCTGAGTGAACCTATCGAGGTCAAAAAGAGAATCGGCTATGTCCCGGAGACATGCTCGCTCTACGAGAATCTCTCGGGACGCGAATATCTCGAGCTGATCGGCAACCTTCACCATCTCCCTGCCGACCGAATTGAGTCGCAAATAGATAAGCTGGCACCTACGCTCGGCCTCTCTGACGCGATAGATCAGCGCATCATCACTTATTCCAAGGGGATGAAACAGAAGGTTCTCTTGTCATCGGCTCTTTTGCACAATCCGGAGGTCATTATCATGGACGAGCCGTTCTCGGGTCTCGACTCGAACAGCGCCGCAGTCTTCAAGCATGTGATCGGCAGGCTCGCCGAATCTGGCAAGGCTGTGATATTCAGCTCGCACGTTCTCGAAGTCGTGGAGAAGCTGTGCGGGCGGCTCCTGATCATCCATGAGGGCCGCAAGCTCGCCGAGGGTACGGTAGAAGCGATCGCGGCGAAAGCGGGTGAGACCTCTCTCGTTGATTCCTTCTCACGCCTGACCGGTATCACCGATGTCGGCGAGATCGCCGATGATATCCTCAATGCCCTGAGGTAGCGCCAATGGCTTCAGATTCAAAGGACAGTGTTGATCTTCATCAACTGAAACATCTGGTCAAAACCGCCATTAAACTCGATCTGAGATCGAGCTCGGCACTCAATACGACCAATATCCAGTCGCGCAAGAGCAAGATTCCTCCTTTGGTCAACTCGATGATACTCTATGTTGTCATGGGTGGGCCGCTCGCCCTGATGACCTGGGCGATTACATCGCCCTTCGTTGCAATGCTATTCCTCGTCATGCTCTCGATGGCTTTTGCCGCTATCAACATCCTGATTGAATTCGGGAGCCTTATCATATCGCCGGAAGATCACAATGTGATCTCCCCGCTGCCTGTGAATTCTCGTACGTACTTCTATTCCAAGCTGATTAACCTCCTCTTTTACACATCGTTGCTTACGATCTCGATTGGTATCATCCCGGCGATCGTGTTTGCCGTGCTGCAGAAAAGTGTGGCATATCTTATTGTGACATTCGCCGTTCTTCTCATGGCCAACTTCGCGGTTTCCCTGGCTACCGCCGCCGTCTACACGAGTTTGCTGCGTGTGGTGAGCCGCGAAAAGCTTTCGTCTGTGCTGAACTATTTCCAGCTCGGCCTCGCTACTGTCGTCTATCTGGGCTATTTCGCGATACCGAAAATGATCCGCAATGAACAGCAGCAGATCAACATCGAGCCAAAGCTGTTTCACTTTCTGCTTCCGCCCGGATGGTATGCCTCTATTGCAGGTATACTCGGTGATGTTAGCTCGCCATACTGGATCGTCTCGGCGGCGATCGGAGTGTTGGCGCTCGTAGTCCTCTACGCATATGCTTCACGTTTTCTCTCCGTGGGATATGCGGCCACGATCTCGCGTGCGGAGGTGGTTTCGCGCTCCGCACAGGAGAAGAAGGAGATACGACCCGCACGAAGGAAGCAGTCGGCCGGCGTATACTCATTCGCGAAGCTCGAACCGGAGGAGAAGGCGGTCCTTAAGCTCATCAAGGCACAGTTCAGGTACGACAACCGGCTGAAGATGACCGTGCTCGGAATCATACCTATGCTCGTGATCTATTTCTTTTTGAGTTTCAGTGAGACCGGTGGATTTCCGAATCCGTTCGTGCCGGGCGAGGCTGAGAACCTCGAATTCGCCACTATAATGGTGTTCTTCGCCATCGCGGTGTTTCCGATGTTTGTCCAGAGCGCGCTGGTGTACAGCAAGTCGTATGAGGCGTCATGGGTGTTCTTCGCTACTCCGGCCGACCTGAGAACTCTTGTATTCGCTGTTTCGAGGTTCATTCACTGGCTGTTTGTGGTACCGTTTATCATCCTGTGCGTTATAGTTTTCTCGATCATATTCAAGAATGTGCTGCATGCGATCGGACTTCTCGCAGTTGTATACCTGCTGTCAATGATCAATTTCAGAGTGCTCTTCGCTGCGATACCCGATCTTCCGTTCTCCAAACCGCTCGAGAAGACCAGAACCATGTCCCGCCTCTGGATTGTGGGGATGCTCCTGCCGGCGATAACCGTTGTGCTCCCGCTCTACATACTGATGAGGTTAGCGTTCCAGGATTTCTACATCTACCTGATTACGTTGTCAGTTCTGATCCTCATATTCGCACTTGCCACCCTTCTCGCTCACAAGCGGGTGGAGGCCAGGATCGCCAAATTTGGCTATTCTGTTTGATTCTGTTATCGTTCAACAGCTTAAAAGGTAAGACGGGCAAAACTGTTCAGCATTAGTACTTGACAAAATCAGGCCGAATTGTATTATGGAGCAGTGTACATCGTGTCTTCGTCCGGGGGATACCGGAGACGCATACCACTCATATTGACAACGACTTACTGCATTCACCAGTTGCCGAAATAAAACAGCGTAGAAAATATAGCGGCATAATTTGGAGGATATACTTATGAACGCAGCCAGAATTTCGCTTTTGCTGGCCGCATTGATGCTGGTCTCGACGGTTGCCGTGGCGGACCCGGACATTTACGCCTGGTACCGGGTTGAGGCGGAGATCACGGATCAGGTCTACCCCGGCCAGCAGTTTTCGTATGACATTACTCTGACGTATTGTGAGCAGGCGTTTGCCGGCTACGATATCCTGTTGCAGTACGACCCGTCGGTTCTGATGGTCAACAATGCGGAACTCGGCGACTGGCTCGTCAATTGCGGCTGGGAGTACTTCGAATATCGATCCGTTGGTAGTGGCCTGATGCGAATAGTGGCTGTTGCTGAAGAGATTTCTGAACCGGGAAGCCCAACATGCTTCACGGGCACGGGCGCTCTGGCCACGATAGACTTCGAGGTCATCTCCGGCGGTGAGCGCGGGGTCAGTCCGGTACGGTTCCTCTGGGTCGACTGCGGAGACAATGCCTTCACCAATCTCGGCGGGGATACACTGTTCGTCTCCGATGATGTTTTCGAGCGCGACAGCACTCTCCTGACCGGCACGCCGAATATCGGCGGTATCGATCCGAGTTGCCTGTTCGCGGACGTCGGCTTTTCACCCGAGGGTGTCCTTGCACCATTTATCGACTTCAAACATGGCGCGGTTACTATAGGTACGCCGTCCGGCTGTGACCCGAACGGTAACGGGATTCCGTGGGAGACTACTGAGGACGTCATCTTCCTTATAAACTATGTTTTCCTTGGTGGAGCGGCGCCCGACCCGCTATCGGATGGTGACTGCAACTGCGATGAGACTCTGAACCTGCTCGATATTACGAGATTTATCGATTATGTCTTCCGCGGCGGAGATGATCCGTGTGGCGGGGATATCGAATAGAAGCTGATCTCATAGGACAAGATCGCTCTGGCCGCGCATCGGATGCGCGGCCTTTTCTTATGGTGCTGAATCGGTCTTACCTCTCCAGCGCACCTTTGAAGTAGTTGAATTCGATATCTTTTGGCTTGAAATCGAGCGGTGGGAGCGTGGTTTCTGTCAGGTGACCCTTCGCCTGAACACTCATCACAATTGACAGTTCGTCATCGAAAACCAGCCTTATCGGCACAATCGAAATGAAACTGTCTGAAACTCTGCTTTGCTCTATTGTGAGGTCCACCAAAAATTTTCCATCACGCTCGTGAATGTTCGCATCATAATCGAGCTCGGGAACATCGATCCCGAAGACCCACTGATCGAAGAACCAGTCCATTGGTTTCCCGACATGCCGTTCAACTATGTTCTGAAAATCGAGTGTCGATGCCGGCTCTCGATAATAGGTGGTGATGAAATCTCTCATCATTTCAGAGAAATCCTCGTCAGAGTCGCGTGCCCAGTCCCGCATCATACATCGTAGCATGTGTAATACATATGCCCCCTTGCAGTACATTATATCGTAGTAGTCATCAGATTGTGATGACGACAGCCGTCTGCCGAGCCAGATAGGGCCGGCCTCGGTGCCCATGCTGTAATCCCAGCCGTGACCGCCGCCCTTCTGCACGATTCGTTTCCGCCAGTTCTCAACGACTTCGAGGTACCTGTCATAGTCATACCTGGTCTCCACGAACCATGCTCCCGAGAATTCGGCGAAACCCTCCGATATCCACTGGTCGTGGTAGTTGTCGTACTGTACGATATGTCCCCACCACTGGTGGGCGACCTCGTGCGCTCTGAAGAGCGACGTCCAGAGCGGGACGTTTCGCTTAAACGATGATCTCGAGAGACTCAGCAGTCCCGGGCTTCCCTGTCCGTGCGAGAACGGTATCTCGGTAACGAGAATCGGATCGTACGGAATATCGCCAAATTTGAAATTGAAGAACCGAAGTGACCCGATTATGTCGGATGCTACAACGCGTCGCATATCTTTCGAAAAAAGGTCGCCACGGTGAGATTCGCCACGATACACGATAACCGTCTGCACGTTCTCCTCGCGCACGGTCAGCGTATCGAAATAGCCATAGTTGAAGGCCGCGTATTTCTCGGGCTGCGGTGTAACCCACCGTGTGTAGCGATAGTCTCCCGAAATCGAATCGGCTGCCTGCATTCCTATCGAGGCGAGAGTCAGTTTTTTGGGACAGCGAAATCTCAGATCGAATTGTGCAGGCTGGTGGAGGGAGTAGCTCGGGTACCAGTTGGTCTGGGTGGAGATATAGTAATTGCCACCGAAATCCTTCTGTATTAAATCTTCTGACGTGTAGTAGTATGTGAGTTCGGTTGTGTCACCCCGCATCAACGGTGAATTGAAGAAGACTGTCAGCGCAGGTTCCTCGTCCATTTTCGAAACATACAGCGAGTCCCCTGCCGTCCCAAAGACAGAATCGATATCGGTCTTGTAATAGATCATGGAGACCAGGCTGTAGATGGAGTCTACGAGTGGAAGGAGTCTCACCCGGGTCCTGCAGCGTATATGTTCGCGCCCGGTCAGTTCCGCATCGATAGTGTAGGATAGCGGTTCTATGACCCGCTGCCTGGGACGGTGCTTCCATGATCCGCCGGAATCGTAATACCGCTTCGGGAAGCACGAGATTACCGTCTCGAAAAAGTCCCCGACTCGGCTGCCGGAGGTCTTGAGCAGTCTGAAGCTCTCGGTAGCTGTTCCGGCGTGGAGCACGGCGTAGCGACCGTCGGCAGACATGAAGTCGAACCAGGCCACTTCACCGTGATCTCCGGCTATCTCCGCGACGATGGCAGCTTCGATATTGACCTTTTCGTCGTCGGTTCTATCCTTGGCATTCCTAAAGAATTTTGTCAGGCGTCCGGGAAGTTGCCTGACCTCGAGATCGAGGCCGTCGGTGATATGAGAAATCAGCTCCGGCGAGGCGTACAGTCTTG
This sequence comes from uncultured Ignavibacteria bacterium, assembly GCA_964415885.1. Taxonomy (GTDB): domain Bacteria; phylum Zixibacteria; class MSB-5A5; order JAABVY01; family JAHJOQ01; genus CAYQCE01. The sequence goes on from CAYQCE010000034.1 coordinate 6,090, forward strand.
CCCGCTCGAATCGTCGTTCGAAAATGCTCTCCCCAAGATGCTGCTCGAGTGCGAATCTCTCTACAGATGTTGGCGGTTCGATGACAATCCTGCCGTTGCCTCTGAATAACAATCCCCACTGGGTGCCATCGATCGGAGGCAAAACGAACAACTCGGTACTCTGTGAAAACGAAATCTCGGCGTGATCAATCGTAAACCGAAGACCGTCAGTTTCCGCATAAAGGCAACTGTCCAGCTCCGGGTCGGATATTCGCTCGTAGTTCATATGATACCATTCGTAGTCCGCACCACTCGCCGGATTCAGGCTGACCAAAGCAATGAATATGGTGATGTACAAAAGACGCGACATATCATTCCCGTCCAATTGCTATCTTCTTAACGTAATACGAATGTTGCTATCAGGGGTCAAACAGATTGCTGGAGCTTTTGCGGTCAATAGAAGCCGGACTACTCCACACTCAATCCCATATCGCGCAGGTACTCATCGAATTCGACCGCCTTGTATGCTCCGGATGTGATGTACGTCATAAGGTGCTGCATTCGCTGCGGGCGTATTATGCTCGGCTGGCCTCCGACGAACTCGTTCTTCGCGCCGGAGAGAAAGAGTGTCATCGGATAGCCGGGCAAAAAGAATATCTTTCGCAGCTCCGATTCGGTAAACTCTCTTCCCTGATAAGTCATCTGCTTATCGCGGTGGGATTGTACCTTGATCGGCACGAACTCCTTCTCGATTCGCTCAATTATCTCGGGGTTTGACCAGAGCGAATCCTCCATCCACATGCACGGCGCGCAGTCAATAGTATCGAAATAGACGATAGCGAATTTGGGTGTGCCGACAACTTCCATCATGCCGTCATCCCAGTTGCGCCACTTGATTCCGCTATCCGCTATCGGCTTGTCGGATGACGGTGCATCCGCCGGAATATCCCGGGGCTTATCGTTTGAAGCCGAATCCGATTCACCGCAGGACAAAGAGACAGTCATTGCCAGAATGACTGCGAAGCCAATCGTAAACAGTCTCATATCACCCACTATTCCGGCGACCTGCCGGATCATATCTTGATTCCTCACCCGGATGGTGCGCAGGACCCTCCGGATTTGGTGGAGGCGGAACCGGATGCAAAGGCGGAAACCTTCTTCTCCACCGTCGATGAGCCGCAGTTCGGGCAGGCTACGCGATACGATGACGCTGACGCCACCAGGTCCTCGAACTCGTGCCCGCAATCCTTGCATCTAAACTCAAACATCGGCATACTGTCTTACCTCCGCAGCCAATATATGACTGAGCGATGGATTTTCAACCTATTCCTTCTCTTTCGACTGATCCGGCCTGCTCGACGGCCAGATTCCGAATGCCACCGCGAAACCGATCAGAGCGCCATACCCGGTGGAAGTCAACGGATTCGAAGTTAACGGACAGGTGCCGCCGGAGCAACCGATCAGCGCGTAATAGAGATAGCCGAGCCCTGCGAAGACCCCGACTATCAAGAGCTTGACAACTACTGTTTTCATCTCTGTGACTCTCTTGTCTTACTTTCTTTCCTCATCTATACGATCATTATATGGCTCAAACGATTCAAAGATTCTGATTCCCGATGCAGATTCCGTCAAAAGGGCGAACAATTCCCCCAGGCTGATGTTCTAAAACTATACTAAATTAGTACGAATATGCGAATCTGATCCTCTAACACCGAAACGGAGCTACTCATGTCTTTGGTAACCAACCAGGCTGAGTGCCGTGCCTGTCAACACAGCCACTCGCGGATAACATCATTGCCAGCGGCACTGCGCACACTTCTTTTGATCATCGTTTGCTCTGTAACATTCTTTGCAACAGACTCTTATGCGGATGTTACGGCTGTTCTCGTGCAGGACGGTCTCAACAACCCGATCTACGTAACCTCTCCACCCGACGACTTCGAACGGTTGTTTGTCGTGGAGCAGGCTGGTACGATACGAATCATCAAGAACGGAACACTCCTGTCCGAGCCGTTCCTTGACCTGACCGGTCAGGTGACCTTTGGTGGCGAACAGGGCCTTCTTGGTCTCGCATTTCACCCCGATTATGACCAGAACGGCTATTTCTTCGTGAATTATACCGATGGTAGCGGTGATTCGCACGTCGCCCGGTTCACAGTATCATCCAACCCGGACAGTGCGGATGAGAACAGCGAAGAGGACATCCTCGTTGTCGGTCAGCCGTTCGCGAACCACAACGCCGGAATGCTGGATTTCTCTCCGATTGACGGCTATCTGTATGTTGGGTATGGCGACGGCGGCTCGGCGGGTGACCCCGGGAACCGCGCCCAGGATTCGACTACGTTTCTGGGCAAGATGCTCAGGATTGATGTCGATTCAGGGCTGCCGTACTCGGTTCCATCCGACAATCCGTTTGTGGGTGATGCGGCCATAGAGGATGAGATCTGGGCGTTCGGGCTTCGGAACCCGTGGAGATATTCCTTCGATCGTGCGAACGGCGATCTCTACATTGCCGATGTCGGCCAGAACAGTTGGGAGGAGATCGATTACCAGCCGGCGTCGTCAAGCGGCGGCGAGAACTATGGCTGGCGCTGGAAAGAGGGCACGCACTGCTACGATCCGCCGTCCGGCTGTGATCCCGGCGGTCTTACCGATCCGATCCACGAGTACGGGCACGTCCCGGAATGCTCCGTCACGGGAGGCTTTGTCTATCGCGGATGTGCGATACCTGACCTTCAAGGGACCTACTTTTTTGCCGACTACTGCTCGGATAAGATTTGGTCGTTCCGTTATGACGGCGCTAATCTGACCGAGTTCACCGACCGCACCGCCGATTTCGATCCGCCCTCGGCAGATATTGGATCGATCGTGTCGTTCGGTGAGGACGCCTACGGTGAGATGTATATTGTGGATGTCGGCGGCGAGATATTCAAGATCGTCTCGACCGATACCGTTGACTGCAACGAGAACGGCACGCCGGATGGTTGCGACATCGAGTATGGCGCTTCTGAGGATAACGACGAAAATGGGATCCCCGACGAGTGCGAGACATTCCTCTGCGGCGACACCAACACCAGCGGCGGTGTCGATATTGATGATGTTGTATACCTCATCGCGTATGTCTTCCAGGGCGGACCCGATCCGATACCGGCGGCAGCCGGGGATGTCAACTGCTCCGGAGCGATAGATATCGATGATGTAGTTTACGAGATTGCGTATGTCTTCCAGGGTGGCGCACCCCCGTGCGATCCGGATGACGACGGCACGCCGGATTGTTAAATACAGTGAGTTTAATCTGAGAATTCAAGGGCTGCCACCTGTGGCGGCCCTTGCTATTTGGGGGCGCTGACCGCCTTGCGGTCACGCCGGATCAGTGCCGCAACGCTGATCGCGAACCAGAAGAACTCGATTCCGAAGAAGAACGGTTCCGCACGATAGATAGCGTAACCCGCGAGTATCGCCGATCCGAGGATGTTCATCCAGATGTAGACCCGTCCACGCTGTTTCGACGGATCGCGGAACGCGATGAAGTACGCAACCACGAGGAGCAGCATCCCGGATATCGGCACAACCTGATCGAGAATCAGTGAACGCATATTCTCAGTTAAGGATTTAGGGAATCGGGTTCAACATAAATTCGTGCTTGAACGACCGCCAGTTCCCAACCCCGCCGCCACGGGCTCAGGAACTGGCGGAAAAAGGTTTTTCAATATGCCCGAGTCTGCTGTGAAACAATCCCTTTCCCCTGTCATACCCGCGAGGTCTGCTATCAAGCAGACACCCTTCCGCTGTCATTCCCGCAAGGGTCTGCTGCAAAGCAGGCACTTCCCCCCTGTCATTCCCGCGAGGGTTTGGCGTTAGACAAACCCGAAAGCGGGAATCCAGTGCCCGTCTGATTCGACACATACGCTGGCATGTAACAGGCATGAATCCCCGACCTCGCGTTGGCGATTGCCCTCACATCGTGTCAGCGGCGTGTCAGGAGCAAGAAGCAACCCATCTGGAAAATGGACCACTTGACCAGTATGATGTTGTGTCTGTTCCTGCTTCCGGCATAGCCGGACGTGTGAACAGACACCCACACAAGCCAGGCTTCCATTTATAAATTTGCGATATGGCGACTCGCACGTATATTAGATAACAACATTGCATTCTTCGCGGGAGATTTATGGTATCAAGACGGGATTTTATCAAGAGAACCGGCAAAGCTGTAGCGGCTTCGGCAGTCCTCGGAGCAGGGTATCTTCTCGCCGACTCGCGGCCCGATTTCAAGCAGGAGGAGACCGCCGAAATCCTGAAACTCGATCACACTGTCGGGGGACCGGAGTTGTTCCGTAAGCTCGCCGTGATCCGTGACGACACACCGGTCAATCTTGTCGAGAAGGCAATCGCCGCGCTCGGCGGGATGGGCATGTTCATATCGAAGGGTGACAGGGTTCTGGTCAAACCGAATGTAGGATGGGATCGCACACCCGAACAGGCCGCGAACACGAATCCCGAGATGGTCGGGCATGTCGTGAGGATGTGCCTCGGTGCGGGAGCATCCGAGGTCGTAGTGACAGACATAACCTGCAACGACCCGCGCCGGACATTCCTTCGTTCGGGCATCCAGGAGGCCGCGGAGAAGGCGGGCGCGAAGGTGGTGATCGGCCCTGAAACCGAGGATGTCAACCTGGGTGGGGGAGTGCTCTCGGAATGGCCCGTAATCCAGCAGGTAATGTGGGCGGACAAGATCATCAATATGCCGATCACCAAGCATCACGGTCTCTCACGCGCCACGATCGGGATGAAGAATCTCTACGGCATAATAGGCGGGCGCCGTCATCAACTACATCAGAGCATCGACCAGTCGATAGTCGATCTCGCGGGATTTGCCATGCCGACCCTCGTTATTGCAGACTGCTATCGTGTGCTGATGCGAAACGGCCCGGTCGGCGGAAGCCTGGAAGATGTCAAGGAGGTTCGCACGGTTGTCGCGGGTGTGGACCAGATTGCGGTCGATGCATACGCTTCACAGTTTCTGGAGTTAGATGCCGGCAAGATCGGGTATATCCCGATGGGTGACAAGCTGGGTCTCGGCAAGATGGACCTTGCGGAAAAGACAATCATAGACGGCTGATATGACCATCCGGACAGTTAGAAACATCCGTCGATTCAGCCAGACTCTCTTTCTGGTGCTCTTCCTGTTGCTCTTACTGCGCACGGGATTCTCCGGCGTAGTCACGGAAGACTCGGTGCGAGATTTCGAGCTGTCGTGGCCGGTAAAGATATTCCTTCAGTTCGATCCTCTCGTAGCGATCTCTACTATGATCGCGACGCAGACTCTCTACACGGGGTTGCTATTCTCTCTGATACTCGTCGTTCTGACGATATTCTTCGGTCGGTTCTTCTGTGGCTGGATTTGCCCGATGGGCACGATCAACCAGATATGCTCGTCAGGTCGACGGAACAGCAGGAATATCTTCGGCAAGACCGTGATCAGGATGAACAAGTGGCACTGGTATCAGCATATCAAGTACTACGTCCTGATTATTCTTCTCGGTTCGGCGCTTCTCGGCTCGGTTTTGATCGGGCTGTTCGACCCGATATCGCTTCTGATACGATCCCTTGGGCTGGTCGTGATACCGATGCTGGTGAACATAATCGACGCTGTCAACTCGGTCCTGTTCGGATCCGGCTCCGAAACTCTTTCGTATGTCGGAACTGCGCTCGGTATGGTGAAACAGCATGTACTGCTGCATATCGAGCCGGTGCACTACAACACGATAGTATCGCTCGGTGTGGTGTTCTTCCTCGTGTTGATTGCGAATCGTGTGATTACACGATTCTGGTGTAGAGCGCTCTGTCCACTCGGCGCGCTGCTCGGTGTATTCTCGCGCTGGTCGATACTCGGGATGGAGAAAGACGAATCGAAATGCACGCACTGCAATCTCTGCGCCAAATACTGCCAGGGCGGGGACGACCCGATAGCGGGGCTCCCCTGGAAGAAATTCGATTGCCATCTCTGTTTGAATTGCCAGGCGGTGTGTCCGGAGGGTGTAATCAAGTTCAAGCTGTACCCCCGTCAGAAAAGGGATGAGACTGTCCCGCAGCCGAGTATCTCGCGTCGGAAAGTAATGCTCGGAGTCGCTGGAGGGATCGCGCTCGTGCCGCTCCTGCGTTCCGGCGATGACCACAATGCGGACTTCTACGCCAAACGGATTCGTCCGCCGGGTTCGGTCGAGGAAGATCAGTTTCTCGCGAGATGTGTCCGTTGCGGCGAGTGCATGAAGGTATGCCCGAATAACGCCATCCATCCGACTCTTCTCGAGACGGGATGGGAATCACTCTGGACACCGATACTGATTATGCGCGTGGGCTACTGCGAACATACATGCACCCTCTGCAGCCAGACCTGCCCGACCGGTGCTATCCGCCGGATCACGCTGGAGGAGAAGGTCGGCTCGGAGGAGATCAAGCCGATATCTATAGGGACAGCGTTCTTCGATCGCGGGCGATGTCTGCCGTGGGCGATGGACACGCCGTGTATCGTGTGCGAGGAATGGTGTCCGACATCTCCCAAGGCGATCTATTTCGAAGAGGTGGAGGTTACGAACCGCAACGGCGAAAGGGTTGCTCTGAAGCGGCCGCAAGTCGATCCCGATGTCTGCATCGGATGTGGAGCGTGCGAGTATGTGTGCCCTGTCATAGATGAGCCGGCTGTGTATGTTACTTCGGTTGGCGAGTCGAGATCGCGTGACAATCAGATTCTGCTCGAACGGAGCACGAACAGCAGGAGGTCATGAAATGCGTGTGTTGATAGCGATTATGATCACTGTGCTGGCGGCGCTGATGTTCGGATGCGGAGGAGCTGAGGATAATCAGCCCGCCGAAACGAGAACGCCGGTGACCGAAGCAGACCAGAAGCCGTCTCATGCTGAGCTTGCTGCAGATGTTCTTCCGCGTACCGAGGAACTGGCGGGATTCGAGCGGGTCGGTACGGCGGAGTTGATATCCAGGTCCGAAATGCCCGACTTCACCGGACCGGACAGCCCCGTATTCGAGAGGTTCGGTGTTCTCGGGGCGGCATCGGCAGACTACGTGGCCCTGCAGACAAACCAGCAATTTGTTGTTGATGTCTACATATTTCCTGCACTCAGCGAGGCATTCGGAATCTTCGCAGAACTCAGCTCGGATGATCTCGAGTTCATATCGGTCGGCGCCGAGGGATTCATCGACTCCGGAGCGCTCGTCTTCTTCAAGGAGAGATTCCTCGCCAGGGTGACCGGCTACGAGGAGACGGGAGCAAGCGACACCGCGCTGGTTCGCATCGGGCGGACAACGGCGCTTCAAATTGAGGGCGGGAACGCGCTCCCGGCTGCAATAGGGGTAATGCCGTCCGACGGGAGAATTGAGCATTCGTGCAGATACTATCCCGGCTCGTTCATGGGCTACGATTTCTTTTCGCCGGTCTATACGTGCGATTACCGTTTGGGGGATTCCACATCCACGCTGTTTCTTGCGCCGCAGGGAACGGAAGCCGAGATAATCCTGTATACGAATCGATTGAAAGAGCGCGGGAATAAGGTCGTCGAGGGTGCCGCTGAGAATCTCAAGGTCTATTTCGCCGATGATGATTCATACGGAAGGGTAATCATGTCCACAAAGATCGGCCGAATAGCGGGAGTGCTCAATACGCCTGACCGACCGCAGGGGATGGAGCTTCTGATGAAGCTCTGGGACAATCCGGCGCTCGCCAATTGATCCACTACCTTCGCCCCGCTGTGGAGGCGGGTGTTGCGGATACCCTTTGGAGTCTTGAGGATATTGTGATACTACTGGAAGAGTCTGAAGCTGCTAAACTATAAGGCATTATACAGCATTCGCATTCCACAATTAGCTTGCTAAAATCACACATTCCCTTATCTTCCCCTTGTCTATAGGTGAGGGAATTTAAATAAAACAATCCACATTTTTTTGAACGTATATACCTTGACTTTGTACTAACAACTGGGCATTGGTTTGCCGATCTCTTGATTGGAAGGATAAAATGAAGACCGGTGGTCTTATGTCAATGCCGAAAGATTGCATTCACCTGAGCTTGCGCGTGCTTGGGTATAAGTCAGAGAAAGATCTTTGGGCGGCACATTGCCTCGAAACCGATTTGGTTGGGTATGGCAAGACATTTAAGAAGGCGCTTGATGATCTAATGGAGCTTACGCACATGCAGATTAGTTTTGCCCTGCACAAGAAAGAGCCCTCTCTGGTGTTGCATGAGGCCCCTGTTGAAATCATTAAGCAGTATAACGAGTTGATGCGTTTAACGTTACAACACTACCCAAAGAAGCATAGAGCTTACAGCAACAAAAAGATTGCATCATTGCCGCTTCCTATGGATGACTCTGGAGCAAACACAGATTTTGTCCGGTCGCAAGCGATATAAGTATCGAGAAGTACTAAAGAAGCTCAAGAAATTCGATTCTCGATTTGAAGAACATGTAAGAAAAGGCAAGGGAAGTCACCGATTGATATATCATCCGGATATAGACGGTGAGCCGAAATCCTATCCTCTCAAGTGCCATGGCGAGAATACTGAGCTTGGCTATCAGTACCTTGAAGGTATTGTAAGGCGCTTCAATCTTCCAAAGGACTTCTTCTAACGCTCCCCCTCAAACTGACTGACCCACTACCGCCGGCTGATATATCTTGACAAAACCAGTACAATTGGCGATCATTACCTACTGTACACTTCGGTTGGCGGATCAATCCGGCTCTCGTCAGCACCTTTCAGTTACGACCGGAGGTCGTTGGCTACGTTCAGCTTACAAGGCTGCTTCTATTTTGGTTGATGGCAGCCCGGGAATTGCAACTTAGGCGGGTGTTGGCTTTGATACGGTTCATAATATCCATAATAGCACTTAGTCTGCTTGCGACCCATTTCGATGGGTTCTCCGCAATTCTGGCAGTTCCCGACAACTACCCGTCCATCACAGCCGCCATAGGCCTCGCGGGGGATGGCGACACTATTCTCGTTCGCCCCGGCGTGTATCAGGAGAATGTCAGAATCGAGCAGAAGACGATCTTCCTGACCAGCGAGTTCTCCGCCGATTCGAATCTCAGCACTGTCCAGGCAACGGTAATCGATGGCTCGAATCCGTCTAATCCTCAGAAGGGTAGCGCCGTAACTCTTTCCACCATAGCCGCTGCCGGCTCCAGGGTGGTCGGTTTCACTATCACAGGCGGAGTCGGGACTTTTTTGGGGGACCGGTATACCGGTGGCGGAGTGCTGGTTTTTAACTGCCCCGATGTCAAGATAGCGTACAACATCATATCGGGTAACGCCGCAACCTACGGTGGCGGTCTCTCTGCATACTACTGCAGTCCTCGAATAGAGCACAATATCATATCCGCCAATTCCGCGAGTTTCGCGGGTGGAGTTGATATCCAGAATTCGCAGACGGTAGTCACGCGGAATATAATCTATGCCAACGATGCCACTGACATCGGCGGCGGAATACGGGTCAGTATGTCCGAATCCGCGATCCTGAGCGATAACGTGCTTGCGATGAACTCGGCAACTGCAGGCGGCGGAATCGCGTGCGTGAATTGCTCACCGCAGATCGCATACAACTGCTTCTGGCAGAATGCCGGTGGCGATTTTGACGGCTGCGATCCCGCACTCGGTGACACAACATGCTGTATCAACTACAACCGTATCCCATCCGATTCATATTCGAACATTTTCCGCAATCCTGTCTTTGGTGATCCTGCGATGCTCGATTTCTCGCTCGCCTGCGAATCACCGGCGATCGATGCCGGCTCTCGTATCAACCCAAACAGACCGATCGCCGGCCAGCGGACCGATATCGGGATGATAGAGTACGAGTATCTCTCGGGGGATTTCAATGCTGTCGAGCAGATAGATATCGATGATGCAGTGGCATTGATCGAATACCTCTATTCCGGCGGAGACCCCGCATGTCCGCTCTTGCGCGGCGACTTCAACTGCGATGGCAAGATAAACTCGCTCGATGTTACTCTCACCACAAGTTACATATTCCGTGGCGGTTTTGGCCCGTGCAGTCAGTAAAAAAGGTCTTTTCTTGTCCGCATAGGTTTGCGTCCTCAGCGTCTCCCGCTTATATTGACACTCAAATTCGAAGCACGGAGACCCGACAATGATCGATTTTGAATTCACGGAAAACCACAATATGGTGGCCTCACTGGCGAAAGATGTCGCCCACAAGTATCTGAAGCCGCAGATACAGGAGCTTGACAGGGTGGCGAAGTACGATCCCGAGTTTGTCACTCGCCTCAAGGAGGCTGATCTTCTCGGCGTATGTATACCTGAGAAATATGGCGGAATGGGACTCGATTACATCTCGCTCGGACTCGTATGCGAGGAGATGGAATATGTTGATACGTCCGCGAGAGTCGCGTTTTCGGTTCACATTGGCCTGAATTCAATGACTCTGCTCACCTGGGGTAACGAATCCCAGAAAGAGAAATATTTGGTTCCGCAGGCGAAGGGGGAGCAGATAGGGACTTTCGGTCTGACTGAGCCAGCGGCCGGTTCCGATGCAGTCGGCATTCTCTCCACCGCTGAGAAGAAGGGCGACAAGTACATTCTCAACGGTGAAAAGATGTGGATTTCGCTCGCGAGTGTCGCAGATAATTTCCTGATATTCGCGTGGACCGACCTCGAAAAAAAGAAAAGGCGCGATCATTCGGGCATAACGGCGTTTATAGTCGAGCGCAAATGGGGCGGCGTAGATACCGGCGACATTCACGGCAAGCTCGGCGTCCGTGCCGGGAGCACCGGATTCATCGCCATGCAGGACGTAGAGGTTCCTGAGGAGAACCGCCTGGGTGAGGAAGGCGAAGGATTCAAAATTGCGATGGCATGTCTTGATGGCGGCCGCTATACGGTCGCGGCGGGCTCGACCGGGCTCATCCGAGCTTGTATGGACGCCTGCAAGGATTATGCCTCGACAAGGAAGACTTTCAAGGAAACGATAGATCAACATCAGCTTGTCAAAGAGATGTTTGCGGAGATGGTATACGGCTGCGAGGCGGGACGGTTGCTGTGGCTGAAGGCGGGATGGCTGCGGAATATCGGTGTGAGAGCTACCAGAGAGACCTCGCTCGCAAAGTGGTTCTGCACTGATCAGGCTGAGAAGGCATCGTACAATGCCGTTCAGATACATGGGGCTTACGGTTACTCCGACGAGTATCCGGTCGAGCGTTTCTTCCGAAACTCCAAAGGTGCGTCGATCTACGAGGGTACGCGCGAGATACACAAACTAATGCAGGCGGATTACCTGCTCGGATTCCGCACTGACCGGCCCCCGAGATGCCTGCTTCCGGCGTATGAGGGTGACTGATACAGCGTGTACGTCAGCAGAGAAGCGATAGCGGAGATCGAACGGAAGTTCGGTAAGCCGGGACTGCGCGAGACCCGAGTTGCTATGGGCGAGCGGGAGTTTCAAGGGCTGAAAAGAAGCCAGAAACACGGTCGGAGTCACGATATCACGCTTGTCATTCGCAAAGGCGACGAGTTCGTGGTCAACGCCAAGCACTTCTACCCCGAGAATCTCTATCGACCGCCATCCGGTGGGCTGGAGCCGGGCGAGGATTTTGTCGAGGGTGCACTCCGCGAGGCCAAAGAGGAGACCGGCTGCGAAATCGAACTCAGAGAGTATCTTCTCAGGATCACCGTGCACTTCTATTGCGGTGACGAAAGCGTCCGGTGGGTGAGTCACGTAATGCTTGCCGACTACATTTCCGGCGATCTCGTGCCGATCGATACCGTGGAAATACGTGAGGTGACCCTTGCCCCCATTTCGGAGTTTGCCCGGTTCAAGGAGATGATGCTTGCCACCGACCGAGGCGGTTTTCATTACCGCGTTTTTCTGCATGATGAGACCCTGAAGCTGCTCGATAAGAGTCAAGTTCGCCGCTGATTTCCTGCAACAATATTGCGTAGTGTTTTTGTTTCAGTTGTTGGTTGCGAGTGCGTCAAAATAGTGTATCTTCGATGCGTTATGGCGAAAAGCAGACGCAGATTTCTGAGATACATACTTCCGGCCGTTCTTTACATGGCGGCCATTTTCACGGTCTCGTCCATCCCCGGCGTTAGACCTCCCAAACTCGGAGTAAGCTGGGATGACAAAGTGTATCATTTCATCGAGTACGCCGGGCTTGGATATTTCCTGTTCAGGGCCTTTCTCTACTGGGGACGAACCCGTTTGCCGCGCATCCGGCTCATACTCAGTATCTTTCTCGGCGCGCTTATAGGTGCGGCCGATGAGCTGTATCAGGTGCGGATACCGAACCGCGCCGGTCAGTTCGATGACTGGCTTGTGGATACGATCGCCGTCGCAGTCAGCGTCGTCATCTTCTACGCCATTGCGGCCTCGAGAGAGCGGAAAGCGGCCTCCGCCGAGCACTGATCCGGTCTTGCTTTTTCAGTCGTTTGACCTATATTCCCCTACTCGAATCGGAACTATTGGAACGGGATGAGGATAATCCAGATATGAAACAGTTCAGTGAATTGCGGAGAACACATACGTGCGGTGAGCTTACTATCGATGACGGCGGCAAGGATATAACTCTAAACGGCTGGGTGTACAGCAGACGAGACCATGGCGGTTTGATCTTCATCGATCTCCGCGACCGCTACGGCGTAACTCAGGTCGTGTTTCGACCCGAGAATGTGTCCGATGAGGTGATGAAGCGCGCGGCTAAGCTCCGGTTCGAGTTCGTGATTTCCGTGAGGGGGAAGGTTGTGCCGCGCCCGGATGGTATGCGGAACCCGGACATGAAAACCGGTGAAATCGAGATCGAGGCCAATGAGATCACAATTCTGTCTGAGTCTGAGACTCTCCCGTTCATGATCGAGGATGTCCCGGATGCGAGCGAAGAACTCAGGCTCAAGTATCGCTATCTCGACTTGCGGCGTGAACCCCTCAAACACAATATCATGACGCGTCATGTCTTTGTTAAAGCGATTCGCGACTTCCTGGATTCGCAAGGATTCCTGGAGATCGAGACACCCATGCTGATCCGCTCGACTCCGGAGGGAGCGCGGGACTACGTCGTCCCGTCGCGCGTCAGCCCCGGCAAATTCTACGCCCTGCCGCAATCGCCTCAGCTTTTCAAGCAGATCCTGATGATCTCAGGATTCGACAAGTATTTCCAGATAGCGAGATGCCTGCGGGATGAGGATCTTCGAGCGGATCGTCAGCCGGAGCATACGCAAATCGACATGGAGATGAGTTTCGTTACGATAGACGATATCTTTGCCGTGACCGAACAGATGATGGCTCACGGGTTCAAGAAGACAATCGATGTCGACATTCAGGTGCCGTTCCCGAGATACAAGTACGACGACATAATGGACCGATACGGTACCGACAAGCCGGATCTGCGCATCCCGCTGGCATTGACCGATATATCCGGAATCGTGCAAGAATCAGAGTTCAAAGTCTTCTCCGGTGCAATCAAATCGGGAGGCATCGTGAAGGGCCTGAAGGTTCCGGGGCAGGCGGGGCTCTCGCGCAAGCAGATCTCCGAATATGAGGAGTTCGCAAAGAAGTACGGTGCCAGGGGACTCGCGCATCTGGGCAAAGTAGATGGCGAGGTGAAGTCACCTATAGCCAAGTTTTTGAAAGATGAGGAGATTAACTCGATATTCACGACCGCCGGAATCGGTGACGGCGACATCCTCTTCATAGTTGCGGATACAAAGACCATCACACACAAGGTCCTCGGTGCGCTCAGGAACAAGGTGGCGAAGGATTTTGATATTTACGACGGTACGACGTGGCGTTTCCTGTGGGTGACAGACTTCCCGCTGTTCGAATACAACCCGGATGAGAGGCGTTTCGAGGCGATGCATAACATAGTGACATCGCCGCAGGAGGAGTATGTCCCGCTGCTCGACGAGGGATTTGACAAGTCTGTTGATGAGCTGGGTGAGGAGCATCCGTGGGGCAGGATCAAAGCGAACCAGTATGATCTTGTGCTCAACGGAGTCGAGATTGCCTCGGGCGGGATTCGAAATCATCGCAGCGACTATCAGCAGAAGATTCTGAATGTTCTGGGCATGAGCGATGAGGAGGCCCATGAGCGTTTTGGATTTCTTTTGAAAGCGCTAAAATTCGGGGCACCCCCGCATGGAGGTATTGCGCCGGGACTGGACCGTATAGTGGCGCTTATGTGCGGGACACCATCGATCAGAGATGTTATAGCGTTCCCGAAAACCACGGCGGCACAATCGCTTATGGATGAAGCGCCTTCAGCGCTGAGCGATAAACAGCTCGCCGAACTCAAACTAAAGGCTTTAACGAAAGAATAGTTGTGCCGACTAACTAAATGGTTGATTGAAAAAGGGTTTGAACTTTTTTCGCTGCGATTTGTATATTTCTTCTGCAGGAGGATGATTCGGCAGATTGGACGATAGCGTTAAAAAAAAACTGATTCTGGAGGAAGTCGACCTGCGCGTGCTCTTCGGGCGGAACGATGTCAATCTCAGGATCATCGAGGATCAGTTCAACACCAAAATCCTTGCCCGCGGCTCAGAAATCTCCATCGAAGGCGAAAGAGAGGAAGTGACCAGGGTTCTCGACTTGTTTCACGACCTCAGATTGTATCTCTCGAAGAACTTCGAGTTGCCGGAGAGATACTTATGGTACGCCATTTCGATGATCAAGGAGAACGGCGAAGGCCCCGCCGAAGGACTGGATGTCGATACCGTAATCTCCAACCTGAGCCGTGAGCCGATAGCACCTCGCACCCTCGGTCAGAAGAGATATGCGGAGGCTGTCGCCAGGAATGATATAGTATTTTCGATTGGCCCGGCGGGAACCGGGAAGACATTCCTCGCGGTTGCTATGGCCGTGGCCGAACTGAAAAAGAAGACGGTTCACAGAATCGTCCTGACACGACCTGCCGTGGAAGCGGGCGAATCGCTCGGGTTTCTTCCGGGAGATATCAGGGCGAAAGTTGATCCATATTTGAGGCCTGTTTATGATGCTCTGCATGAGATGATAGAGCCTGAGAAAGGCAAGAAGCTGATCGAGCTCGGGGTGATAGAGATAGCGCCTCTTGCATTCATGCGCGGAAGAACCCTCAACAAATCATTCGTCATCCTGGATGAAGCTCAGAACACCACTACCGCGCAGATGAAGATGTTTCTTACCCGGCTCGGAGAGCACTCAAAGGCGATTATCACGGGAGATATAACTCAGATAGACTTGGACAAAAACAGGCAATCGGGTCTCATAACGGCGAAGCGTATCCTCAAGGATATCAAAGACATTGCATTCGTACATCTTGATGAGAAGGATGTAGTCCGCCACCGTCTCGTGATGGAGGTCATCAAGGCATACGAAAAGCATGAAAAGCGCCGCAAGTAGACAGAGCCTTCATCCATAACCTGATAATACCATGTTTAGACTATTACAGAAATTGAAGCGGATTATCCGCTCGAAGTTGCATATCGGGAGATCGCGATCGAGCTACGCTCCTATGCATCCCCGGTGGGGATACAAGATCACCGGACTGATTCTTCTTACCGCGTTGATTGTTGCGATCTATCCGTTCAGGATGACATTTCTGCCGATCTCCGTCCCGAAGCTGGGGGATATTGCGACGGAAGATATAGTGGCTCCTATCGATTTTCCGGTGGAGAAAAGCCCGGAAGTGATAAAATCCGAGATCGAGGAAGTCAAGAGGCAAAGCCCGCTTATACTCGACTTCAACGAGAGTCAGTATGACACGGTATCGGCGACGCTGGATTCGCTTTTTTCGGCGGCGATTCGTCTGAAGGCGGGAAATACGAGCAAATCGAACCAGGTTCGAAGGCTCAGGCTGCTGTTTCCGGAGTTCAATCAGAATACGCTTGAGAGCCTGATATCTCTTGACTCACTTCCGATGCACAAGACGTTGGCGACGTCGGCATTGGAGGATATTTACTACGCCGGCATTCTATCCGAGGGTATGGACATCCGCAATCTCGAGTATCAGAATGTGATAATCTCGAGACCATCCGGCAGGACTCCGCTCAAGCGCGATCAGCTCGTGAGTATGGGAAATGTGCAAGAGGCCGCTGCCCGGGCATACGGGTACCCCGATTCGACACTAAGGTCGATCGTGGGCCGTGTTCTCTCGAAGCTGGCGACGCCGACACTCGAGCCGAATTACGCCCGCACGGAGCGGGAGCGAAATCTCCGAATCGCCAGAATCCCGCGCGAGGAGCTGTCGTTTAAGGCCGGAGATGTCATTATCCGGAGAAATCAGAAGGTCGAGCCGATTCATGTGAAGTGGCTGGATGCTCTCGCGGAGCACAGGCTCGAAACCGAGGAGAAGGCGAGTCTCTGGCAATTCATACTGCCGGTTCTGAGTCGAGTAGCGTTCATAGGTTTCATACTATCGATCTTCGTGACGTTTCTATACTACTTCAAACGAAAGACCACATTCTCGAATCTGCATTACACGGCTATTCTGTTCATAATACTACTGCAGGTTTTGTTGAACTATATGATTGATTTTGAGTTGGAGCTGTCGTTTTACCTGATACCGTTCGCGATCGGTGCGCTGCTGTTTGCGATTCTCTTCGATCTGCAGGTGGGGCTGATGGCGACCCTGACGCTTGCGCTGATAGCCGGAGTGCTGAACAACTTCGATTTCTCGCATACGATAACGGCTTTCTCCGTGGGGGCTGTTGCATGTCTCTCAGTTCGAATTGTGCGAAGACGGGCGGACTTCTACAGATCGATTCTATATATTTCGATAACATATCTCGCGCTGATCTACTTCGTGGAGAGTCTACGTTTTACGGAACCGGACCAGATGGCCGTGGATTTCGGCTTTGGAATCCTGAATGCGGTTTTAGCACCGATTCTCGTGATGGGATTCCTTCCGATATTCGAGAGTGTGTTCAATTTCACCACGGACATCACTTTGCTCGAGCTCTCCGATATGAACCACCCGGTTCTTCGACGCC
The DNA here is from genome assembly GCA_964415885.1 of uncultured Ignavibacteria bacterium. Lineage (GTDB taxonomy): Bacteria > Zixibacteria > MSB-5A5 > JAABVY01 > JAHJOQ01 > CAYQCE01. The sequence goes on from CAYQCE010000034.1 coordinate 23,056, forward strand.
TTGCGATTGAAGCCCCGGGAACATACCATCACTCGATTATCGTGGGGAATCTATCCGAAAAGGCTGCGGAATCGATCGGGGCGAACTCCCTCCTCGCCCGCGTTGGGTCGTACTACCACGACATAGGCAAGATGGAAATCTCCGAGTATTTCGTCGAGAATCAGTCGGGTATTCGCAACAAGCATGAGAAGCTCACCCCTAATATGAGTGCTCTCATCATCGGCTCGCATGTGAAGAAGGGTGTTGAGATGGCGGAGGCGTTTGATCTGCCGGACAAGCTACTCGAATTCATCGAGGAGCATCACGGCACCACGCTGATGTCATACTTCTACAACAAGGCGACCGAGGAGAATCCGGAGCAGAATGAGCTGAATGAAGAGGATTTCCGCTATCCGGGTCCCCGCCCGAATTCCCGTGAAACGGCGATAGTGATGCTTGCGGATTCAGTGGAGGCGGCGAGCCGAACGCTCGAGGATCCGAAACCGAGTCGTATTCGGAACTTGATTAAGCGCATCATAAATGATAAATTCCAGTCAGGTCAGCTTGCGACATCCGCGCTGACTATGCACGATCTCGAGCTGATCGAAAGCAGTTTCGCGAATATGCTCTATGGTGTCTTCCATGCACGAGTCGACTATCCCCAGAAGGAGGAGGAAGAGAAGTGAAGACACGCGCCCGTGTAGGGATCCACAACACGACGAAAACGCGTCCGATACCCTCAAAGAGAATGGCCGGTCTCGCCGACATTATTTTCAGGGGGGAAAAACGATCCGGCTCGATTGATGTTGTGATGGTAGGTGATTCGAAGATGCGCAGTCTCAATCGCGAGTTTCGAGGGGAGGACAGAACTACCGACGTTCTCTCTTTCTCGCTCGAAGATGACGACGACTTACCCGAACCTTACCTGGGTGAAATCTACATTTCGATTCCACGGGCCGGAAGACAGGCGAAAAAGGCGGGTCATGGTCTCGACATAGAACTTCTGTTTCTCATGTCGCATGGAGTTCTTCATCTGCTCGGCTACACGCACGAATCGATGGAGAACTTTGATCTGATGATAAACAAACAGAATCACTACATGAAACAACTGCGTGGGAAGTCATGCTAATCGCAGCTCTAATTCTCTTATATGCGCTGATCATCCATGCTTCATTCACGGTGAACGTATTTCAGTTCGGCCTGCTGCTGCATGACAACGCCGACGGCGAGGCCTTTGCGAAACTCACCGACAAGAATCGAAAGAGGCTGAACAGCTATTTCGGCAAGCTAAAGACATTCAACACATTCGTAACACTCACGGACAATTTCGCCGCGATACTGACTGCCGCTCTCGCGATAATAATCGCCCGTCAGGTATCTGGAAGCGATGATATGCTCTATCCTGTCGAGGCCGTCGCAGCGCTCGTGCTGACTCTATTTCTCAACTTCGTCGTCGCGCAAACTCTGTCGCGACGTGTTCCCAACAGATGGATCCAGAAGACTCTCGTCAAGCATCTGAATCTCATCGGCATTCTCTTCACTTTGCTCAGACCGCTCGTCTGGCTCGTGGAGGAACTCGCGGGGAGATACAAACGGGAGCAGCTCTCGGAAGAGCAGAAGGAAGACATGGTCGAGCGAGCTATCGAATCGCTCGCCGAAACCGCAGGACTCGATGAGCCGCTGGTGGAGGAAGATGAGAGAAAGCTGATCGGCAATATCTTCGATCTCGATCAAACGGCGCTGAAGGAGATTATGGTGCCGCGTACCGAGATCGTTGGAATTCCTGCGAACGCAGAATTTGATCAGATTCAGGATATCGTGAGAGAATCCGGACATTCCCGCTTCCCGGTATTCGAGGAGAGCCTGGACAATATCAACGGCATAATCTACGTGAAAGATCTCTTTGTCCGCACGCCTCTCGATAGAGAGAACTTCGATATAACCAAACATGTCCGTGAACCATATTTCGTGCCTGAAACCAAACTCACAGCAGATTTATTGGAGGAACTGAAGCTGTCGCGGAACCATATCGCGATTGTCGTCGATGAGTACGGCGGTACCGCCGGGCTGGTGACAATGGAAGATCTGATCGAAGTGATCGTCGGCGATATTCAGGATGAGCACGACGTCGAAGAAGCCGAAATTACGCCGCTTGGAGACGGCACGTTTCGTGTTGACGCCAATATGCCTATGGAGGAATTGGCTGAAGAGGTCGGCCTCGAAATCGAGAACGGCCGGTTTGAGACTGTCGGCGGATTGATATACGATTTAGTCGGGAGCCTGCCGGAGGAGGGCACGGTTGCCGAGAATGAGTATTTCGTGTTCACAGTCGAGAGAATCACCGGTCAGCGAATCGAGGTAGTGCACGTCCGTGTGAAAGATGCCGAAGAGACCGAGGGTGAAGAGCCGCTAAAGAGCGACTAAAGCAATTGTCTCCGTTTTCTGACTGCCCATTCCACCGAAAGCAGAATCAGGACCATTAGAAGTACGATCCAGTTGTTGGCAAGTGAAACCTCGTGGCGGGTTCGCTTTTCGGCTGACTCGACATCCAGCCCGGCAAACACGCTGTCGGCGTTGTTGATCGTGAAATACTGCCCGCCGGTTGCCGAAGCAACTTCCTTGAGAATATCCTGCCGGCTGTAGAGAGTCTCCTCTTCGAGAGAGAAGCGTTCGACCTGGAAAGTACCGTCGATTTCCGCAATGGTCTCATCGAGGCGAACAACGGCCGCCTCATACCGATACTTACCATGCTCGAGCAAATGGAGATCTGCGGTGTACCGTCCCGGTGTCGTTTGCACCATCGATGCGGTCAGGCTGTCGCCCGTTTCGGAGGTCGAATCAGGCAGGACTGTCACGATCACCGATGCGTCATCGATCGGCTGATAGCTCTGGTCCAGAAGTGAAGCTGAGAATGTTATCCGCTCGCCGGATTTGAACACCGGCTTGTCCGGAGCTAGTCTCATGCGCTCAATATCCTCCGAGGTCACCAGCCACCGAACGGAGTTTAGAATGAACTGGTCGTAAGCCTGATCGGACGATCCTCTTGCTGCTGCCAGGAAATCGACCTTCCAGAGTGGAGACATTGTCATGGTCAGGGTCTTGCCCTTGCCGGAGTTTGAGGCTATGATAAGCGGGATAAGCTCGCCGGCGACATTTCGCTCGGGATGAACCGCGAGAACCGTTGCCCCGGGCTTCTCATTTCCGATCTCGACAAATGCAGAAAATGGCGGAAGGGAATTCCAGCGTTGCTGCAGTTCTGTAGCCTTCTCGGCGATTTCCATCACCGGATGGTGCTTCCCCATTTCGGTCAAAACCGGATGAAAGTCGCGTCCGGAGTTCATCCGCGGACGCCTTCCAGACTCAAACGGCAGGAGTTCGCGCATTGCCGAATTGAGCCCTTCCCGCGAAAACTCATATCCCAGAACGAGCAGCACAGAGCCGCCCAGGTCAGAGACATACCGCCCTGTTTCGTTGGCCTTTGGGCCGAGATCGCCTGCCGGATAATCGAGAAGGATGACAAGATCGTACTCGGATAGAGCGTCTGCGGAACCCGGAATCGGCTTAAATCCGAGCCTGCCGTGACGGTCGGCCACCGATATATCTGTTTCATAATCTTCGGATGACTCGATCGCGCGCTTGAGAAAAGTCAGCTCCCAGCTCAGGTATGATGCCGCGAGCAGGATACGGTGCTTCCCTTTCAGTATCTTCATTGAGAACGAGCGCGAGTTGTTGTCGCTCAGCTGTTCGTCGGATTGCACCGGTACCGACACGGAATATGTCCTGACTCCCTGCTCCTCGGGTGTGAACTGTATCTCGGCGCTCTTTCGTGCGCCGTCTCCCGCGAGAACGACCTCCTTTGTAGATAGAGTCTTCCCAGCTGACCTGATGCGCAGCGGCACTGTCATCCCCTCGAATCCTCGCGATTCGACTTCGATCTCGACCTGCGAGGACTTGCCCTCATAGCCGATATCATCGTGCGTGACACGCACGATCCTGATGTCTGTCGATGAGCGTTGCGGCCCGAGGTCGATGGCATGTATCTCCACGCCCAGATTACGCGCAGTCGACAGCGGATCGGAGCCGCTGTTGGCTATGCCGTCAGACGCGACTATCACGCCTCTGAGATTGTCGTTGCGATAGCTCGCCTGAAGCTGCTTCAGACAGTCACCGAGAGCGGTCTGCTTGCCATCAAACGACAGCTCGTTCCCGCCGATCGGTCTGACCGAATCCGAGAATGAATACGTGTGTATTTCGAAATCGTCCGTGCCCCGGTCCTCAGTAGCTTCGCCGATCAGCGATTCGAGATACGTCTTCTTCCGCTCGAAATCCTCTACTGTCTTGATACTCTCCGAACCGTCCACAAGAAATGCGATCTTCGGAGTTATCAAATCGATCTGAAGATACGAGAATACCGGCTCGGCGAGCATGAACACGAGCAGCAGTATCGCTATTGCCCTCAGGACTCCCAGAAAGACACGCATCCCAGTCGGCAGCGGCGGATTAGTCCTCCGGTAGTAAAAAAAAGTGAACGCGATAAAGCCGATCGTTGCCACGATCGCGAGAGTGAACCAGATGTCTGCGAATGAGATTGATATCTCAGCCATTTGCGCTTCCGTTCGAAGAATTCCTGCGTGAGTATAAACCGTTTATACAGCGGCATGTCAAGAACTGTGTCGGCATACTGTTAGATACGCATCACGACTCGTCAACGTTCCATGATAGGATTTTTCCTTTCGGCGGTGCGGCTCTTCGCATACATTAGCCCGAGGAAGCGCTACCAGCATTGTCAATCACAGCAAATCGGAGACTGTCATTCGCAAGGAGTCATTTCCATGAGAAAGCTTGGCCTGGCGATACTCGCCGTCGTATTCATCAGTTCTCTTTCGACAGCACAGGAACTGGACTTCGCACCTGTCAGCAATGAGATGTCTTTTTTTAAGAACACCGACGATGACTTCGATGAACTCGGTGAGACCCTGCAGATTGTGTCTATCAACTCATTCAAGGCGATAACCTGGTTCAATTTTGAATTCACCGGCGATTTTAACTGGGGAATGAGCGAGATCGAGGATTACGACTACTACATCGAGTTGAGTCTCGTCAAACCCGTAACTTCTCGATTGTCGGTAAACTACCAAAGGGTCTATGGCACTTTTTTGTCGGAACCGATCAATCAATTCGGGTTACGTCTCAGCCTGTAGTTTCTGTGCTATATCGCCCGCGATCCGCTTTGCGCCTTTAATGTTCTTCATCGTCGTACCCGATCGCACCATGTCGACGATCTTGCCGGATTTCGCGAAGCGGATGATCTGCGAAACGAGCTTGTCTGCGGAGTCTCGAGTTGATACCGCAAACCCGCATCCTCGTTCGAGAATGAACTTGAGATTCTCCGGAGAGAATGATCCGATCGTCGGTGTGAGTGCTGCTATCGGAAGCCCTGCGCCCACGGCCCAGTTGGTGCGCTCGTGCGGGGCGGCAACGAGAATATCGAGCTGCGGGATGTATTTCGTGCTGATCGTGGTTTCGATTTCACGACGCCCTGTCACGATAACTGCGGAATCGAACTGCACGGGTTCGTATGGGACGGATGTTATGACCGGTTCGAAGCCCGCCTCGATAAGTTGTAGCTGAAGACGGTCGGCCTCCACTGTGTTTGCACCCCAGAAGAAACGGACCTTGCAGCCATATTCGAGCAGAGCGATTGCCGAAGTTGTCATGAATCTCACGTGCTCCCGGGGATAAGCTCCGGAAATCGCGAAACCGACTGTCGGCCTCGCATCGCGGGAATCGAGCCTGACCTGTCGGTCGAATATGACCCCGCTCAGATCGTTTAGGATCATCGGTTCGAGCACGAGCCCGGTTTTGACTATGTACTCCGAATCGACGCCATATGACCTCATCTTTTCGGCCGTCGCGCCGAGTGGAACATATACTCGTTCGATGTCCCTCACCGCGCTTTCAGGCGGCGCGGCAATTTCGCCGTGTACATAAAAGACACGGTGATCCTTCTTCAGCATATTCGCCAAGAGTGGATGTGCGACGATGCAAATCCCTTTGTAGCCCGAAAGGTATTCGAGCAGATCTCGTTGCAGGATTCGCACGACCGCTGATTTTGGGTTGAACTCCGACTGTCCCGATCGGAAGCGACTGTAGACATTGGATATGAACCCCCCTCGCGCTCCGATTCTGTAAGCTGATCGGACTGCCCGCCAACCGGTAAGAGACAATCCGCGCGAAATCTCGAATACGCTCGTTTGCGCAATCTGGCGGTAGACAGGTTTGTGATGCCATTTCAGTGAGAGAAGTACCGAGTCCAGGTAGCTCGGATGACCGCGCCCGATGTTTGTGTAGATGGCTATAGCGGGTTCTTCGGGGGGCATCTTCTGGCTCTATTCGAACCGGTAGCGATTCGTTATAGGCATGCGACGGTCCTTACCGAGCGCGCGCGGAGTGATTCTGACGCCTGGTGCTGCCTGGCGACGCTTGTACTCGGCAATGTCGACGAGCCGGATTATTCGCTTCACGAGATTTATGTCGTGGCCGAGGCTGGCGATTTCTCTCGGAGAGTCGCCTTTTTCGACATACCTTTTGAGGATCGGATCGAGGACATCGTACGGAGGAAGGCTGTCGGTGTCCTGCTGATCAGAGCGGAGCTCGGCAGATGGCGGTTTGCTGATTGTGACTCTCGGGATGATTTCCGCTCCGCCGCTCGATCGCTCCATGCGATTCCGCCATTTCGCCAGCCGAAACACCATCGTCTTGTATACATCCTTCAAAACAGAAAAACCTCCGGCCGTGTCGCCGTACAGCGTGCAATACCCGACGGCGACCTCACTCTTGTTTCCGGTTGTCAGCACCAGCCAGTTGAATTTGTTCGCGAGCGCCATCAACAGGTTGCCTCGAATTCGGGCCTGGATATTCTCCTCGGCGGTCCCCTCGGTCAGACCCTCAAATTCAGGCTGCAGAAGTGACTTGTAGCCGTCGAAGAGTTCGTCAATCCTATATTCTATCAGCTTGACGCCAAGATTCTGCGCGAGTTTTCGTGCTCCTCGATAGCTGCTTTTCTGCGTGTAGACTGTCGGCATGAATACGAGATGAAGCCGATCGCTGCCCACCACATCATGCGCGATAACTGCAGTCAGTGCGGAGTCGATCCCGCCCGACAGGCCGATTAGGACATCCGTGAAGCCGTTTTTGTCGATGTAGTCTTCGGTACCTTTGAGCAGTGCCCGATAAATCTCCTCCTCGCGCGAAACAGGCTTGTCCTCTCTGCGCGACTTGATCCTCTTGCTCTTGCGTCGCAACTTGTAGTTGATATCGTACGGTTCGATCTCCGGGAACGAATCTGCTGCCTGCCGGAGCTTCTGACCCAGCCGACGCGGGTTCGACCATTTCTCGAGTTCGGAGACCGGCAGATCGACGATAAGCAGATCTTCCTCGAACATCTCGCCGAGTGCTACGATTTCTCCGTTTGGATCGATCATGACTGAACAACCGTCGAACACAAGCTCATCCTGTCCGCCGACGAGGTTGACGTAACCGTAGAAGACTTTGTTCCTCCTGGCGAAAGCGGTCAGCATGCTGATCCGCTCTCGAGATTTTCGGATATGGTATGGGGATGAGTTGATCGTCAGCACGAGACCCGCGCCTGCGGCGGCCTGAAGATCAGCGGGACCGGGGTTGATCCAGATATCCTCACAAATGTTGACTCCGAAATTGAACTTCGACAGTTTGTAGAGTGGTATCTCGCTTCCAGCAGTGAAATAGCGCTTCTCGTCGAATACACCATAGTTGGGAAGACAGACTTTGCGGTAGATCTGCGCAACCTTGCCGTTTACGATCAACGCAGATGAGTTGTAGAGTCGCTCACCGTCTTTCTCCGGATAGCCTATAAGAACCATCGATTTCGATTTCAAATTCGCGATTCGCTTCCTGTGTTTGTCACAATCCCTCAGGAACTGTGGTGCGTGCAGCAAATCCTCCGGTGGATAGCCGGAGAGAGAAAGCTCCGGGAAAAGAACCATATCGCAGGTGTTCTTATCTGCCTTGCGGATAAACCGCGAGATAAGCTTTTCGTTGTAGTGCAGATCGCCGACTACGGGATTAATCTGTGCGAGCGCAATTCTGAATACTGATTTCATAGAACCGAATAATAGCAAGAGGATTTCGGTTAGTCAATTGGAATGGTGCTAATGGAGCTTCTCTCTTCACCGGGTTCGTTCAGACTCTCATCCATTGTCGATAGGATTTTGCCCACTCGCGTCCGCGAGACGTTATGGTCAACAATCCGTCATCCGCATGCTTGACCCAGCCTTCCTTTGCCGCCTTTTCGAGGAGTACCTCTGGTTTTTCTGCAAGCTCTTCGAGTTCGGAGACAATGTCACGGGCGCTCACGGTTGTGTAATCCGATACCCGGTCAAGCGTAACCGAGATTGCAATCAGATCATTGACTGCGGCAGTCTCTATAACTTTTGGATCGAGTTCCGATGGCGTCCTTCGTGCTCGGTACTTCCGACGGATCTTTCGCACGAGGGCTTTGAGCAGATAGTAAACAGCAATGAATGGAGCGAGAGCGATTAGAATTGGGAGCAGGAGTATGAATATGAGGATCGCCATAGTGCCACTCGAGGTCTGTTAGCGCCAAAACGCTGATGAAAAGGTGTCTGCAGGAAAAAAAAGGAGCGGCCGGTGTTGGCTGCGGCCGCTCGAATAGTATCGTTTTTTGGGTAACGCTTTATTTGTGTTGTTTAGGCTTCTTAGCGTTCTTTTACTACCACCTCCCTCCTCATGCAGTACTGTTGGTTTCAGCGTGCATAAGGTACACAGCCCTATACAACGCTTAAACTACCTTTAGTTAAAACACAGTCAACAAAAAATGTTCCTCGAAAGCTGATGTAAGCATTGCAGATCGGCCGAATCAGCTAAATAGAACTTGATCTGTCTCAGCAACTATACATGGCCAGGATATTCTTTTATGATCGATGCAAACTCCATCAGTTTGTCATCAACGAGCCTGTTAACAGTGCCCTCCGGATAGGTACCGTCGCTCAACATTTCGCCCGCCGGTACACCGGTAAGAACCTCGATACCCTTGTCTATTGTGTCGATCGGATAGACATGGAATTTACCCTGTTCTACGGCTTTCACCACCTCAGGTTTCAACATTAGATCGGAGACATTCTGCACGGGTATAAGCACACCCTGTGTGCCTGTCAATCCGCGCTTCTTGCAGACTCCGAAGAAGCCCTCGATCTTCTCATTTACGCCACCGATTGGCTGAACCTCTCCGCGCTGATTCATCGAACCCGTGACGGCAAGATCCTGACGGATCGGTTTACCGGACAGGGAAGAGAGAAGCGCGTATATTTCTGTTGATGACGCAGAGTCTCCGTCGACACCGCCATACGATTGCTCGAAGCATATGGACGCGTCCATTACGAGCGGTTTGTTCTTTGCGTATCTGCTGCGCAGGAATCCCGTAAGGATCAGTACGCCTTTGTTGTGAATTCGTCCCGAGAGCTCCGCCTCACGTTCGATATTGATTACGCCGCCTCTTCCGACAGCGGTAGATACCGTTATCCTTGTAGGCTTGCCGAAAGCATACTGCCCGAGATCGTAGACCGAGAGACCGTTGATCTGACCGAGTACCTCACCTTCGGTATCGATCATAATCGTTCCCTCGTCTATCAATTCCTCGAGTTTCTCTTCCGGAAGGTTCATGCGCTTGCGCCAGTTCTCGATAGCTGTATGTATGTGCTCGTAGGTTACATCCCCGGCGTCGTTTCGACCGGCCCAGTAGTCGGCTTCACGAAGAAGATCGGCTATCATATTAAAGCGCGTGGTCAGTTTGCTCTGTCTGCCTGCCACACGGATCCCGTATTCAACGACACCAGCGATTCCGGAGGCATCGAAATGTCTCAACTCATCTCTCTGCACGATCTTGGCAATGAACCTGATATACTCCTCAACCGAGTGCTCTGTGCGATCCATCTCGCTGTCGAAATCGGCGAGCACCTTGAATATCTTCTTGAAATCCTCGTCTGCGAAAAAGAGGAGATTGTACATTTGGCTGTCACCGATCATCATCACCTTGACCTTGACATCAACCGGCTCGGGCTTGAGTGCGGATGCGGACAGCATGTAATACGGATCGTAACTCTGAATCTCGACCTTGCTGTTGCGCAGAGTCCGTTTGAGCGCCTGCCAGACTCCCGGCTCGGTGAGAGCGTCGATTGCGTTTATAACGAGATATCCGCCGGAGGCCTTCAAGAGCGATCCCGCCTTTATCTTCGTGAAATCTGTTTTGAATGATTTGAAACCGGACGCCTCCCGCTCGATTATTCCGAACAGGTTGCGGTATGTCGGATTGGTCTCGATAACTATCGGCGGTCGATTGGTTTTTTCATTGTCAACCAGGACATTGACACGGTACTTGAGGAACTTGTCCTGCTCGCGTCTCATCTGCTGTTGCGGCGTCGGTTGCTGCTGCTGCTGCTCACCACCCGACTGCTCGCCGGTGAACAGCTCGATATTCTCGATCACATCATCCGCGACGTTATCAAGATATACATGCAGGTCGGAATTCTTGAAATCCTGCTTCAGCATTGCTATCAGGCTGTCCACGATCGGCGAAACCCGCCGCCGTTCAAGTTCCTGCAGCGCATCCTCAAGTTTGAGAACTACATCCCGGTTCTCTTTAAAGACCTCATGCAGGCGGCTTTCAAGCTCATGGTACTTTTCTTCGAATCCTCTGAGCTTCTCCTCTTCCACCTTTCCTTCTCGAACCAGTACCTCGAGTTCATCAAAAGAGATCGGCTTTCCGTCGACCAAAGGATGGAGATCGGGCTTCACGTACGGCCCCACCTGCACCTGCACGAGTGCGAAATTCTCTTCGGAGATCTCCTTCTCGAAAGTAGCGAGTATCTCCTTCTGCTTGGCCTGGAATGCGCGGACGATTGTCTTCCTGTGTTCCTGGTAATTGTCCGATTCGAAGAGGTTCGTTATGTTCTGTACCAGATCATCAACGAAGCGCTCCATTGCCTTCTTGAATTTGCAGCCGTCGCCGGCTTCGAGAATGAATGAAATCGGCAGGTCGGGGTCCTTGAAGTTGTGGAGATAGATGATATCCGGCGGCTTGACATCAGTAGGGGTCAGTGTTTCGAGCAGGTGTTTGACTGTCGTTGTTCTGCCGGTTCCGGCCATTCCGGAGACGAAGATATTGTAGCCGTGTCGCTCTATCTTCAGCCCGAGCTCGATAGCCTTCACTGCTCTCTCCTGCCCGATTATAACATCATCAGGGACGATCGCGCTTGAGTGATCGTACTTCAGCTTCGACGGATCCAGTTTATAGCGCAGTTTCTCTGGCGAAAGCTCCTCAATCTTATTCGGACTGGACACTGTATCCTCCTTGATGTAAGAACGTTCTATTTAGATAATTCGTCCTTGGGCATTTAGCAAACGGTTTGTATAATAGAGCTTCATTATCGTTCAACTGCCGAAACGTAGGATACGGATGCTCTCCGAAAGAATCAACCAGATCGTGATGGACGCCTCGACGCTCCAGCTCAAGTACTTTCGCTCCGGGAATGCCAATCGCAAAGCCGACGGCAGCTTGGTAACGGATGCCGACATCGAGAGCGAGAAGATGATGAAAGAGCGCCTTAAGGAGCTTCTGCCGGAGAGCAAGTTTATCGCGGAGGAGAGCGGTACAGATGATGGCATTTCGGATGCCGAGTATATCTGGGCCATCGATCCGATCGATGGCACATCCTCATTCGTGTCCGGCCTGCCCGTCTGGGGTATCTCGGTAGCGCTCCTCAAAGACCGGAAGCCGTACATGGCATCGCTGTATTTCCCGGTTATTGACGAGATGTACTGGGTTGATGATAAAGGCATCCCGCTTTTTAACGGCGAGAAACTCAGGATGCTCCCGTTCAACATTCCGCTCAATCGCGATTACTTCGTGACCATCATGTCGAACGCCCATCGACGGTACGATATCGCGTTCAAGGGAAAGACACGCTGCCTTGGATCCACGGCATATCATATATGTATCGTGGCGAGAGGTGTTGCATATGCCGCCCTGACCGGATTCTCGCGACTTTGGGACATGGCCGGGGGGTTGACTCTGCTCGAGAGAGTTGGCGGGGGATTGTTCGGGCCGGACGGCAGCAAAATCGAACTGGCGGAGTTTCTGACAGAGAAGAGACCGAATGGTCCGTACGTTGCTTCTACAAAGGGGCGAGTCGATTCCGGTGAATTCAAGATCAAGCTGAAAAGATAAAGCCGGGCTCAGGGTGTTCAAGATAAAAACGGCGGCGCAGACGCGCCACCGTTTCAGACTGATGACAAAGGGCGGTTTTTTGGCCTTTCCTATGTTCTTCCCGCCACTC
>CAYQCE010000035.1:0-35285 GCA_964415885.1 uncultured Ignavibacteria bacterium
GGATCAGTCTTTGCCAAAATCTGATTGACTTTCATCATAGCAGGTGGGCCACCGGTCCAATGGAAGAAACCCACCTGAAAGGTGGGCCACCGGTGAGTGTGACAGGGTCAAGGATCTCGGAATAACTAATCTGTAAGAACCCGAAGCCACTATTCCCCCAAGAATCACTACTGTATCAATGCATGTCTTAATGTCAAGATAGCCAATTTGCTGAACCATAGCAACTTCAATCACATCATCCAAATATGCTTGTGGCTAATGCACGCCCTATTCGACGGCTGAGTCTGAAACCCTAAATCCGAGTAAGCGGCAGCCAATCGGCTGCCGCTTTGTCGCTTGAACCTGTCTGTGAGGTGAACCCTACTTGTCCCCCTGCTTTTTCTGTATCCTGGCCCACTGGTCGCGGAGCGTGACCGTCCGGTTGAAGACCAGCTTGTCGGGCGTTGAGTCCTTATCCACGCAGAAATATCCGAGCCTTTCGAACTGATACCGGTCGAGTTCCTTAGCTCCTTTAAGCGACGGCTCCACCTTGCAGCCCTCGAGCACGGTCAGCGAGTCGGGGTTGATATAGTCCGTGAAATCCTTCCCCTCCTCGACCTCGTTCGGATTTTCCTTCGAGAAGAGCACGTCGTACAGCCGCACCTCGGCGTCGATAGCGTGCTCCGCCGACACCCAGTGCAGCGTCGCCTTCACCTTGCGGCCATCGGGAGCATCCCCGCCGCGAGTGGCGGGGTCGTATGTGCAGCGAAGCTCCGTGACCTCGCCGTTGTCGTCGGTGACATAATCCTCGCACTTGATGAAGTACGCGTAGCGGAGCCGCACCTCCCGCCCCGGTGCGAGACGGAAGAACTTCTTGGGCGGATCGATCATGAAATCGTCCCGCTCGATATAGAGCGTCCTCGAGAACGGCACCATGCGCGTTCCCTCGGACTCATCCTCGGGATTGTTCACAGCCGGGAGTTCATCGGCGGGAGCATCATCCGGATAATTCGTGATAGTAACCTTGATCGGATTCAGAACCGCCATCACCCGGTTCGAGGTCTTGTTCAAATCCTCGCGCACGTGATACTCGAGCAGCTTCATATCCACCATGCTGTCACGCTTCGACACCCCGATCCGATCGGCGAACGCCCGTATCGCCGTCGGCGAGTAGCCGCGCCTGCGAATTCCGGATATTGTCGGCATACGCGGGTCATCCCACGAGTCTACATATCCCTCTTCGACCAAACGACGCAATCTGCGCTTGCTCAGCACGGTATATGTCAGATTCAGCGGCGCGAATTCTATCTGCTGCGGATGGTGCACGTCGAGCTGATCGAGAAACCAGTCGTAGAGCGGACGGTGATCCTCGAATTCGAGCGTGCAGATCGAATGCGTTATCCCCTCGAACGAATCCGACAAGCAGTGTGTGAAATCATACATCGGGTAGATGCACCACTTGTCGCCCGTACGGTGATGGCTCGCGAATTTGATCCGGTAGATTGCCGGATCGCGCATATTGATATTCCCGGATGCCATATCGATCTTCGCGCGGAGGACCTTCTCACCTTCCGAGAACTCGCCTTTTCGCATTCGGTCAAAGATATCCAGATTCTCATCGACCGAACGATTCCGCCACGGGCTCTCCCTTCCCGGTTCGGTCAGAGTGCCGCGATACTCGCGGATTTCCTCCGGGCTCAGATCATCGACATACGCCTTGCCGTCCTTGATGAGTTGCACTGCGCACTCATACAGGCGGTCATAGTAGTCGGAGGCGTAGAACAAACGGTCATCCCAGTCAAATCCGAGCCAGCGTACATCCTTGATGATCGAATCAACGAACTCAGCCTCTTCCTTCAGCGGATTCGTGTCATCGAAACGGAGGTTGCAGAGGCCTTTGTATTTTTCAGCGAGGCTGAAATTCAGACAGATCGACTTGGCATGCCCGATATGAAGATATCCGTTCGGCTCCGGTGGGAAACGCGTGTGCACGCGACCGTCGTTCTTGCCGTTCTCGATATCCTCATCAATGATGTCTTTTATGAAATGTGACTTTTTGACTTCCTCTTCACCCATGTTCCTTCTGTCCTCGCATGATGTTCGGTAAACACACCTCGGCTCTACTGAGCAGCTATCGGCATGTTTGACATATATCGTTACAGCGTCGGCATCGGTCCTGTTCCGATGTGCAGGATGGTTCTTATGATAATGCGTCAGCCAGGGCCTCGGCAATAAAAACCTTGTCTCGACGCCGCGGCTTCGGTAGTTTTGTGTCAATCCAGAGGATTGGAGGAAAACCATGCCTATTATCATCCGTACCGCGCTGGCATTCTGCGTTCTGCTTGCCGCGACTTGCATCTACGCGCAGGAGACGGGCGAGCCCCGCACGCTCCGTGTCGGCACCAAGGAGACAATGCCGTTCGTCATCAAAAACGCTGACGGCACCTACAGCGGTATCTCGATAGAACTCTGGCGTCAGATAGCCGAGGAGCTTAATCTAACCTATGAATATGAGGAACGGGACCTCACGGGCCTGCTCGAGGGCCTCGAAGTTGGTACCCTGGATGCCGTCGTCGGCGCGCTGACAATCACCTCCGAACGGGAGGAAAAATTCGATTTCACGCACCCGTTCTACACGACGGGTCTGTCGATTGCGGTCTCTGAGTCCGGCGATGCTGACTGGATGGCGTTTGCCCAGAAGCTGTTTTCATACAAGTTCATGAAAGTAATCTGGCTATTGGCGCTCGTGCTGTTCGGAGTGGGAGTACTCTTCTGGCTCTTCGAGCATCGGAAGAACACCGAGGAGTTCAACAAGGGCATTCTAAAAGGCATTGGCGATGGCTTCTGGCTGTCGGCCGTTACGATGACCACGGTCGGGTACGGCGACAAGACTCCGAGGACCTTTCTCGGCAGACTCGTGGCGCTCGTCTGGATGTTCGCGGCATTGATAATGATATCGAGCTTCACGGCCGCGATAGCCTCAGCGCTGACAGTCTCGCAGCTCGAAACCAGCATCAAGGGCCCGCGTGATCTCGCACGGGTGCGAGTCGGGACTATCGAAGGATCGACCAGCGCGAATTTCCTCGATGAGAACCGTATCGACTACCGTGAGATCGAGTCACCGCTCGATGGTCTGGAGAAGATTGACGACGGTGAACTCGATGCCGTCGTGTATGATGCCCCAATCCTGCGCTATCTCGTGAATGATCGGTTTAAGGGTCGGCTTCGAGTTTTGCCGGGAACATTCAAACGGCAGGATTATGGCTTCGCACTCAAGGAGGGAAGCAACCTGCGCGAACCGATCAATCGGTCGATGCTGACACGGATCGTTCAGCCGAGCTGGGAGAAAACGCTCGAATTCTATTTCGGTGAGTGATAGTGCGGCAAAATCTGAACAATTGACTGTTCGATACGTAAGAGTGTATCTAAGGCAACACGAAATGCGATACCGAAAGGACAGCAGAAATGTGGATAACCATCATAATTGCAGCGCTCGTTCTGATTGGCATATTCATGCTTGTCGGCGGCTACAACTCGCTCGTGCGGCTGCGCAATCAGGTTCGCAATGCCTGGTCGCAGATAGACGTGCAGCTCAAAAGACGGCACGACCTGATCCCAAATCTCATCGAGACCGCCAAAGGATATATGAAACACGAGCGCGAGACTCTCGAGGGGATAACCAATGCCCGCAGCCGCGCGATGGGCGCGGATTCGATTCCGAAGAAGGCCGAGGCCGAAGGCGAACTTTCGAGTTTCCTGTCGAGGTTCTTTGCGGTCGCTGAAAACTACCCGGACTTGAAGGCAAATCAGAACTTCCTTGCCCTGCAGGAGGAGCTGACCTCGACCGAAAACAAGATCAGTTTCGCGCGGCAGGCGTACAATGACTCTGTGCTGAGTTATAACAACAAGACCGAGATGTTCCCGTCGAGCATACTCGCGGCGATGTTCAACTTCGAGAAGCGCGACTTTTTCGAGATCGAGGATTCGACCGAGCGCGATGTCCCGAAGGTCGATTTCTCGTAGGACTGGGCAACCATGTGGGAACTGATTCGTCTTAACAAGCGCAAGTCGATTATCCTCTTCGGCGTCATGGGATCGGTGCTGGTGGCGCTCGGCTACCTGATAGGGCAGTCGTTCGCGCCGCCCGAGGGTGGCTATCTCGGAGTTATCATAGCGCTGTCGATCTGGCTTTTCATGTCCGCGCTCAGCTATTTCAAGGGCGACTCGATATTGCTCAAGATGCACGGCGCCAAAGAGGCCACGCGCGAGAGTCATCAGCAGCTCTACAATGTTGTCGAAGAAATGAAGATAGCCGCCGGCCTGCCGAAAATGCCCAAAGTGTATGTCGTCGATACTGCGGCAATGAACGCTTTTGCTACGGGTCGAGATCCCGAAAATTGCGCAGTCGCAATTACTACTGGGCTTCTCGAGAAGCTGAATCGGGATGAGCTACAGGGCGTGATTGCACACGAGATGTCACACATCGACAATCGCGATGTCCTGTTTATGACGTTCGCAGGGATTCTCCTCGGCTCAATCGTGATAATCTCGGAGGTATATATTCGCAGTCTCTTCTTTGCGCGTGGCTCATCCCGACGCAGCAGTTCCTCGCGCGGCGGCGGACAGGCGCAGGCGATCATCATGGTTGCGGCCGTTCTGTTCGCAATTCTCGCCCCGATTCTCGCTCAACTCCTGTTTCTCGCGATCTCGCGCAAACGCGAGTATCTCGCGGACGCCTCCGCTGCGCGATTGACGCGCTACCCGGAGGGCCTGGCCTCGGCACTCGAGAAGATATCCGGATCGAAAGAGGAGATGCCGAACGCCACCAAGGTTACCGCCCCGATGTACATTTCGCCGCCGTTCAAGAAGACCGGCAAGAAGCTGAAGGCGCTAACGAGCACTCACCCGCCGGTCGAGGAACGGATCCGAATACTGCGGTCTATGGCAGGCGGGGCCGGGTATTTGAACTACCAGGCGGCCTTTGAGAAGGTCAGAGGCTCAAAATCTGATCTGATTCCGAAATCGGGCCTCGAAAGCGCCGATCCGGTGCCGATCCGGCAGCAGACTGAATCTGCCTGAACCTACCGTCAAGCTTGCTTCTCACCTCCCTCTGTTGTTATCTTCCGTCGATAAGCAGGGGTTTCAATACCTGCACTTCGTGGGAGATGTGATTTGAATTTGTGCTATTTCGTGAGCGACCTGCACGGCAAGACAGATCGATATACCAAGCTTTTTGACGCAATCAGGTCGGAACGACCAGACGCCGTTTTCATAGGTGGAGATATCATGACCGCTGCAGGCGGTGCGATCAACAACGATCATAATTTTGATGATTTTCTCGAGGATTTCCTGATTCCCGAGTTCCAAAGACTCAGGTCCGAACTCAGTGACTCTTATCCAGATATATATCTCATTCTCGGCAATGACGATGGCCGCGGCAGAGAGACGCGTTTCATTGAGATTGATCGCGAGGAAGGTCTGTGGCACTATGCCCACCACCGCTGGCTCATGAACGGCGATTACGAAATCTACGGCTACTCGTTCATCCCCCCATCACCATATACGCTAAAGGATTTCGAGCGGTACGATGTATCGCGGTATGTCGATCCGGGGTGTGTGTCGCCCGAAGATGGAAGCTATAGTTTACGCGTGAGTGAGCAGGATAAACGATATCGAACCATCAAGAAGGATATCGAGGAACTCGTCCAATCGGATGACCTTTCTCGCTCGATCTTCCTGTTCCACTCGCCACCGTACAAAACCGCACTGGATCGCGCGGGTTTGGACGGCAGAACCATCGATCACGTTCCGGTGGATGTTCACGTCGGGAGCATAGCAATCCAGAGATTCATCGAAAACAAGCAGCCCATGCTGACACTTCACGGACACATACATGAAGCTGCCGAACTTACGGGTCAATGGAGAGAGCAGATGGGAAGGACCTGGATGTTCAATGCCGCCCATCGCGGCCCTGAGCTGGCTCTCATCGTATTCTTACCGGAAAACCTCGATTCGGCGGAGCGACGCCTGATTTAGACTCCGGCGGCCCCATCCCCGTTTATCTTGAGAGGCCTTGCGGCATCGGTTACTGCACCTATTTTGCTGGCGTAACTTGTCTTTTTCTCGATATCTTCATCGGTGACAAAATGCAGATCGAGCAGTCCACCGGTGCGATAACCGGTCTGAAGATAATTCATCTCATCAAGGCTCTGGCTCCAGCCGTCGAGCCAGAGTGCCAGTCGTTCCTTCTGATCCTCGGTGCCCCGGAAGTGAATCAGCAGATCGATATCGCTACCCGGCCCTGCGGTGCCATTCTTGGTCGATCCGAAGACATATATCCCCGCGACTCCGAACTCCTCGGGTTCGAGGCGATTCGCAATCTCCTCGGCCATTCCCATCCGCCATCTCCAGTAGCCGTCAGAACTGACATCCTCCTCTGAAGCCTCGACTCTCCGGGTTTCCCCGCCATATTCCATCTGCGGATCTGCGAGTATTCCAATCGCTTCATCGAGATCGGCATTCATGAGTATCTGCAGGATCTTGCCGCCTGTTTCGTTCCTTACCGCAATCAGCCTGACAACATCCTCGAGATGCTTGAACTCGGGAAGGACCTCCGATAGATAGTTCTTGGAGCGAGTGAGGAATAGCTCGTTGAATTGCACGCCCTCATCGTCGGGATAGAGCGGAATGTAACGTATCTTGCTCTCGACAAGGTCCTGGAAGAAGTGCGTCCCGAAAGACAGGTCGGGGACGTAGTTGCCTTTCTTGCGAGCGATTTCGATCAGCACAGCAGTATTGTTGATGTCGGAGTACGTGACGTTGACACCAAGCTTGATATCTCCACGGCTCCCCCAACGTCCGGGACCCATGAGTATGAAATGTCTCTTCGGCAGAAGCTCATTAAGCTTACCAACGCAGTTGCCGATCGCTATGAGGTCGCCTTTTCCACCGATCTCACCATACTTCTCCGGATCAACATACACTATATGCGAGATGTGCGGCACGCGGCCATTCGAAATATATCTGTTTGCTGTAAATATGATCTCTTTTTTCGGCACGTCCTTTGGAATCGGAGCGGCGACATCATCATCGGAGGAACTCTGTGGTCTGCATTGAAGCAGGTAGAAGTTCATGCCGTCGTGGGCAAACTCGATATCAACGGGCGTGTTGAGCTTCTCTTCAAGCAGCAGCATTATCTCCTTGATTTGCGTCACGAACTTGGTGCGCGATATCAGGCCATCGAAAGTGGCAACCAGATCGTCCTTGGACGAATCCAGGCTGAACATGTTCGCCTGCGACATATGCCCATCTTCGTAGATTGAGAACATGTCTTCGACGGCAGGAAGCTCATTCCCGAATTCCCTGACCAGCTTGCTGATCTCGATCGTCTCGAATCGGTTTGTCTTCAGGTTGATAACGTCCACTTTCTTGGGCGAATAGCGAACCATCTCATCCACGGAAACATTGACACGCAGTCCCGGCTGGCCCGGTGCTATCAGGATAGGATAGTCGTCGGCTGTGCGATCAACGGCTCGAGTGCCCAGCCCCGGGACGAGCCTGACGAGTCCGTCCTTGCGCTTGATTCGCGGAGACCAGCGGAATTCGTTTCGGCTGAAGGCCACGCCGGCGAATGCCGGCAGGAAGTAATCTCCGACCTTCTTCCCGACAACCTCCTGAATCATGATCCCCATTTCCTCACCGAAATCAAGCAGTCCGCGCTCCGCCCGATACTCGATTGGATCGGGACCGAAGGTTGAGGCATAGACTTCCGCAATCGCATCCATCAGCGCCTCCAGACGCTCCTGTTTGGTCCCACGGTTTGCAAGAAACAGCGATTTGTATTTGCCGGAGAATGCCGCGCCCATGCGATCCTCGAGCAGGGATGACGAGCGCACGATCAGGGATGCGTCCTTGAAATCATCCAAAGCCACGGAGAGCCCCTTGATTACTTCCGGCGGGAAATGAGAGTTCTTGAATGTCTGAATTATGTTTCGATACTCGAGCCGTACCAGATCGATTTCTTTGTACTTCTGCTCGACGATCTCATCGAAGTTGTTGTAGTGCATGAAATCGAGCAGCGTGTCGGACGTGATATACCAGGTCTTGGGAACCTTCAGGTTGTCGAATATGTCTCCGTGCCCCTTCGATTTTATCAAAATCTGAGTCGCGAGAAACACGCCTGCGCTCTTGCCGCCGAGCTTGCCTCTGCTCTCCGGTGCAAATATCACTTTCTGCAGCAGGTGATAGAAATCACCGAGATCGATATAGTTTTTTGCGA
Source organism: uncultured Ignavibacteria bacterium (assembly GCA_964415885.1). Classification (GTDB taxonomy): domain Bacteria; phylum Zixibacteria; class MSB-5A5; order JAABVY01; family JAHJOQ01; genus CAYQCE01. The sequence goes on from CAYQCE010000035.1 coordinate 8,258, forward strand.
TATTTATGTAGTCGAGCTGATCGGAGAGAATTCTGCGAATCAGCGAGACCTGGATACCTCGCGAACTCGGCGAGTGAACCTCGAGGCCCTCGGGCGCAATGTGATAGTATCGCCTAACGGCATCGGTGACATCCGAAAGCGAAAGATTCCGGTTAACGACCTGTGCGAGAAATCCGAGCTTGTCCTCATGAATCCACTTTTGAACGCGCGACAGAATCTCATCATCACTCAAGTGGTTGTTAGCGATGCTGAATGTTTTATCGCTGATAGCCTCCGTAAAATTCACCAACCGTTTAGTATCAGGTTGATTGAGGTCCTCGACGATCTCCGACTCCAGTCGGGAATCGGGCGGACTGATCGAGAGTCTGAGATTCTCCGCCTCCTGGATTCCGCTCCAGCAGAGATGGTTCAGCATCTTCTGCGAAATACGCAGGAACAGCTCCTTGTCGGTTTGACGGAGAAGATCAAGTATAACCTGCCACTCGGCCTTTTTGTGCTCGGAGAGCTCCCGCTGAGCGGTCACCCACTCCTCCGACACATGCCGCAATCTGCGCCACATCAGAAAGTGAGCGATACGATCGGCAATCGTGCCGATAAGCTTCTCCTCCTCCTTGAGGAACGGACCAATGTCGGCCTGGGGCATCTCTTTGATGTAGAAAACAGAGAGCTTTCCGAATGTTGTATCCTGAACTGTAATCTGCGCAGTCTGCGACCATGGCGACTCCTCGAAATCTGGAGTTTTGTATACAGTGCCCTCCACCTCGAGTCTGACCTTGCAGACCTCCGGGTATTGCCATCCGGGAGGAATCACCTGTATGACACCTTCAAACACTTCATCCGTTGCGGCATCCGGATTCTTCAGGAGTTCCTCGATTGAATACAGGCAGTTCAGCTCCTTAGCTCGTTCTTTCAGAGAATCGAGCAACTTGTCGATTGACTGCTTCTGATCGGTCATGAAATCACAACTCCTCGCCCGCTCTTGCCATCAACTTTGACCAGAAGCGGATCCTCGAGAGACACATGCCTCACATAATTTAGGTCGGCAGCAGGAGAAAGCGACTCGAGCCAATCCCATTTCATCGGATATTGATCCGATCTCCCCGCCGAAAAATAGAATATCCTGAGACTCGTCACATTATGAAAAAAGTGCGAACCTTGAGAAAGGTCAACATTCATCTTTTCGATCGAGGTCTCGACGATAACTTTCGCACCGGAAACATCCGACCATTCAACCGGAATACCCAGCCACGGATCGGAAGTTCCCAGCCGACCGAACACAATAAGAAGGAACGGCTTATCCGCATCCGTCAGCGATTGATTAAGATGCATCAGCTCGCGACCTATCTCCCTCGTCTTTGCGGCATCGAATGTATCTCTCTTGACAAAGACTATATCCCGCACATCGTTGCAAACACCGTTGCCCAGAACGCGATCCGACGCTACGACTGCGCGTTCACTGTGCAGCTCCTCCTCGGACACGTCCACCCGGGCATCCGAAACAAACATTGGCCTGACCTGCAGAAACCCGAACCGCGCCGGCGTGCACTTTTCTGGATGCAGCTTCATTGCAAACTCAATCTCAACCGAACTCTTATATGCGTCCTCGCTTTTTCTTTGCAGTTCCTTGAGGAGATCATTCAGTGGCATTTCCCCGGCTCTCAGAATCGGCGCGAAATTGAGGACACGGGGTCCCTTGGCTCCGGTCCCTGTGTAGATCCGGTCGGCGCGGGAGTCGTAAGTCGACGCAAGATGCCGAAGTGTACCGTCATTCTCGGCGTCCGCAAGATTGGCAGATATTAGAAACTCTGTCTCTTTGATAGGGTCGTGCGCAGGTGGTTTCCCGAGATTGACCGCCCAGAACTTCGTCTGCGTGCTCTTCAGAAGCTCACCAACATTACCGTACGGCGGATCGGCCTTCGGATAGGACGGCGAGTACGCCCAGCTGACGCCGCCGTCAACGATGGTCTTTCCGAGTCCAAGCGCAAGACTCACAACGCCATCGTCAGGTTTGGCATGTCCGGTCGGATAGAAGTTGTATGACCGCGCAACGCCGGAGAGCTGGGGGTAGAATCTCTCGCCGAAACGACTCCCGATCACCTCCTGAATGATGACCGCCATCTTCTCATCGGTCCATCTCCTGCCCGTGGCGCGGAGATAGTTGCGCGCTCCCCGGAAGAATGTCGAGGCATAGACAAACTTTATCGCCTCCACCAACGCACGAAACCTCTGATCCACCGAGAACTGGTTGTTCGGGATCATTTTTGTGGCATAGACACCTGCAAACGGTTCGAACATTGCATCCTCGAGCATGCTCGATGATCGCACCGCCAACGGCTGTTTGAACTTCATTACAAGAGCGCGAAGGTCGCCAACGATCTCCACCGGCAGATCCGCCTGCTGGAAAGCCAGTGCAATCTGATCATCACGCTTCTTATTGGCCATGACGACATCATGCAGCTTGTTTCGTTCCATGAACTTGTCGAACAAGTCGGTTGTAATAACGGTGAGTGTCGGGATATCTACTGTTATTCCGGGGAATTTATCGGCCTCAACACTCTCCGTGAGAAGGTCGCGTATGGACAGGAGTCCGGATGCCTTCCCGCCGAGACCGCCGTTTCCGATAATCGTAAATCTCTCCGAAGAGTCGAAAAACTTGCGGTCGAAACGGGCAAGCTTGATCAACTTAGCCTTGTCCGGAACGTTCTCAGACATCCTGCCTGCCTCACGATCTAATGGCTCGAATACGTGATGGGCGGAAGACTGCAGGCACGATCAAAGACCGGTGCCGAAATCGTGTGAGACTCCGGCACCGGTACATACCCGCTAGACTACTATACCCAGCCTCTCTCTTTGCAGGCCTGGGCTACACGATTGATAGCGATCAGATACGCTGCGTCGCGCATGTAGAGATTTCGCATCTTTGCAAGGTCGACAACAGACTGGAACGCCGAGGTCATCCTCAGGTCGAGCTTTCCGAGGACTTCATCCTTTTCCCAGAAGTAGTTCATGTTGCTCTGCACCTGCTCGAAATAGCTGCAAGTTACACCGCCGGCGTTGGCAAGGAAATCCGGTATCACGAACACCTCTCGTTCCTTGAAAACCTCATCTGCTTCCGGCGTAGTAGGACCATTTGCGCCTTCGGCCACGACCTTCACCGACTTCGATATATCGGCCACATTGTCGGCAGAAATCTGATTCTCCAGCGCACACGGCATCAGGATATCAACTTCCTGCTTCAACCAGTCGCCGCCATCGAGGACATCATAACCGAGGTCTTTCGCCTTGTCCTTGTCGATGCCTCCAAAACGGTCGGTGATCTCGCGCAGCTCGTTCAGATCGACACCATCCTTCTTGACGAACGAATACGATGTCTTGTCGTTTTGATCCCAGCACGATACGCAGGTCACCGTACCGCCAATCAGGTTGTACAACTCGACTGCATACTGTGACACATTGCCGAATCCCTGAACACTCGCGGTAGTCGCATCCGGCATGAGGCCGAGTTCTTTCAGCGCCTCACGCAGCGCATATATCACCCCGTATCCCGTCGCCTCGGTTCTACCGAGCGAACCTCCCATACCGACGGGTTTGCCGGTAATCAGGCCAGGCTTGTGCTCACGGAAAATGGTCTCGTATTCGTCGAGCATCCAGAGCATGTGCTGCGCGCTGGTCATGACATCGGGTGCGGGCACATCGGTATTCGGACCAACATCGCGCGAGAGTTGCCTCACCCAGCCCCGGCAGACCTGCTCCTGCTCGCGCAGCGAGAGATTGTGAGGATCACAGATGACTCCGCCTTTCGCGCCGCCGAGCGGAATCTCCACAACGGCACATTTCCATGTCATCCACATCGCAAGAGCTCTGACCGTATCCACTGTCTCCTGCGGATGGAATCGGATCCCCCCCTTGCACGGGCCTCGGGCATCGTTATGCTGCACACGGAATCCTTTGAAAACCTTAACGGATCCGTCATCCATGCGGACCGGTATCGAGAAATGATACTCCCTCAACGGATTGCGCAGAAGCTCGCGAGTACCGTCATCCAGCCTGAGGGCATCGGCGGCACTATCGAACTGCTGCTGCGCCATATGAAAGGGATTAAACGAACCGGTAGCCATCTCCGACCTCCAAAAGATCACTGTCTTTTTTCAATTAGTGAAGCTTTTCTCAATCTCAAATATAAGTAACCCGCGAATCCGGGCGGAAAAGCGGGTGACTCAGCAAATTCCGATCTATGTTCAAATCTGTCGCGAAGCTCGTATCCACCGTACATAATATGCCCCGAAGAGCTTACATTTTGCGGCGTTGAATCTACGCTATAGATTGGCATCTGTCAAGCAAATGCGCGCGCCAGCACTAACTTTCTGAGGGAAAAACGAGCGAATTCTCTATCGGCTGATTGTGAACGCATTCACATAAATTAGCGCTAACCTGGAGCCGCAACCACGATCGAGGACTTTCATTCATAAACAAACTTGTAATTGGGATTAAAGATGCCTTTATTGACCTATGTCAAGGCACGGATCGCTCGCTGCGCGCATAATCACATCAGGATAATACATCGCAAATGAAGCGTGCAATCAACGCCACGTCGAGTGGCTTGAGCAGCCTTACCGGGATGCTGGCTTATAACGCGGGAGATGGTATGAAATCAAGGATTCTCATTCTGACTGTATGCCTCGTGGCATTTTCGGCACATCTGTCTACGTTCTCAGCAGTAGATTCGCAGGTGGCCGGCAAATGCATGACCTGCCACAAGGAAAAATCACCCGGTCTCTATAATCAGTGGTTCAACTCTCAGCACGCCGCCCACAAAGTTACGTGTATTGAGTGTCACCGTGCCTCGGAAGGTGAGCCGGACGCCTACATGCACGAGGGAGCTTTGATAGCCACTCTTGTGACACCAAAAGACTGCGGCGTATGTCATGCTAAAGAGGCCGAGGAAGTTAACAACTCATACCACGCCCATGCGGGTGAAATACTGAATTCGGCCGATGCATATCTTGCCCATGTCACCGCAGGCGAACCGGTTGCTATTCTCGGGTGCGAGAGCTGTCACGGCGCGAAAGTCCGAATCGATCCGGCATCGCCGAACAAGCTCGCCCGCGAGAGCTGGCCAAACTCGGGAATCGGGAGGATAAATCCGGACGGCTCGAAAGGTTCGTGCAACGCCTGTCACGTAAGGCATGCCTTCTCACGTGCTCAGGCTCGCCAGCCGGAGGCGTGCTCGAAGTGTCATCTCGGCCCGGATCATCCTCAAAAAGAGGTATATGAGGAATCGAAGCACGGAAACACGTACTACACGAATGTCGACAAAATGAATCTGGACGCCGATCGCTGGATTGTAGGCAAAGACTATTTTGCTGCTCCCACCTGCGCAACATGCCATATGTCCGCAACCGTGGATCAGCCGGTGACGCATGATGTCGGCGACCGCATAAGCTGGACTCTCCGTCCCATAATCTCGGAGAAAAAATCGAACTGGCAGAGAAAGCGGTCGAATATGAAAAACGTCTGCGTGAACTGCCACAGCAGTACATTCCCGGACGGCCATTACTACCAGTATGACGTCACCGTCGAGCTATACAACGAGAAATTCGCAAAACCGGCCACGCGAATCATGGAGATCGTGAGAGAGAACAACCTTCTCGAAAACCCGGCAAGTTTCAGTAACGAAATCGAGTGGGTCTACTGGGAAATCTGGCACCATGAGGGGCGGCGCATGCGCCACGGCGCGTCGATGATGGGACCTGATTACACCTGGTGGCACGGGGCATACGAAGTGGCGAAGCACTTCTATTTCAAAATGATCCCGGAAGCGCGCAAATTCGAGAACAGAGAAGTGAACAGCTATATCGACAGCCTTCTCACAAACGATCCAATGCACGGCTGGCTCTTCACCGACACTAAAACGCTGAAAGAGAGAATCCGCTCGGGTGAGATGCAGAAGATCTATGAGAATCTCTACCGATAGCACCGGAGGCTGATCCATGTTTGAACGGTATCTGAGATTTATCAGAGCCGTGTCGACAGATACTGTCGGTAAAATCGGCGTCGTACTGACAACATCGTCCTTCTTCATCCTGATAATACTCGAGGCGGCTCGCCTCCTCGGGTTTATCACCAATGCCTATGTCGGACTCGTAACCTACATGGTCTTTCCGGCGCTTTTCATCATTGGCCTCCTGATGATCCCGCTCGGATGGCGCAGGCTGAAGAAGAAGACTGGAGTCTCCGGCAGAGAATTGCTCGAAAAACAGCTCGCCGATGAGGATGTTAAAGGTGGTTTCCTCGGGTCGAAGATCGTTCGAACGATAGCGCTACTGACAATAGTGAACATCGCGTTCTTCGGCCTGATAAGTGCTCGCACACTCACTTTCATGGATCAGGCGAACTTCTGCGGCACTGCTTGCCACACCGTAATGAACCCGGAATGGGTAACATATCAGCAATCACCGCACGCGAGAGTGAAATGTGTCGAGTGTCATGTTGGTGAGGGGGCGGAGGCAGTGATCGACAGCAAGCTGAATGGTCTCTGGCAGATTATCTCGGTGACTTTCGATCTGTATGAAAAGCCGATTCCAACACCGGTCCATCAGCTCCGCCCGGCACGCGAGACCTGCGAGAAATGCCACTGGCCGTCAAAACACTACGGTCGGAGACTGCAGACGCTCGTTACGCACGATTTCGATGAGGAATCGACGCCTGAGTTCACGACGCTTATCCTCAAAGTCGACGCCACCCGCGAACCCGCGAAAGCGGGAATCCACTGGCATATCGCCGCTGAAAACGAGGTCCGATATACATCGGTAAACGATGAACGTGAGAATATCATCTGGACTGACGTAATGATGCCTGATGGTTCGCGCAAGCGGTACAATAATTTCGATCTCGAATATGAACAGAATGCAGAGCTCGACATCCGAACCATGGATTGTGTCGATTGCCACAACCGCGCGACCCACATCTACGAGGACCCCGAGAGGGCCGTCGATGAGCGGATACGCGCAGGAGAGATATCGAGACACCTGCCATATATCAAGCGTGAGGCGCTTGAGGCCTTGACCATCGACTACCCGGATACCGCATCTGCTATTCGAGGCATGGAGAACCACCTGACCAATTTCTACCAGAGAAACCTCCCCAAAGTCCTTTCGGAACAGGCAGATGATCTCGAAAATGCGATAGAATCGCTCAGGGCCTGCTACCGGCGTAACATTCACCCCGAGATGAATATCACCTGGGGCGCTTATGAGAGCCACATCGGTCATGAAGGTGAGGGCGGATGTTTCCGATGCCACAATCCCGCGATGGAAGACGACGATGGCAACACGATAGACTACGACTGCACTCTGTGTCATTCCATTCTCGCCGAGGAAAGCGAGGAGCCGTTCGACTATCTCGCTCCGGCCGATACGACAGATCCGGCTTACGAGATGCACCAGTATCTCAAGACCGAATTTCTGAAATCGTTCGAATAGGCTGGTTTTCAAGATTTGCATGGGTAACTCGATACCTCAAGTGCGCACCACATAATATGTCCGCCCTCACGGTGACACCCCGCAGGTGGCCTGTTGGAAGTCATGGTGGAGACGTACTTGCGAGGAAGTAAAGCGACTGCAACAATCTCTCGGCCGTAATCTGTAATCCACTTCTGTACAACACCTTACACGCCTACGCGAAAAGCTCACCCGAAATCGTGGAGGAAGTTAATCTTTTTTGAAACAAATACCCTACGTTTTTGTAGAGATTAGTGAGATGATTAATGAGGAGTTTATCGACCGATGAAGGTTACTGCGATCGAGGAGTATGGGTTACGCTGCATGCTCGTCCTTGCGAAACGCTGGGAAAGCGACAGAGCTATTACGACCGGCGAGATTGCCGATGCCGAGGGGATGACCGCGGCTAACGCGGGCAAACTCCTGATGGTCCTGCGCAAGTCGGGACTCGTTGAGGCGGAGCGAGGAAGAAACGGCGGGTATCGTCTGACACGCGACCCGAAGAAAATCTATCTCAGCGAGATTCTGGATGCACTCGGCGAGCCTGTCTATTCCTTTGAGCACTGCAAGCGCTACGCCACCGATGAGGACGGTTCATGCGTGCACTCAGATGACTGTGTTGTCAGGAGTGTATGGCAGGACCTGAGCTATATCGTCGGATATCTCTTCGACAAGATAAGTCTTCGGACGCTTGCATCCGGTGAGTACCGGAGTTTGAGACCCGTCGTTGAGCGCGATCGGTCGCACGAAGTTTCGGAAAACGAGAGTTTAGTAAATAATTTAAGACTATAGAAGAAGAGGTAGCCATGAGTGAAAAGGATCTAATTTTATCGCTCAGGGACATACACGTCACCGTAGAGGATAAGGAAGTTGTCAAGGGCGTCGATCTCGACGTCAGAGCAGGCGAGAAACATGCGATAATGGGCCCGAACGGTTCAGGTAAGTCATCGCTTGCCAACGCGTTAGCGGGTCATCCGGGATACGAAATCGTCGGTGGCGAAGCCATCATTCAGGGAGAGAACCTTCTCGAAATGGACGCCACCGAGAGATCGCTCGCCGGTCTCTTCCTTGCATTTCAGTATCCGCTGGCTATTCCGGGCGTAACGGTGGCGAATTTCCTTCGCGCGGCAGTCAAGGCTCGCGCAAACGGCGATGAGACCGTGATGCGCAATTTTCGAAAGAACCTGAAGTCGAAGTTCAAACTCCTCGATATCGATCAGTCGTTCGCCACGAGATACGTGAACGAGGGGTTCTCCGGAGGCGAGAAAAAGCGTCTCGAGATTCTGCAGATGGCTATGCTCGAGCCGAAGGTGGCGATCCTTGATGAGACCGATTCCGGTCTGGATATCGATGCACTCAAGATCGTATCCGAGGGCATAAACGATGCAGCTTCAGACAAGAACGGCATCGTGCTGGTAACTCACTATCAGCGCATCCTGAATTATGTCAAGCCGGACCAAGTGCATGTCATGATGGACGGTCGTTTTGTGCGCTCCGGCGGACCGGAACTGGCTCACAGACTCGAGGAAGAGGGATACGACAAGATACGCAACGAGACGATCGAGACTGCAGGAGTATAGATATGGAAGAGCAGATTAAAAGACACAACGATATAGCGACGATAGGCGAGGACTACGCCGCCAGGTACGGCTTCAAGGACCCGGAGGAGTACTTCCACAAGGGTCGCCGGGGTGTCGATCACGAAGTGGTCGAGATGATGTCCCGGATGAAAGACGAGCCGGACTGGATGCGCGAGTTCAGGCACAAGGCCTTGGACATCTTTCTGTCCAAGCCAATGCCTCGCTGGGGCAACACCGAGCTTCTGAACAGCATCGATTTCGACAACATTTACTACTACGTTCGGCCCATGGAGAAGCAGGGTCGAAGCTGGGATGAGGTTCCTGAGAATATCAAGAAGACATTCGATCGGCTCGGAATTCCGGAAGCCGAGAGGAAATTCCTCGCGGGCGTTTCCGCACAGTACGAGTCCGAGGTTGTCTATCACTCATTCAAGGAAGACCTTGAGAAGCAGGGAATCATCTTCCTCGACATGGACACGGCTCTGAGAAAGCATCCGGAGATAGTCAAGAAGTACATTTCGACGATTATTCCGCCGAACGACAACAAGTTCGCCGCCCTGAATTCGGCCGTCTGGTCCGGCGGATCGTTCATATATGTTCCTCCGGGAGTGGATGTCAAGATTCCGCTTCAGGCATACTTTCGGATCAATGCCGAGAATATGGGGCAGTTCGAGCGCACGCTGATTATCGCTGATAAGGGCTCGCGCGTGCACTACATCGAGGGTTGCACAGCGCCGATCTACACATCGGATTCGCTCCACTCAGCGGTGGTCGAGCTTATCGCGATGGATGACGCATACATTCGTTACACCACGATCCAGAATTGGTCGCACAACCTGTTCAATCTCGTGACCAAGCGCGCTGTCGCTCACAAGAATGCGACTGTCGAATGGGTCGACGGCAACATCGGCTCCAAGCTGACGATGAAATACCCGTGCGTGTATCTCGTCGGTGAGGGCGCCAAGGGAGAGATTCTCTCCGTCGCGTTTGCCGGACCGGGACAGCATCAGGATGCCGGAGCGAAGGTGATCCACGCCGCTCCGAGAACGAGCTCGCGCATCACCTCCAAGTCGATTTCGAAGGCTGGCGGCAGGGCGTCGTACCGGGGATTGGTGAAGGCGCACAAGAACGCACTGAACAGCAAGGTTTCGGTCGAGTGCGACGCACTCTTGATTGATAATGCGTCCCGTACCGATACGTATCCGACCATGGAAATCGACGCTGACAAGGTTTCTATCGAGCACGAGGCGCGGGTATCGAAGGTTGCCGAAGAGCAGCTCTTCTACCTCACCTCGCGTGGATTGACAGAGGATGAGGCGCGCCTGATGATCGTGAATGGATTCATCGAGCCGTTCACCAAGGAGCTCCCGATGGAGTACGCGGTCGAGTTGAACCGGCTCATCGAGCTCGAAATGGAAGGATCCGTGGGTTAAATCGCTGAAATGAGTGAGGATATCAAAATGGGAAATGTAGCAGTTGAGCATAAAGAAAAGAGCTTCAGGAGGATCATCCCGCATGAGCCCGAGTGGTTCTATGCTCTTCGAAAGGAAAGCTGGGAGAGATTCCTCGAGACTCCGATGCCAAGCCGTATTAAGCACCTCTGGCGCTATACCAAGCCGGAGAATTTCCTGATCGCGAATCCCGATCCTTTGATGAACTCGACAGTTCTTCCCGGGATCGGAGTCTCACCGAACGGCTACGACTGGCAGAGCGATTACTCAGCCCGCGGCGTCGAGCGTGAGGATTTTACATCCGGCATAGTGATGGCGGATGAGATCTCCGAAGCCGGCGTGATAATCAAGAACCTCCGGCACGCGGTAAATGAAAACGAAGATATTGTGCACGAGTATCTTGGCAAGCTCGTCGGGAACGACTTCGGCAAGTTCGAGGCGCTCAACCTGGCGCTGTGGAATACCGGGTTCCTTGTCTACATCCCGGACAACACCGTGATCGAGAAACCGATTCATCTCGGGAGAATGCCCGTTGGACAGGCGGCATCGTCTCGAATACTGGTCATCGTAGGCCGGAACTGCCAAGCGACGGTGATCGATGACTACACTTCGCCGAATGACAGAGTCTCGGACGTTTACAACGGCGCGGCTGAGATCTTCGTCGATGAGGCTTCGCACGTAAGGTACGTCACTCTTCAGCGGCTGGCCGACAGCACGCGTACATTCATGACACAGCGCATGAAGGCCGAGAAGCAGTCGAATGTGTACATGGTGTTCGGCTCGTTCGGTTCGAAAGTGACCAAGCTCGACGCCGGTACAATCCTGAATGGTCCGGGGGCCGAGAGCCGTATATATGGCATGGCATTTGGTGCTGAGAAGCAGCATTTCGACCATCACACGGTGCATCATCACACACACGGCGAGACATATTCGAATCTCGATGTGAAAGTGGTACTCAAGGATAGGGCCGTTTCCGCCTACACCGGGCTGATTCGTATCGAAGAGCATGCCGATGTCTCCGAGGCCTACCAGGAGAACAGGAATCTGCTGCTCAACGAGAACACGCAGGCTGAGTCGATTCCTGAGCTGGAGATTCTGACCGATCAGGTTAGCTGCTCACACGGTGCTACGGTCGGACCAGTCGATCCGGAGATGATATTCTATTTGAGGAGCAGAGGATTCGACAGGGATGAGGCCGTACGCGCGATCGTAACAGGTTTCGTGGAACCGACATTCAGGCAGGTCCCGGAGGACCTTCGTGAGACACTGCGCGCCGCAGTGGTAGAGAAGCTGGAGGCTGAGTAATATGGTGACTGAATTCGTAAAGGTCTGCAGGGCCGATGAGATTCCCGAAGGCACCGTCAAGGTATTCTCGCTCGGAGATCATTCGATACTGGTGGCGAATCAAGGTGGAGAATTCCACGCCATCGCCAATGTCTGCTCACATGACGGAGGCGACCTCGGAGAAGGCTCGCTCGTCGACGGGCAGGTGGAGTGTCCGCGGCACGGCGCCAGATTTGACATTAGGACGGGTGACGCCGTTCGAATGCCCGCCGTATTCGGCGTGAATCGCTATTCCGTGAAAGTTGAAGACGGCTACATCCTCGTGGAGTCACCCGAAGATTGAAAGAAGGGATTTAGGGAGATAAGATGGCATTAGCAGCCGAAAGAAGAACTCTGGCTCTGGATCCGGAGAAGCTGAAGCGCGATTTCCCGATTCTGAAGCGCAAAATACACGGCAAGCGTTTGGTGTATCTCGACAACGCTGCCACTACGCAGAAACCGCGACAGGTTATCGAAGCGATCCGCGAGTACTACGAGACGATAAACTCGAATGTCCATCGCGGGCTGCATACGCTCGCGGAAGAAGCCACGGAGGCATTCGAGAAGACTCGCGCTCGCACCGCTGAGTTTATCGGCGGTGTCAAGCCGGAAGAGGTTGTTTATACACGCGGCACGACCGAAGCGATCAACCTCGTGGCGTACTCCTGGGGCCGGTACAACATCGACTCCGGTGACAATATCGTTCTGACCGAGATGGAGCATCACGCAAACCTGGTTCCGTGGATCGCTCTCGCAAAGGAAACAGGCGCGACTCTGCGGTACATTCCGATTGATGAGAATGGCTGCCTCGTGCTGGATGACATTAACGAAATCATCGATTCCAACACAAGGCTGGTGTCGGTAACGCAGATGTCCAATGTGCTCGGTACAATCAACCCGGTCAAGAGGCTGTGCGAGCTGGCGCATGAAAAAGGCGCTCTCTGTCTCGTCGATGCCGCTCAGAGTGTGCCGCACATGCCGGTTGATGTGCAAGAGATCGGAGCTGATTTCCTGGCGTTCTCATCGCACAAAATGCTCGGACCAACCGGTCTCGGCATTCTGTACGGGAAAGAAGAACTCTTTGCCTCGATGGAACCATTCAATTACGGCGGTGAGATGATCTCTGAGGTCAGATGGGATTTCGCCAACTGGAATAACCTGCCGTGGAAGTTCGAGGGCGGTACCCCGAATATAGAGGCGGTGTACGCCTTCTATCCGGCTATCGAGTATCTCGAGCAGATCGGCCTGGAAAATATCCGCGCTCATGAAATAGACATCACCGAGTATGCAATATCGCGGCTTTCAGAACTTGGAGGTTTAGAGATATTTGGTCCGAAAGAGGCCGTGGACAGAGGCGGCGCAGTGTCGTTTGTGGATTCGAACATCCATCCGCACGACATGGCGCAGGTACTCGATCAGCATGGTATCGCGACGCGTGCGGGACATCACTGCGCGCAGCCGCTACATAGAAAGCTCGGAGTCGGTTCAACAACCAGAGCGAGCTTCTATATCTATAATTCGAGGGATGATGTTGACGCACTCATAGAAGGTGTCAGAGATGCGAGGAGGTTTTTCGGAGTATGAACGAGAATCTGGAGACATTGTACCGCGAGGTCATTATGGACCATTTCAGAGATCCTCGCGGGAAGAAGAAGCTGAGTGAACTCGATGTCAAAAACGAAGGCTACAACCCGGTCTGCGGAGATGAAGTCGAAGTAGAGGTTAAGCTCGACGGCGAGATCGTGAAGGACCTATCCGTCAGTTGCGCGGGATGTGCTATCTCTGTAGCCTCGGGGTCGATGCTGTATGAAGTCATCAAAGGCAAGAGCGTCGAAGAGGTTAAGAAGATTGCCGGAGTGGTCAAAGCGCTTCTCAAGGGCGAAAAACACGACACGTCGGGTATCGATCTCGGCGATCTCGAAGTCCTCGAGGGAGTTCGCCAGTTTCCGGTGAGAATAAAATGCGCCCTGCTGTCATGGGTAACCCTTGTCGAGGCGCTCGATGCCGCCAAGGATCAGCGTGAAGCAGAGCACATAACTACGGAGTGATAGCATGTCCGAAAAAGATATGATAATCAACTCACTCAAACCTGTAATAGACCCCGAAATAGGTCTGTCTATCGTGGACCTGGGGCTGATCTATGACGTCGACGCGTCCGATTCGCATGTCAACGTCCGCATGACACTGACCACTCCAGCCTGCCCGTACGGACCGGAGTTGATAGACGCCGTGCGCGAGGCGGTCAAGCGTCTTGAAGGCGTGGAAACGGTAGATATCGATGTGGTCTGGGATCCGCCGTGGAACCCGGAGGAAATGGCGTCCGACTACGCCAGGGACGTCCTCGGCATCTGGTAGCAGAGCCCGTACCCAACCGTCGAATGTTCAGGCGAACACGTGCGTGATCGCACCGCTTGTCGAGGACAGCGCACTGCAATCCCTCTTTGAATTTCCGCAAAATCGACTATCTTCGCTGACTGGTGAACAAATGGACATTGTGATGGTGTTCCACTCTGTTACAGAGGCTCCAACCTCTGTTCGATTGCGAGTGGATCACAGATCGCCACTGGCCACATGTATCGATGACTCTTGTTGAGTTTCAGCGGGACGTATGAGAAAACTCGTCAAGTCGATAGCGGATATCAGGAAGGGTGAGATAGCCCTGACCGCACTAATGTTCATCAACTACTATCTCATCCTCGTGAGCTACTATCTCCTCAAACCCGCCCGTGACTCGCTGTTTTTGGTAAAGGTCAGTCCCGAGCTTCTGCCGCTCGTTTTCATAATCACGGCGCTCGTAGCCGCTCCTGTCACAACGCTTTATTCAAGGGCGAGCCGGTCGATGAGATTGAATCGACTCATAATAGTTACGCTTGCCATTATCGTCGTGAATCTCGTGATCCTGAGATGGCTCGTGCAACTCGACCAGTCGTGGGTCTACTACCTATTCTACACCTGGGTATCGATCTACGGCGCTCTCACGACCTCGCAGTTCTGGCTGCTCGCAAATGCCGTCTTCGATTCAGCGCAGTCCAAGCGAGTGTTCACGCTCCTTGGACTCGGCGGCATAATCGGGGCTTTCACCGGAGGAGAGGTCACGAGTATACTCGTCGAAACGTTCGACATCTCGACCGAGAATCTTCTCTTTTTCTGTATCGGGATTCTTGGAGTCGTTGCGACGATCGTGACATTCGTCTGGTCGAAGCACCCGGCCGACGAGACCCGCAGGCAGAGAATCAGGCGACGGAGACATAGCGAAGGTGAGAAGAAAATCGGAGACGTCTTCCGGACCGTACTCTCCTCCAAGCACCTGCTTCTGACCGTCGGAATAATCGCCATGACTATGATGGTAGCATCATTCGTGGACTACCAGTTCAAAACCGTCTCCTATGAGTCGTTTCCGACAAAGCAGGATCTGACATCATTCCTCGGTAAATTCTATGGCCGTCTGTCGCTGGCATCTTTACTCGTCCAACTGCTCTTTGCAAACAGGCTTATCAAATGGCTCGGAGTCGGTGGCGTAATCACGTTCCTGCCGGCCAGTCTCATTCTCGGTTCAGTTGCACTGTTTATCTATCCCGGCCTGTTCGCAGCCGCACTGCTCAGGGGTGCGGACGGTACCCTGAAGTACTCCATCGACAAAACCGGCCGGGAGTTGCTTTTCCTGCCGCTGCCGCTCGAGATCAAGAAAAAGACGAAAATTTTCATCGATCTATTCGTAGACCGATGGTTCCGCGGTATTGCAGGTGGACTACTGCTGCTTTTCACGCTCGTGTTGAAAATCGACGTTCGCTATCTGAGCATTGTCGTGATCGGTCTGCTCGTTTTCTGGCTGTTTCTCGTCTTCCTGATGCGCCGCGAGTATGTCAACTCATTCAGGAAGGCTCTGGAAAAGCGTCAGATAGATCTTTCCGAGCTCAGAACACACATTAACGACAGCCACTCCATCAACGCGTTGATAGCCTCTCTCGGCAGCACGAACACCCGGCAGGTTTCGTATGCACTCGAGATGCTAAAATCAGCTCGAGATGTCGAGTTGGTTTGGCCAATACGGCCGCTTCTGAAACACGAATCTCCTGAAATCCGACGGAAAGCGCTCGAGGCGCTCATGCTACACGGCGATGCCACTGTTGTTAGGGACGTCGAGAACCTGTTGACCGACGAGGACCCCGGCGTACGACGGGAGGCAATCAACTTCCTCGCAGAGTACTCGCCGCAGGGCAGAGTTGATAGCATGAAGCAGATGCTCGCCTCCGACGATTCCCACCTCCAGCATGACGTTATGGCCTGCATCGCAATGCACGGCTCGGAACAGGAGCGGGAGCTCTTCGATGAAAAGCTGATCGAGTCGATTCTCAGCAACCCAGTCGAGGAATCAGCGCACACGAGAGTTCAGCTCGCTCGTATCCTCGGACAATCCGATCCCGATCGGTTCGGGAAGTACCTCGAAAGGCTGATGAACGACGAGTCGCCATCGGTCGTAAATGCGGCCATCGAGAGCATAGGCTCGCTTAAGGACGAGACCCACATACCGTGGCTTCTAAGCAGGCTGGGCAAGAAAAACCACCGCGCAAGCGCGAGAAAAGCTCTCGCGAATTTCGGTCCTGCAATTCTTGACACGCTCAAGGAACACCTGGTTGATCGAAATATAAGATTCGTGATCAGACAGAATATACCGAGGGTGGTCCGTGAAATCCACGATCAGAAATCTGTAGACATGCTGACCGATGCGATGCAGGCCGTTGACCCATCCCTGAAGTACTACATCGTCAAAGGTCTGAATCACCTCCGGGTTCACGCCAAAGATCTTAACTTCGATACGAAAGCACGGTCATCGGTATTTATTCAGGAGACGCGCAACTACTACGAGATAGCTCAGATCATTCACTTGCACGGCGGCATGCCGGACGGTGACGAGGCGTCGAAGCTCCTGCACCGGGCACTCGTAGAAAAGCAGCGTCAGAATCTCGAGCGGATATTCAGGCTGCTCGGTCTGGTCTACCCGCCGGATGATATGTATTTCGCTTACCGGGGCGTGGTGAGCACGGAAAAGACGGTGCGAGCAAACGCCATCGAATTCCTTGATAATCTGCTTAAGAGTGATGTCAAGAAGTACATCTTTCCAATTCTGGATGATGCCGGAGTCGAAAATGTGCTTCGCAAAGGCGAGGAGCTGTTCAGCCTGAAATGGGGCTCGTTCGAAGATGCGCTGATTTATCTTCTCGAGGGCAGAGACTCCTGGCTGAAGGCATGCGCAATATTTGCAGCGGGTGATATCAAGAACGCCAGGATTCGTGAGCTGATAGAGAAGTGCAAGTCCGATCCTAACCCCATTGTATCCGAAACCGCAAAGAAGGTCTCCGATGAATAGATTGCTTGATAACAAAGGAGATTCACGCCGGATCGCCGTTTCCGAAACTGGAGGCGCCTAATATGCTGACAATAATCGAGAAAGTGATCTTCCTGCAGAATATCGAGGTATTCTCGGAGGTCCGGACCGAACACCTCGCGCTACTTGCCGCGGTGGCAGAGGAAGTCAAGTTCGAGGCTGGCGCTATACTCTATGAGGTGAATGACCTGCCGGACGCGCTCTACCTCGTCCTGACCGGAAAGGTCAAGCTTCATCGCAGGAACGAGACGATCGCCGAAGCCGGGCCGAAGGAAGCGTTCGGAGTCTGGGCGCTCTTTGACGATTCCCCGAGGGTTGTATCCGCAATTGTCGAAGAGAGCGCTGAGATGCTCAGGATAGACCGCGAGGATTTCATCGATCTCATGGCGGATCATGTGCAGATAGCACAGGGAGTGCTCAAAACCGTGGTAACGAGGCTCCGAAGTCTTGCAGGTCGAGTATCATAGCATTCCGCTTCAAGAGAACAAAGAACGCAGATATAGAAAGAACCTGTAGAGATGTGTGAACAGAACCCAAATCCGGACGGCAAGTACCGTCAGATGATCCAGATGGCCGGTGACGCTATCTACGTCATCGATGCCGAAAGCGCCACAGTAATCGAGGCCAACAGAAAGGCCGAGGAGCTGACCGGCTATTCCGCGAAAGAGGTAGTCGGCCTGAAAGTCTGGGAGTTGCACCCTTCCGATGAGTACGATCTCGCGAAGAGACTGTTCGAACGCGTGATCGCGACCGGTACCGGAGAGAGCAGTCTGATGAACTTGAAGTGTTCAGACGGCAGCACTGCACGAGTGGAGGTGCTCGCTTCCGTTATAGAATACGGCGGCAAGAAACTCATTCAGCGGATCTGCCGAGATATCAGCCGACGTCTCGAGCTGGAGAGCGAGAATGCGCACCTGCGTGACTTCTACGAGTCGATACTTGATATGATGCCGGTCGGGCTTGGTGTGCGGATGGATATCGACTCGAACAATCCAATCGTCGAATTCGAAAATAGTAAGCTGAAGGAGATGTTCGAAAGAGAGATTCGCGAGGGCTGCGGGTGCGACTGGCACGAGATCGGAAAGAGAGAGGATGTCGAGGTCAACCCGATTCTGAACGAGAACGGCACATATGCGGAAGAGGTCATTCTCCCTAATCACAAAGTCTACGAATTTACGACCGCCTACTTTCGGCTCCCGGCTGATTCATGGCGAGAGATTCGAATAGTCCGGGACGTCACCGAGAGAAAGCGGCTTATCGAACAGATAGCTCAAGCCAAAGAGGATCTGGAACGAAAGGTCGACGAGCGAACTCGTGAGCTTAAGGAAAAACACGCTCAGCTCGTCCAGAGCGAAAAGATGGCCACTCTCGGCAACCTTGTGGCCGGTGTCGCGCACGAGATAAACACGCCTCTCGGGGCTCTTCGCAGCAACACGGATTTGTTCGTAAGATCCCTGAGTAAGCTCCGTGCCTTCCTCGATGACGCGGACATCCCGGTCGAATCACGCGAAATCGGAAACCTTAGAAAGCTACTGGATGCCACAGAGAAACTCAATGAGGTTAATCGAGAGGCATCGGAGAGAATCGTCACGATAGTGAACAGCCTCCGGAAATTCGCCCGGCTCGACCAGGCCGAAATGGACCGTGTGGACATTCACGAGGGCCTCGAAAGTACTCTCACTCTGGTGCATCACGAAATCAAGGGGCGAATTGAGGTAGTCAGGGAATACAGCGATCTTCCGCTGGTCGAATGTTACCCGAATCAGCTGAACCAGGTATTCATGAACATCCTTGTCAACGCCGTGCAGGCAATTGAAGGCGAGGGTACAATCCGGATCCGCACGTACGCTGAAGACGACAACGCCGTAGTCGAGATATCCGACACCGGCCGGGGCATTCCCGAGGAAGTCCTGCATCGTGTCTTCGATCCGGGATTCACAACGAAAGGTTCCGGAATCGGCACAGGCCTCGGACTGGCTATCGTCCATCAGATTATCCGCGATCACAATGGCCGTATCGAGGTCGACACCGAGCCGGGCGAAGGCTCGATGTTCAAAATCGTTGTCCCCATTGACCGGCCTTGATGCAGCGCAAACGCCGATTCTCCGAATCATTTCGAGCCACAACAGAATCATATAATCGAAATAGCACTTGAACAGTCGACCGGTTTGGTGTTACATTCCGGTTTGCTGATTTTCTTGAGGGAACGGGATCACACATGCGATCAATGTTGCCGTTCGTTTTTGATGTCAATTGGAGAATTCGATGAATAATACAGATGATGCACAGACCATCGTGATTGTCGACGACGAGGAGATGGTCCTTACGAGCCTGACCTCCTTTCTCGAACTCGAGACAGACTACAGCGTGAAAACCTTTACCTCCGTACGGGAGGCACTCGATCACATCAAAAACAACGATGTTCAACTCGTAATCTCCGATTACCTGATGCCGGAGATGGACGGCATTAGTTTCCTCGCGAAGGTAAAGGAGATAAAGCCGGAGATCCCGAGGATCATTCTTACGGGATACGCCGACAAGGAAAATGCCATCAAGGCGATCAACGATGTTGGTCTCTTTCAGTATATCGAGAAGCCGTGGGACAACGACGATCTCCTGATCGTGCTGCGCAACGGTCTCGAGCGACAGCAGCTAATGAATAGGCTGAGCGAGAAGATCGACGAGATCAACAAGGCGTATTCTGATCTCCAGGGTCTGCAGAAAGACATCCTAAAGACCTTCGTCTGACTGACACCCGTCAGAAACTGAAACCAAGCTTGAACAACATCTGCGGGCTCTCACCCGCAGTTTTCATATCAGCGGAGTCGGCATCATCGAGCAATGAGAAGAAAAGCTCCGCCAGAAGCCAGCCGGCCATACTTCCAAGAATAACATCACTCAGATAGTGCTTGTACGCGTGGAGCCGCGACCAGCCAACGAATGACGCCCATCCGAATAACACAGTGGGCGAAATCCACCGATAATCCCGGTAGTCATCCGCAGACAATTCCCGGCGCATCGTCGAGCGAATCCGTTTGTTCAGATAAGCCGCGGAAAAGAACGCCGAGGATGCATGTCCGGAGAAGAACGAAGAGTGATCCTCGGAAAAATCCTCCGACAATCGAGGCAACTCCCGATCGAGATGTATGTATGGTCTCGGTCGAGCGGTCAGCCCTTTGAAAATCGACGTCATTCCCTTCGTCGCGATCAGACCGGAAGTGTATGCGAACAAGTCCTCACCTGCATCTTTCACCGACCGGTCATGCGGCCACGTCGTGTTGGTCACAGCCAGCATTATGGCACACGCCAGAGGCGTAAGAGCGGAACCTCGAGTGTCGTCGAGGAAATTAGTCTTCCCGCGCCAATAGTCGCCGCCAAACGCGCGCGAAACAGCGAGCTCACCGGGCAGCGGAGTCACCATCATGGGTGCTTTCGTAGAGTCGATATTCCTCGCGAGCTCACCGAGACCAAGCAGAGCAAAAGATCCACCGCCAATAACAGCACATTCTCCAACCTCAAGATAATCATACTCCTCGGCGAAAGTACAATTGCCGAAAGACAGCAACAGCAAATTGCAGCCAATCAACAACGCGAGGTACAGCGCGATTCGTGATGACTGTCGTGACCTAAAAGAGAATTGCATACTATGATCCGACCTACTGAAGCTTGCTCAAGAGCACATCGTCATACGATATGCCGAGGCTGTCCAACGCGCGCAGGAAATGTCCGAGAGATTTGAAATATCGATCCGATCGCTCGGATATATCCTCTCGAATCGATTCGTTGATATTGCTGTAGAAGTAATGACCAGACTGAGCATTCGCCTTGACCAGCCTGGTCTCATAATCCTCATCGATGAAGAACGCCCCCGCCGACAGAACCGGCTCGCCGGGAAACAGGAAAGCGTGATTCGCACGCGGAATTTTCCTGCCTGTTCTCTCCTCGATTTCTTTGACCTGTTCGCGCGGCAGTTCTCTGCCGAAACGGATCTTGCCCGACAGCCCGACACAAAAGAAATACTCTCCGGTCGACAGTGTATCGAACCCCTTGGCGGTCAGAGTGTTGATTGAGGCCATTTCACCGCCGCGCTCGAAGAACTCGCGGAGTTCATGCTGCAGCATCGCCGCCTCCTTGTTTGGGTATGCCTCGGGCAACGCGCCGTCGAGCATGCTCCGAAGAGTCTCTCCCGTCGGAACGAAAGCGTAGATTCCGTGCGCGAAGTCGGTTTCGATCTCCGCATGGCTATAGAGAAAGTCCTTATAGTTCTGGTATCCCTGGATGACATAGTCGGGTGGCTCGGCATAAAAATCGAACTCCGGATCGATTTCGAAGCTATCGACCGCAGGCGGTTCCACGGTCACAAAACCGGAATCGACAGCGGCAAGATAGCTACAAACCGTCACACTATACGAATTCCGGGCTGCCGAAGGTTCATCCAGATAGCCATCTTTAACAGCCTCATTCAGCCAGATATGGAAGCGTGTCTGCTGTATTGTCGTCAGGATGACGGTATAGGCTCGATTACCCACAACTAAATCGAATGCGGCCTCGTCACAGAGAGGCTTGTGGTGTTTCACGAGACGTGCGCTGGAAAATTCACGTTTGATTGTCGCTTCGGCCCTGACAAGCGTGCAAACGTCGGACGCCACCACGCGCACATTTTCATACACAACAGCATTACCTTCGGGAACTCCAGCAAATGGATCGAGCGGGCCTGTAACAGCGAACCCCTCGGATTCCGGTAACAGCACGGACAGCGTGTCCTGAAGCGCGAGATTCTGCTTCTCTATCCAGCGGTCGAAATCTCCGCCCGTAATCGGCGGTTCAGCGGCAAAAAGAGAGACGCCGAGAATGGAGAGGATGATGATATTGGCTACGAACCTTTTCATTGGGCGCATATCAATCCAAATGTTCGATTCCTATCAAACGGAATCCCTGTTTCAGAGGCTCATACCAGAGCCACAGCCGCGTCGGTTTCGACCAGTCTCGATTGATTCGTCTGGTCCGGATATCGACTTTGTACAAGTTGTCGTCATAGCTCTCAGGCTCCGGAGGGAAAAGAGCGATCATCGAATCCACCGTTCCGGGCGGAATCCGAACCTTCATCTCACGAAACTCCGGAATCTCCAGCACACTCTTTCCATTGTACTCTATGACCGCGCTATAAATCGCATTGTTCATCTCGAGACCATATTTGACAGCCAAATCCTCGAATCGAATCACAAGTCCCGTTTCCCCGGTCTGCCTATCCCCTTCTTCAGCCTGAAGCGAGAAGTAATCGAGCGGATTAACCAGCCCAAACCAGTGCCGTCCGATCTCATCCCGTCTCTCCTTCAGAATATCGAGCACATACTCTTCGGCATCGGGATTAGAGTAATCGCCCGTCTCGACGAGCGCTCTCAGGTGTTCATCCCGCCACGACATCACAACCTTTGCACCCCAGTACGCATCCCGTCTGGTCATATCCTCCCAGGCCGGATTTGGATAGATGCAGTCAAACTTGTCCGGCTCGAACAGGTCCGATTCGAAGTAGCCGACCGATGGATACCGGTATGGCACCGCGAACTCCCACGGCCAGAATTTCAGGCCCAGAGTGACCGTCGAGACCATCACATCCCGCACATCGAACGTGTTAGCGTATCCCTTGATCGGCGGCTTCGCCGAATTGCCATCGGATCCGAAAGTCGAGGCGAAATCGATGAGATAGTGCTTCAAATACCGTGAGCCATGATCCTCGACATATATATCCAGCGTATTCTGATCTTTGATATCGTAATGGTTCACGAGAGACGCTATCACGTACAACCCCCGCAACTCGCGTCTGCTCTCGTGAGCGTACCAGTTGTTCGGATCGTCATCGCGTTTGCCATTGAACGAAAACGGCCCTATGATCTTGCCTTCCTTTCCGAGCGAGAGCGACGCAAGCGCGCGTATTGAACCATCCTCGCTGACATGCACTTTCCCAAGTATGCTCTCGATATCCTCCATTGTCATCTCGCGCTTGTCACCGTCTGCACCCTTGATCGTCGCGCCGTCTCGTATCCGCAGATTTTCGGGCCTGAATCGGAATATCGTTTCCTGGGACACATTATAGCCGCACGCGTGGAAGTAGCGTGACCCCATCGCGGAGGCCGCCGTAGCCATTTCCGGGTTTTTGAACGGGTCGAATTTGACAATATACTGGTCCCCACGCTCATCCTCGATCCAGAAACCGGGAGTTGCGCCGCCTGATTTGGGACGAAAGACATACAGTATACCACTCGTATCCGGCCCCGGAGTCTGATCGACACCAGCCTTGACCTCGGCCGGAGTCATCGGATCCAGATGATGCCGGTTGTTGAACCATGTCGAGTTTGGCACTTCATCGTATGAGTTGATGTTGGAGGCCTGCTCGCGATTGTCGAACAGTATCCGGATGTTCCGCTCCATGTCGAGCAATTGCTTCGCCTGGTCAAACGACGATCTCTTCACAGTCATCCAGAGAACATGCGGGTCGAGCGACTCCGGTTCGGGGATATTGACGCGGTCATTGTCAACCCAGTACGGCATGCGCGGCTCTATGTGCGGCTTGTGCCCGCAGGAGAGCAGAAGTAGAAACACGAGTGGCAATGGGAATGTGAACAGGATGCGGTTTCCAGCACGAGACATGATTCAGTCTAAAGCTCCTCCGAAAGCTGTGCATATGCGCGGAATCCCTCTCTGCTGAAGCCGAAAAACGTGCTGAACAGGACCCCGTCCATCCTCCATACCCGTAACCCCGCGCCAGCCGAGTAGTGCCAGCCAGCGAGATCGAGTTCCTCTGTGAATGTGTCGAACACACGACCCTCCTCAAAGAACACGAATCCATCCACGACCTTCCAGATTGGGTAGCGCCATTCCACCGCCGCGAGCACAAGATTGTGATCCAGAAAGCGGTTCTCGAGGTATCCACGGAGTTTTTCCTCTCCACCGAGGCTTTTCCGCATGTAGAACGGCAGCTCGGGGGAGTCGCCGAGCAGCTCGGTCGTTTCGACAAGAAACCGAAGCGCGATAATCCGTTTCTTATAGATTTCAAGATAGTGCCGGAAATCACCCCTAAACACGAGATATTCCAGGTCATCCGTTCTCGACACACCTTTGTTGTAGTGCACGCTCAGCAACTCTTGTCCACCACTGGACGGTTGACCAGCGTGGTTGCGCCAGTCGTGATCGAGAGTTAGACCGATCGACCAGACACGTGCATTACGAAGCTCATCGTCGTTCATATCGAAGAGAGTTGCGATCGAGTCGATATCTCCCACGAGATCGGGATCTTCGCCGTCATAGATGTTCGAATATGCATACGCTCCATCGACTTGCACACGGGTTGTCGGGTGCAGCGGATGGAACCAACCCACCTCAACGAACGATTCCTCGAGCGTAAACGCCACCTCATCGTCCTTGCTGGAACTGTTGCCGAGGCCGTAGAATTGCTCCCATGGTTTCCGCTTGTAATGTGCCTCCAGCAGCAGTCGCCGGAAGAATGGCAGATCACTCGGGGCGGCGTAGCGCATACTGAAGCGTGAGTAGTCATGAGACGAGTAATATGTCTTTACCCTGATACGTTCTCCACGAGTGAAGACCTCCTCGGAAGTAAATGTCAACCCATACTTTATGCCGGAGTTGCTGCCATACGAAACCAGTGGGAAGAACCCCCAGACTCTATCCGTCGCAGTGAACCTCTCGATCAGGTTCATCGTGAAATCTGTGAGAACAATCTCGTTCAGCGTGAAATCCGCAAATCCTTCGATCGCCCAGACAGGCGTCTTGAGAATATACTCAGGAGTGTGCAACAGAGTCTCTCCAATGCTCTGACTCTCCTCGAGTGGCTTCTCTCTGACTTTCGTCGTGTCAATCTGATATGCGACCGAATCTGCGCAGTAGAGCAACAGGAGCACCGCCGTGAGAGCGGGAAGACATAGTGTGAAAATCTGAGACTGCTTCATCGTTTGAACATTGCCTGTGTCTGCCGGCTGATACTCGCTCTCATATGTCACACTCTGCCCTGATAGCTCCCTGTGCGGCTACGCGATGATAATAGCTGTCGGCGAGAATGTCAATTCCAATTGCCCGCACGCTTTCCTCCTTTCAAAAACGGTAATGTCCATGTTTCATTTTGCCGAAGAGATTACTAACGGCATAATTGCCGGAAAGATGTGTTAAAGCGCTGGCAATTCTCATAAAAGGGATACCCGACATGCTGAACAGGTATTTTACAAACAACACGACTGCCGCGATCTATCTCGGCACACTGCTTCTGTCCATTTTGTCATTCATCACTACTTTCCGAGGACTGTCGATTGTCCTGAGCACACCGCTCGCGCTGCTCGGGTCTTTCGGGCTGCAGGCAGCTATGCTCGGGATAGCATGGAACCTGATGCGGGTCAAAGTGAACCGTCTGAAATACGTCATGGTCTTTCTCGTGGCGGCTGCGTTTTCAATATTCTTCTCGTTTGCGAGCTTTGACTCGAACCTGAAATCGGACGTCCGCGCGGCGACTGCGCGCAGCGACTATTCCGAGGCAATTCGCCCCATGTTGACGGACTACTCGAGCGCAGCCAAGAAGGCTTCCGTCGCGGGACGTTACCAGGTCGAGAGGATCGGCAAACTCCTCGAGCTCGAACGCGATCACGGATGGGCAATCGTGGCCGATGAGGGATCCGGTGATTCGGTCGTCCAGTCGATTATCGATGGCGCCCGAAGGGCCGCAGTGTCATGGGAAGAGACACAGGGCAAAAAATACCGTCACGGTCGCGGCGAGGGGATAATCGCCAACTACCTCGAGACTCGTCTCGCACAAACTGAGGATCTGGTCGGAAGGATCGATGGCTATGTCCGCGAGGTCGATTCGTTGATGCTGCTCCTCTCGAGCGATGTCCCGGTCGAGAAACAGTACGCGCTCGCGAACCGGGCGTGGGTGAGTTTCCCGGCCAACGAAATAGCGATGGTAGCGAATGACAAACCTCTACTCCGCCAGCCACCAAGTATCGCAGGCTTCATCGAGACTCCGGAGAACAGGAAGCAGGCATTCAAGCTCGTGCTGACGGATTTCATCGAGATGGATGGTCTCGCGCTCTTTTCGCTTCTGCTCGCGATAGCAATCGACTTCATTGTCATAATACTCGCATTCGCAGGAAGCTATGTCGTCGAGGATGTCGATTTCTTCTTCGACAAGGTCAAGCAGGATACGGCAAGACGTATCATGAAGCTGAAACTGGATGATCCCGAGCAGCTCAACGAGGTGCTCGAACAGACAATCAAACGGTTCCAGACCGCGGGCAAATACGGCCTCGATCAGCTCAAGGTCATGACAGACTATGACTCCAAGAAAAAGGAGTTCATACGCGACCTCGAACATCACGAAGAACTCGTCCAGAAAGGCGATCTCGCCGATCTCTTCCCCGGCACCGGCGAGAAAGTGAGAAACCGTCTCGAACAAGACGGAATGCCGAACAGCGCAAGCGATATCCTCGGAAGACTGAAAAAGCAGTCAAAGAAAGAGAAAGAGGAGAAGGCTACTTCCGTCGAAGATTAACGAAACGTATCATAGCTGATATGAAAGCCCGCGCATCTGCGCGGGCCAGGGTGTTGACAAAGTAGTCGGCACCTCTTTTTGTTTTGCCATTTTTTGCGGGAAGGACTATATGATGTATATTCAAGTCATATACTAAGGGCCGGGCAGCCCGCCTTTCAGGCCGGTTTCTTCTTCTGTACGGACCGCAACATTGGTGACATTTCCGATAGCAGTTTTCGCTTAAGTGTTTCGCTTCA